>NZ_JBKJHC010000008.1:0-234091 GCF_046613565.1 Flavobacterium sp. RHBU_3 | reverse complement strand
GGACGTCTAACCCATAATGTTAACCCTATAACCAAACTCTCATTTATCATGAAAAGTAATTTTTGTATTCCGCCAAGAGTACTTACGCTTTGCATGTTGTTTATGCTTACGATGCTTTCGTATACAGCATTTGCACAGCAAGCCACTATTTCAGGAACTATTACCTCGGCAGATGATGGCCTTGGACTTCCTGGTGTAAACGTAGTAGAAAAAGGCACAACAAATGGTGTAAGTACCGACATTGACGGTAAATTCCAAATCAGTGCAAGCACTAATGCTGTACTGGTAATTAGCTACGTAGGCTTTACTACACAGGAAATTCCTGTAAACGGCCAAACTACAATAAACGTAGCACTTAAATCTTCTACCCAGGAACTCGAAGAAGTAGTGGTAGTAGGTTACGGTACTCAAAAACGTAAGGTAAGTACGGCTGCTACTACAGTAGTAAGCGGTAAAGACCTTCAACAAACAAACAGTATTGATGCTACAAGTGCCATACAAGGGCAAACAAGTGGTGTAAACATTACACAAACATCGGGTCAGCCGGGTGCTGGTATGGTGGTAAACATCCGCGGTGCGGGTACTGTGGGTAATGCCTCTCCGCTTTATGTAGTAGACGGTGTGGTAGTAGATAACGGTATCAGCTACCTGGATCCTTCTACGATAGAAAGGATAGACGTCCTGAAAGACGCTTCTGCTGCCGCTATTTACGGTGCACGTGCAGCTAACGGTGTTATCCTTGTAACTACTAAAAAAGGTGCTGAAGGCAAAGTAACTGTTTCATTAAACAGCTACACAGGATGGCAACAAAGCTACAAAAGGCTTCCTATGCTTAATGCAAAGGAGTATGCAACTATTATGAATGAAGCTCGTGTAAACTCAGGCTTTTCTCCGCTTTACACTTCAGATCAAATAGATGCAATGCCAAATACTAACTGGCAGGATCAAATGTTTAATGACGGTGCCATGAAACAAAACCACTCACTTCTTGTAAATGGTGGTAATGATAAAGTGGTATACAGCACTGGCCTTTCTTACTACGGTCAGGATGGTCTTATAGGAAGCCAAACAGGTCAGTCTCAGTACGACCGTGTTACCTTTAATACAAACACTACCTTTAATATTATTAAAGATCGTTTTAAAATAGGTGAAAACTTCTCGTACGCTAATACAAAAAGCAGGGGTATTGCAGACCAGGGTATCTACAGTAACTCGCTAAGAGGTTTCCTTAACGCACCGCCAAACTTTGATGTATACAATGAAGACGGCAGCTACGGTTCATCTGATATTAGTGCAGATATTACAAACCCACTTGGTTTACTATACTACACTAACTTTAAAGAAACCCTTGCAAACCGTTTTGTAGGTAACGTATTTGCAGAAGTAGTACCGGTAAAAGGCCTTACAGTAAAAACTTCATTTGGTGTAGATATCTATACAGATAACTACCGTGCGTTTACCCCTACTTACCAGCTTTCATCGGTAAGCTATGCTACCGTAAACTCGGTAACACAAAGCGCTACAAACAACTTCTCATACATTTGGGAAAATACAGCTAACTACAAAGCAAGTTTTGGCAACCATAACATAGACGTACTTGGGGGTATATCTGCACGTGAGCGTTTTTCAAGGTATTCAAGCGCCACCGGCAGGGACCTTACCTTTAACGACTTTGGCCACGCTTATCTTGATAACGTAACTAACCAGGCGCTAAACACTACTACAGGTAACCGTTATGACTATGCTATAGCATCATACTTCGGTAGGGTACTGTATGATTACGACAACAAATACCTGTTTACTGCTACTATTCGCCGCGACGGTTCATCAGAATTTGGTGCAAACAACAAGTGGGCTATATTCCCTTCATTCTCTGCAGGATGGAACGTAGACAGGGAATCATTCTTCCCTCAAGACAATAAAGTGGTTAAATCACTTAAAATACGCGGTAGCTGGGGACAAAACGGTAACGACCAGTTTTCAAGGAGGTTTGCTTACATGTCTACCATATCGTCTTATGACAAAAACTACCAGTTTGGTAACGGTACAGACCTTGTAAACTATACAGGCGCAAGCCCAGACGCTCTTAACAACCCTAACCTTAAATGGGAAACTTCTGAGCAGCTTGACCTTGGTATAGATGCTACATTATTTAACAACCTAACATTTACATTCGACTATTACGATAAAACTACTAAAGACTGGCTTTTACAGGCTACAGTACCGGAAATTGCAGGTGCACAGGCTCCTTACATTAACGGTGGTAACGTAAACAACAAAGGTTTTGAAGCTGCACTTGGCTACAATACTACCTTTGGAAACGACTGGAGGCTTACAGTAAACGCCAACATTTCTAAAAACAAAAACGAAGTTACTAAGGTAGCTAACCAAAACGGTATCATTTACGGAGACAGCAACCTGCTGTTCCAGGGTATAGATGAAATAAACCGTGTACAAGAAGGACAACCTATAGGTTACTTCTATGGTCTTAAAACAGACGGTATCTTCCAGAACGAGGCTGAAATAGCCGCTTATGAGCACAACGGTACCCCGATACAGCCAAATGCACAACCGGGCGACGTGAAATTTGTAGACCTTAATGGTGACGGCGCTATTACTGCCGATGACAAAACTAAAATAGGCGACCCTAACCCTGATTACTACTACGGTATTAGCTTCCAGCTAAACTACAAGGCGTTTGACCTTTCTGTGTACACTTACGGTGTAGCTGGTAACCAGATAGCTTATGGTGTACGTGATTACTCAAGGCCATTCTACAACTACACTACAGATGTATTTGGACGTTGGACTACTGAAGGCAGCTCTAACCACCTGCCAAGGGTAACTTATGGTACTGATGCTAACGGTAACTGGACAAAATTTAGCGACCTTTACATGAAAGATGGTGATTTCTTCAGGATTAAAACCATAACACTGGGTTGCGACGTATCTAAACTATCGGATATAGTAGGTAAAACATTCTCACAATTCAGGATTTATGCTTCGGCAAATAACCTGTTTACCTTTACTAAATATCCCGGACTTGACCCTGAGGTGGGCTTTGGTAACGCAAACCAATCTTGGGCAAAAGGTATAGATGTAGGTTCATATCCACAACCAAGGACGTATATGCTTGGCTTAAGTGTTAACTTCTAAAAATTGCATGAAACAATGAAAAATATAATTAAAGTATTCGGAATAACATCATTGCTTGTACTGGGCTCTTGTACAGATGATTTTATTACAAAGTCGCCTTACACCCAGCAGGTGGAAGAAAACTTTTATAAAACCCCTGAAGACGGTCTTAAAGGTCTTGTAGCTGTATACGACATACTGCAACGCGAAGGCTACGGCGGATGGCTAATGAACACAGAAATAGCTTCAGATAACTGCTACGGTGGTTTTGGTACTGCCGACAGTAACGTAGACGTAGAGCGCGACCGTTTTCAGTTTGTTACCGACAAGGAAATGAACGACCCAATATGGGAAAATGATTACATAGGTATATACAGGGCAAACGTGCTTCTGGAAAACCTTGATAACATAGAATGGGGCGAAGATACTGCGCTACGCACACAATATGAGGCTGAGGCAAAATTCCTTAGGGCTTTTTACCATTTCCGCCTTGCAAGGGTATTTGGCGATATTGTTCCTTTAGACCATACACTTACTGCGGCTGAGTTTGAATCTCCACGCCAGTCAGCAGAGGTTACTTACAAGCTTATTGCAGAAGACCTTAAGTTTGCAGCGGATAACCTGGGAGACGATAACTACTCTACCCCTGCTAATGCTAACTATGGCCGTGTAACTAAATGGGCTGCTGAAGGCTTACTGGCCAAAGCGTTCCTTTTCTACACTACTTATTACGGACAGGCAGATCTTGCCGGTGTAGTAACTAAAGACCAGGCTATAACTTATGTAAATGATGTGGTAAACAACAGTGGCCACGCTCTTGTAGATGATTTTGCAAGCCTATGGCTGGCATCATCAGCATCTGAAGGCGCTACTTATGCAGGCGAAGGTAATACCGAAGCTGTGTTTGCTATCCGTTACAACGGTTCTGGTAATGCTAACTGGAACCTGCACGATGGTAACCGCTTTAAAGTAAACATCTCTGTTCGTGGTGGTGATTTTGGCCCATACGGACAAGGCTGGGGCGGTGGTACAGTAACACCAATGCTATATAATGCTTACGGTGCCGGAGATACCCGCCGTGATGCCACAATAATTGACTTTGTAGGCGAAGGACTTGGCTATGATGCCGATGCTAACGGACAACGTCAATACACTGGCTACGGATGGAAAAAAGGTGCACGTATAGCAGGAGAACAAGGTACAGGCGATATGCAGATAGACAACACAGAGGATATTTATCTTCTTCGTTTCTCTGATGTACTGCTTATGGCTGCCGAGCTTAACCTGGGCACTAACGACACTTTTGCACAAACCTGTTTAGACAGGATACGTAACCGTGCGTACGGAGTTACTGACAACTCGCACAGCGTACCGGCTACACTGGCAAACATTATGAACGAGCGTAGGCTGGAACTTGCTCTTGAAGGCGAAAGATGGTTCGATCTTATAAGACAAGGTATGACAGTGACTGCAGCTGCAGTAAATGCTACTAGCCAAGGAGGTGAATTTGCATTAACTTTCAGGCCAGAAACTCTTGGCTGGTTTGCACTTCCTCAATCTCAGGTACTGGTATCTAACGGTGCAATCACCCAAAATGCCGGTTGGTAATAAACAATAAAAACAATGAGACTCATGAAAAATATGTTTAAAATGATTGTTGCCCTACTGGCTGTAGGAACCATTGTTTCCTGCGATCCGGTAGAAGACCGCGATAGCCTACCGGCTATTACGCTTGATGCTTCGGAGATAAACATCTCTGTTACAATAGATCCTAGCGACCCTAATAAGGTAATTATGACTAACCTTACTGAGGACGTAATACCATACTGGAACTATACTAATGCTGCCGGTGACGACCTGGGCCATAGCAACCTACAAACCACCAGCACTGTATTTCCATTTGCAGGTACTTATACTGTATACTTTACAGCATATACCCGTGGTGGTGCAGTAGCAGCACAACCGGTAAACATAACCATAGCAAACAACGACGAAGATTACTTCAGCGCAGCAGAATGGGGTTACCTTACAAATGGTACTGAAGGAAAAACCTGGGTACTGGATATGGACAGCCCTATAGGCTGGTGTGGTCTTGACTACCCTGCTTCAAGCGGCGATAACTGGGCCTGGTTCCCTACTTACAACGATGCAAGCTGGGCTATGGTTAACAAAGACTGGGGCAGCATGACGTTTAACCTTGATGGTAACTATAACGTAAGCATTAGCCAAACAGCCCTTGCTACTACAGACCAGACTACAAAAACAGGTACTTTCTCTCTAAACCTTGATACAGACAGGCTGATATTTAACGGAGGCCCCGAAATGCTGTATGGCGGAGATTACTACCCTGACTGTAGTAACTGGGTAAATGTACACGTACTGGAAATTACTGAAACATCGCTGCGCCTTGCAGTAGTACGCGACCAAAGCCGTACAGGTGAAGGACAGTGCCAGATAATGTTCCACTACAAACCAGCAGAATAATTTTTCTCATAATTGGGGCCGGTAAGCATGAGGGCTTACCGGCCTTTTTTAAATAACCCGTAATGACTGCACCTTACAAACTAAATCTTATTAAAACCCTGGCGCTTGCCGGTACCATAACCCTGGTAGCTTGCGGTACCCAGGACACTACCCTGCTTGCAAACCGTAAAGTAGATTTTAATACCGGTTGGCAATTTCACCTGAATGATTCTAAAGACCACGATACCATAGGCACAGCCACACAGTGGCGCACCCTTAACCTTCCGCACGACTGGAGCATAGAAGGCAGCTTTGACGAGCACAGCCCTGCGGGAATAGGCGGCGGCGCACTAACCGGCGGCCTGGGCTGGTATAAAAAAACATTCAGCGTACCACAAGCCGACAGCGATAAAATTACCACCATAACGTTTGACGGGATATATAAGAACAGCAGCGTATGGGTAAACGGCCATTACCTGGGCAACCGCCCTAACGGATACATCGGCTTTAGCTATAACATTACCCCCTACCTTAAATTTGGCGAAGACCAAGAGAATGAAATCATTGTAAAGGCCGATAACTCGAAACAGCCTAATTCGCGCTGGTATTCGGGTTCGGGTATTTACCGCAGCGTGTGGCTTACTACCACTGCTAATGTACATGTAGCCGAATACGGTACATACATTACCACACCTAAGGTTTCGGCAGAAAAAGCTACCGTAGCACTTGAAACCACCGTAAAAAATGAAGACAAAGCGGAAAAAACCGCTACCATAACCACCACCATTTATAAAGGCGACAGTGAAATAACAGCTGTTACTGCCGAGCAAAAGATAGGTGCCAATACACAGCAGGAAGTAACGCAGCAAACCGAGATAACTAACCCGGCATTGTGGAGTACCGAAAAACCGGAACTATACCGCGCCGTTACCGAAATAAGTGTAGATGGCAAAGTGGCTGATGTGTATGAAACCACTTTTGGTATCCGTGATTTTAAATTTGACTTAGACAAGGGCTTTATCCTAAACGGGAAGCCTCTGAAAATAAAAGGTGTATGCCTGCACCACGATTTGGGTCCGCTGGGCTCAGCGTTTAATACCCGTGCTATGGAGCGCGAATTGCAGATTATGATGGAAATGGGCGTTAACGGTATCCGTACCAGCCACAACCCTCCTGCCCCGGAACTACTGGACCTGTGCGACAAAATGGGCCTTATTGTTATGGACGAAGCCTTTGACATGTGGGCACAGGCCAAAAACCCTGACGACTACAGCAAAGACTGGGACAAATGGCACAAGAAAGACCTGGAAGACCAGGTACTGCGCGACCGTAACCACCCAAGTGTGTTTATGTGGAGCATAGGGAACGAAATCCCGGAACAATGGAGTGACAAGGGTGCTGATATAGGCCGAGAACTTGCCGCCATTGTAAAAAACCTAGATAAAACAAGGCCGGTTACAGCAGCCATGAACCCACCGGTAGCGGTAGATGCCACCAAAGTAAGCATACAGTTTACAAACACTGCCGATAAGCCGAACAACCTTGCGGCATCAGGAGCGCTGGATATCATTGGCTACAACTATGCCCACCAAACCTGGCCAAAGCACCAGGTAAACTTCCCTAAGGTGCCATTTATTGCTACCGAAACTACTTCGGCACTGGAAACAAGGGGTTATTATGATGCAAAATCAGATACGATAAAAATATGGCCTAAGCGTTGGGACATACCGTTCCACGACGGTAACCCGGGCAATACGGTTTCGGCATACGACCAGGTACAGGCTCCGTGGGGTTCTACCCATGAGGAAACCTGGAAAGTGATGAAGAAATACGATTTCCTTTCGGGGATGTTCATCTGGACAGGCTTCGACTACATTGGCGAACCTACCCCTTACCTGTGGCCGAGTATCAGCTCGTACTTCGGTGTGGCCGACCTTGCCGGTTTCCCGAAAGACGTGTACTACATGTACCAAAGCGAATGGACCGATAAGGACGTGCTGCACGTTTTCCCGCACTGGAATTGGAAAGCAGGACAAGAAGTAGACGTATGGGCCTACTACAACCACGCGGACGAAGTGGAGCTGTACCTTAACGGCAAATCACTTGGCAAAAAAAGCAAGCACGGCGACGATCTCCATATTATGTGGAGGGTAAAATACGAGCCGGGTACGCTAAAAGCCGTATCGCGCAAAGGCGGTAAGGTGGTATTGGAAAAAGAAATAAAAACCGCCGGTGCGCCTGCTGCCCTGAAAGCTACTGCCGACCGCGAAACCATAACTGCCGATGGCACCGACCTAAGCTACATAACCGTAGACATTACCGATGCCAATGGTGTATTTGCCGCAACAGCCGGTAACATGATAAACTTCAGCCTGAAGGGCGACGGTAAAATAGTAGGCGTGTGCAGCGGCGACCCCGTGAGCCACGAACCGTACAAAGCCGAAAAACACAGCGCCTGGATGGGCAAATGCCTTGTAATAGTACAGGCGGGCTCTAAGGCTGGTACGCTGGAACTTACAGCGAGTTCGCCCGGGCTTAAGAGTGCTACAATAACCCTGAATACAAAATAACGGATTGCAAATAACCTCTCGCTTATAACCAAACTATAACCTCATGAACAAACAAAAACTAAGCGTACTGTCGGCCATAGCGGCGCTCTTTATGGGAGGGCACAGCATGCAGGCACAAGTGCAGAATGCCGATGTGCTGAACGGGCCTATCGACATCAGCAAGGATTTTGAGAACTACCTCAACGCCTTCTATTTTGCCGATGAGCTTGCGTCTTTTGACCCGGCTACCGGAAAAGGTACGGTAAAATACATACGCAATACCTACCAGATACGTCACGCATTCGACAACATGCTGATGAAACCGGTAGTAACCCCGCCAAATGAGTTCCCTACCACCGAGTACGAAGTATCGCCGGTACTGCCATTCAGCATACAGTTTGTTTCAGAGCGTGCCGTGAGGATAAAAATGGCTTCGGGGCCGCAGTTCCACCAGCCTACAGAATCGCTGATGCTGGTAAACGGCACGGCACCAAACCACCCTGAACTTTGGAAATACAGCAAAACAACTACCGGGCACAAGTACACCGGCAAGTACGGTTCGGTAGAGATAATAGCCAACCCATGGCACGTAAAAATATACGATGCAGCCGGTAAACTGCTTACCAGCACCATCCACGACAAGGATGTGCAGAATACCTACACCCCTATCCTGCCGTTCAGCTTCGTGCGCCGCACTGCTGATTATTCGCGCAGCATGGCACCGGTATTCAGCCTAGAGCCCGATGAAAAGATATTCGGCTGTGGTGAATCGTTTACCAACTTTAACAAGCGCGGGCAAAAGGTAATCCTGTATACAGATGATGCTAACGGTGTACAGAACGAAACCATGTACAAGCCGATACCTTTCTACATGAGCAGTCGTGGCTATGGTGTGTTTATGCATACCTCATCACCCATTACGGTAGACTTTGGTAAATATGAAGCCAACACCAACAAAATGATGATAGGCGACGACGAGGCCGACCTGTTCCTGTTTATCGGTGAGCCGAAGGACATCCTTGATGAATATACCGACCTTACAGGTAAGGCATCAATGCCGCCACTGTGGTCATTCGGGTTGTGGATGAGCCGTATTACCTATTTCTCTGAAAAAGAAGGCCGTGAGGTTGCCAAAAACCTTCGCAAGAACAAAATACCAAGTGATGTAATCCACTTTGATACCGGCTGGTTTGATACCGACTGGAGGAACAACTACCAGTTTGCCTCTAAGCGTTTTGAAGATCCTGTAAAAATGATGGTCGACCTGAAGAAAGACGGCTTTAATATATGCCTGTGGCAGCTGCCGTACTTCACGCCAAAGAATACGCTTTTTAACGAAATTGTAGACAACAACCTTGCCGTGAAAGACCGTAAGGGCAACCTTCCGTATGAAGATGCCGTGCTGGACTTTACCAACCCGGCTACTATAAAATGGTATCAGGGCAAACTGAAAAACCTGTTTGACCAGGGTGTTGCCGTATTTAAGGTAGACTTTGGGGAGGCTGCTCCGTATGACGGTATTTACAGCAACGGGCGCACCGGTTTTTACGAGCACAACCTGTACCCGCTGCGCTATAACAAGGCTGTTGCCGAAGTTACCCAACGCGAAAAAGGCTATACGCTGATATGGGCGCGCAGTACCTGGGCCGGTAGCCAGCGTTACCCGCTGCATTGGGGTGGCGATGCCGCTACCACTAATGGTGCTATGAGCGCTACTCTAAGGGGTGGGCTTTCACTGGGGCTTTCAGGATTTAGTTTCTGGAGCCACGATGTGGGCGGATTTGTTACCAAATCGCCTGAGCCATTGTACCGCAGGTGGACACCGTTCGGGATGCTTACCAGCCACGTACGCAGCCACGGCGAACCGCCTAAGGAGCCATGGCTGTACAGCAGCGACTTCCTGGAAATGTACCGTAATGCCGATAACATGCGCTACGAGCTGATGCCGTACATCTATGCCCAGGCGAAAGACTGTACCGAACGTGGCCTACCAATGATGCGTGCCTTGTTTGTGGAATACCCTAACGACCCCGGTTCTTGGCTTGTAGACAACGAATACCTTTTTGGGTCAGACATGTTAGTGGCACCGCTATTTGAGGAAGTTACCGAAAGGGATGTATACCTTCCGCCGGGACAATGGATAGATTACCAGACTAAAAAAGTATATGAAGGCGGCTGGCATAAAATCAAGGCCGGAGACCTGCCGATAGTAGTATTGGTTAAGAACGGTACTGTGCTTCCGCACATAAAACTGGCGCAAAGCACCCAGGACATGGACTGGAGCAAGCTTACGCTTAAAGTATATGCTACAGATGCTACTACTGCGGCTACTGGTAAGGTATACCTACCGGGCAGCGATGCAGTACAAACCGTAAGCACTGCCAAAAAAGGCAGCAGCTTTGAGGTAAGCCAGAATCCTTTGAATGGAAAAACCACTTTTAAAACCGAGTGGGTTAAATAATTTAAGTTACTATTTGGGTTAGTTGATTTAGGTTGCCGGGGATCTGCCGGAATCAGGTCCCCGGTTTTTTATCTGCCCATTTACAAAACCAATAATGAAATTTTTAAAACTATACATACTACTACTCATCAGTACCACGGCATTGGCACAGTACAAATACCCTTTCCAAAACCCAACGTTGGACACGGAAAAGCGTATTGACAACCTGCTACAGCTTATGACGCTGGAT
Organism: Flavobacterium sp. RHBU_3; assembly: GCF_046613565.1. NCBI lineage: Bacteria > Pseudomonadati > Bacteroidota > Flavobacteriia > Flavobacteriales > Flavobacteriaceae > Flavobacterium > Flavobacterium sp. RHBU_3. Next base: position 223,254 of record NZ_JBKJHC010000008.1, on the reverse strand, counting down.
GAGAAGATACACGCACTAAGCACCAACCCATCAGTGCCGCGCCTGGGCATTAAAGCCGCCGGGCATGTGGAAGGCCTGCATGGACTGGCACTGGGCGGCCCCGGAGAATGGGGTGGCAAGGGCAAAGCGCCGCTGACTACAACCACGTTTCCGCAGGCGTATGGCCTTGGCGAAACCTGGGATACTGAGTTGCTACAAAAAGTGGCAGCCGTAGAAGGTTACGAAACCCGCTATGCATACCAACACTACAACCGTGGTGCACTGGTAGTACGCGCCCCGAATGCCGACCTTGCCCGCGACCCGCGTTGGGGGCGCACCGAAGAAAGCTATGGCGAAGATGCTTTTTTTAACGGTACCATGACCGTGGCTTTTGTAAAAGGGCTACAGGGCAACGATAAAAAATACTGGCAGACTGCTGCGCTGATGAAGCACTTCCTTGCCAACAGCAATGAAGACGGCCGTACCTATACCTCATCTGATTTTGATGAAAGGCTATTTAGGGAATACTATTCGCTTCCGTTTAAAATGGGTGTCGAAGAAGGCGGGAGCCGTGCCTACATGGCGGCTTACAACAAAGTGAACGGCATACCGGCTATGGTGCACCCTATGCTAAAGGACATCACAGTAAAGGAATGGGGTCAGAACGGCATTATCTGTACCGACGGCGGTGCTTTTGGCCTGCTGCTCTCTGACCATAAATATTATGCCGATAAGTTCCTTGGGGCGGCAGCGGCAGTTAAGGCAGGCATCAACCAGTTTCTGGACGATTATGCCGATGCCGTATACGGCGCTGTGGCAAACGGTTACCTTACCGAAAAGGAAATCGATGCCGTTATCCGTGGTGATTACCGCGTGATGATAAAGCTCGGACTGCTGGACAGCGAAACCAAAGCCAACCCGTTTGCAGCCATTGGCACAGAAAAAGATGTCACAGACCCGTGGGCAACCGAAGCCCATAAAAAACTGGCACTGGAAGCTACGCAGAAGTCGATTGTACTATTAAAGAACGCCCCTACTAAGCAGCTGTTGCCATTGGATAAAACCAAGATAAAACGCATAGCCGTAATAGGCCCTCGTGCCGACGAGGTATTGCTGGACTGGTACAGTGGCACACCGCCATATACCGTAACACCACTTGCAGGCATTAAGGCCAAAGCAGGAGAAAACATTGAGGTAACTTACGCCTTAGATAATAAAGATGGTAAAGCCGTAGCCCTTGCAAAAAACGCTGACGTAGCCATAGTGGTGGTGGGTAACCACCCATGGTGCAACGCCGGATGGAACCAATGCCCCGTGCCGAGCAACGGTAAGGAATCGGTAGACAGGCAGTCGCTGGAACTGGAATATGAAGACCTTGTAAAGGTGGTACAGCAGGCCAACCCGAATACCGTGGTTGTACTGATGAGCAGCTTCCCCTACTCCATTAACTGGACACAAGAGCATGTACCTGCCATAGTACACATGACGCACAACAGCCAAGAAACGGGCACGGCACTTGCCAATGTGCTTTTTGGCGATTATAACCCAGCCGGAAGACTTACGCAAACCTGGGTTAAGGACATAACCGACCTGCCGGAACTTATGGATTATAACATCCGCCACGGGAGGACATATATGTATTTTAAAGGAAAATCGCTGTATGCCTTTGGCTATGGCCTTAGCTATACTACCTTTGTATATAAGGCTTTGGAAACCAACACAACTTCGCTAAAGAAAAACGGTACGGTAACGGTTAATGTTACCCTAACCAATACAGGAAGCCGCGATGGCGAGGAAGTGGTACAGTTGTATGTGGCGCATCCGGATTCGAAAATCGAAAGGCCGGTTAAGGAGCTGAAGGCTTTTGCCCGTGTGGCGCTGAAGGCCGGCGAGACGAAAACCGTACCGCTTACACTGCGTGCAAAGGATTTTGAATACTGGAATACGCAAAAACAACGCTTTGAACTGGAACCCGGTACACTAGAACTACAGACAGGCGGAGCATCGGACAACATAGTACTTAAAAAGAATATTAAAACAGAATAGTAACCTGAACCCAAATATGAAGAACAAGTTTTTATGCCTTTCGGCAGCAATGATGCTTGTAATGGTATCTTGCAAAGAAGACAAATCAACAGACAGTACCGAAAGCGGCGCTATTGCCGCCAAGTATGAAGGTACACCTATGAGCGACGAATGGGACGCTGAAATTGACGGAATTGTTAGTAAAATGACCCTTGAGGAAAAAATCGGGCTGCTGCACGGTTACAGTATGTTTACTAACGAGGGCGTGGAGCACCTGGGCATCCCGGAAGTGCACATGGCCGACGGCCCGCTGGGTATCCGCGAAGAACTGGAGCGTATGAGCTGGGCTCCGCTGCACCTGGAAACCGATTATGCCACGTACTACCCTGCCGGTGGTGGCCTTTCGGCTACATGGAATCCTGAAATGGCACACACTTTTGGTAAAAGCATAGGCGAAGAAGCCCGTGCACGCGAAAAAGATGTATTGCTTGCCCCTGCGTTTAACATTATCCGTACTCCGCTGGGTGGCCGTACTTTTGAGTACATGACCGAGGACCCGTTCCTTAACAAAAGCCTTGTAGTACCTTATGTAGTAGGTGTACAGGAAAACAACGTAGCTGCATGTATTAAGCACTATGCCGCTAACAACCAGGAAACCAACCGTGGTACTGTAGACGTGCTTATGGACGAACGTACCCTACGCGAAATTTATCTACCTGCATTTCACGATGCTGTTACTAAAGCTAATGCGTACAGTGTAATGGGTGCGTACAACAGGTTCCGTGGCGATTACCTATGCGAAAATCCATACATGCTGCAAAACATTCTTAGGGATGAGTGGGGCTTTAAGGGTATCGTAATTTCTGACTGGGATGCCGTACATAGTACCAAGAAAGCACTTGAAGCCGGTACCGACCTTGAAATGGGTACCAACAAGCCTTCTTTTGAAGAGTTTTATTTTGCCAAGCCACTTCTTGCCGAAGTAAAAGCTGGTAAAGTAAGCGAGGCTGAAGTGGACAAACACGCAAAAAGGATACTGAAGTTGCTTTATAACCTTAAGGCTATGGGCAAAAAAGAAGGCCGTGCCAAAGGAAGCATTGCTACCGAAGCACACTTTAAAGATGCTTACAGCATAGCTTCAGAATCAATAATACTGCTTAAAAACAGCGAAAGCCTGCTTCCACTAAACACTAACGGTCTTAAGAGCGTAGCTGTTATAGGTGCTAATGCTGACAAGAAGCATGCCCAGGGTGGTTTTGGTGCCGGTGTAAAAACCAAGCACGAAATTACGCCACTTGCAGCACTTAAAGCTAAACTACCTAAATCAGTAACGATAAACTATGCTGAAGGTTATAAAACTGAATTCAAGCCTAAAAAGGAAATGAAATTTGGCGATGTAACCCAGGAAGCAAAAGAAACGGTAAACGACCTTGACCCTAAAATGCTGGCTGAGGCTGTTGAAGCCGCTAAAAAATCAGATGTAGCTATCCTTGTGGTAGGTGCTAACCGCGACTATGAAACAGAAGCTTCTGACCGTACCGACCTTACACTTCCGTTTGGCCAGCAGGCACTTATTTCTGCTGTAACTAAAGCAAATCCTAAAACCATTGTAGTATTTGTAGCCGGTTCTCCGTATGACCTGAACCAGGTGGAAAAAGAAAACTCTACAATAGTATGGAACTGGTATAACGGCTCTGAAAGCGGTAACGCACTTGTAGACGTGCTTCTTGGTAATGTTAACCCATCGGGTAAACTCCCTTGGACCATGCCTAAACGTATAGAAGACTCACCTGCTCATGCTACAAAGAGTTTCCCAGGTGGTGCTACAGAAGAATATAAAGAAGGCATACTTGTAGGTTACCGTTGGTTCGATACTAAAAATGTGGCTCCGCTTTATCCGTTTGGTTACGGACTTAGCTATACTACATTTGATTTTGCCAATGCTAAAACTGATAAAAAAGAGTATGGCAACGACGATACCATTAAAGTTACCGTAGAGGTGAAAAACACCGGTAAAAAAGATGGTAAAGAAGTAGTACAGCTGTATGCAAGTAAAGCCGAAAGCAAAGTACAGCGTGCCGCTAAAGAACTTAAGGGCTTTAACAAGGTAGCTGTAAAATCGGGCAGTAGCCAAAAAGTAACCATTGAAGTTCCGGTTAAAGAACTTGCGTACTATAATGTAGCTTCTAAAAAATGGGTTGTAGAACCGGGTACATACACCTTTAAGCTGGGTAACTCTTCAAGGGATATTAAAGCTGAAGTAAGTGTGACTGTGAAGTAATAAGCCTCACCCCAACCCCTCTCCAAAGGAGAGGGGCTAACAACACTCTTGAAAACAACTCACAGTAATTTTGTCCCTTTGCACAAGGGGATAAACCATAACATGAAAAAAAATACAATAGCAATAGTCGCTTTATTTGCTCTGGCAAGTTGTTCTACCGCTAAAAAAGGCATACCCGAAGTACGCCACTACGAGCCTACGTGGGAATCGCTGGCACAATACGATGAGTCGGCTGAGTGGTTTAAGGATGCTAAATTCGGTATCTATGCGCACTGGGGTGTGCTTTCGGTACCGGCGTATGCCAACGACTGGTACCCACGCAACATGCACGTGGTAGGCACCGACGAAAACAAACACCAGGTAGAAACCTATGGCCCGCTGAATAAATTTGGCTACCATGATTTTGTACCGATGTTTAAGGCTGAGAAATTCAACGCCGACGAATGGGCCGACCTTATGGTGAAATCGGGTGCTAAATTTGGCGGTGTGGTAGCCGAGCACCACGACGGCTGGAGCAACTGGGCCAGTAAAATAAACCCATGGAACAGCCAGGATATGGGGCCACACCGCGACCTTGTGGGTGAACTGGCAAAAGCCATACACGGCCGCGGACTGAAGTTGGTAACCAGCTTCCATAAGGACAGAAACCTACAGTTGTTCCAGGATGAAAAGGACAAGTGGCTGGATGACACCTCTTATTTTCCGTACAACCCTGATATGGCAACTTCGAGCACCGACCCAAAAATCCGTATGATGTACGGTAACATACCGAGGGAGCAGTTTTATGCCAACTGGGTGGGTGAACTGAAGGAGCTTATAGACAACTATTCGCCCGACCTGATTTACTTTGACAGTAAAATGACCAAGATACCCGAGCCGTACAAGCAGCAGTTTTTGGCACATTACTTCAACCATTCTGTAGCGGAGAAAAAGCAGATTGTGGTTACCCACAAGGAAGGTGAACTGCCAAAAACCGTAAGCCTTGAGGATTTTGAAAAAGGCCGCAACAATGCCATTACCAATGATTTTTGGCTAACGGATGAAACCGTATCGGTGGGCAGCTGGAGTTACACGAATAACCTTGGACTGAAAAGCGCTGATGAAATCATTGATCTGCTGGCGGATATAGTGAGCAAGAACGGCGCATTGATGCTGAACATCTCCCCTATGGCCGACGGTACCATACCGCAAAACCAGAAGGACATACTGCTTACTATAGGTAAATGGCTGGAAGTAAACGGCGAGGCCATATACGGCAGCCGTACCTGGAAAACCTTTGGCGAAGGCCCTACCAAAATGGGTAAGGCAGGTATGTTTGCCGATAAGGTAACCTACACCGCGCAAGACATACGCTACACACGTAAAGGCAACACCGTGTATGCCATATTCCTTGGGTGGCCGGGAAGCAATAGCGTGATAACCCTGGAAGCCTTTAGCGGTAAGGTATTTGACTTTATCCCGAAAGTGAAAAAGGTAACCGTACTGGCCTCAGGCGAAAACCTGGACTTTAGTACAGATGACAAAGGCCTGCACTTTAGCACACCTACTAAAGTGATAGACGAAAAGGCTTTTGTGGTAAAAATAGAAACAGAGTAATATTGTACTCTACTCATATTAAGATGGCTGCTGTAAAAGGCAGCCATTTTTATTTGGGTATAACCGAAATAAGAAGAAAGTATTTTCAATATATTTGGATAACAATCCAAAAGCATTTCGTAAAATGCTTTAAGCCAAAACGTAACCAATTATTTTTAAATAACTATGAAAAAGTTTTTATCCCCTTTCGTTGCACTTTTTTGTATAGCAATTGTTTCGTGCAGTAATGATAACGATACTGCTCCACAAACCACAGGCTATAATTCAACACTCAAGGCAGATGATACAGCCTTTGTGCCTGTTACCGCTGAAGATGCCAAAACATCTTGGGCTTATGGATACCCGGATGTACATGAACGCGTTTTTAACCTTACAGACCCAGCCACATCGGCTACAATACAGGTGTATATTATAGCGCACAATACTAATGCCAGTGGCACGTATAGCGCTTCTGCTTCCTACACAGAAAATGCTCTTATGGGGCAATATAAACTTGGTAATCAATCATACACATTTGGCACAAACAGTAAGGTAGTAGTAAAGGACAACGGCAATAATCATTATAAGCTTACTTTTACAAATGTAACCGCAACCGGTATGGTTAATGACGCACCGGTTACTAAAAACATTACCGGCAGCTTTGAGGGGACTTTTACAGATGACCCGTGGCTGCCGTAACAAATTATAGAAGCCCTGTTTTATCAGGGCTTTTTTATGCAGTCTGTGTTAAACAACCTATAAAGTATAATCAACTTTTTAGTAAGTGTTGTACCTTTAAGAATATCTGTGCGATATAGGCCTTAAGACAATGTTTAACTCAAAAAAACTGCACAACTATGAAAAAGGTATTATTACTATTATTATGTGTTGCCACAACATCTATGTGGGCACAAGACCAAAGTAAAGATTATGTAGAGTACATCGTAAAAGGGAAAATGGAAACGGTAACCCTGCACTTTCCGCTTAAAAGCTACGTACATATAGAAGGACACGACACCTGGATGATGGTAAACGAAAAGAAAGTTAAAATTAACGTGGCTGCCGTACCCGATTATGACAACGAAGATGCTGGGCGAAATACCCCTACCGACATCCTGAACAACTACATGATAAAAGACAAAAAACCGGGAGCCTCATTGGCTGAACTGTATACCCGAAAAACGGAAATACTGGCTACAAAAGACAATAAGATAATGGCATTTTGGTACAACGAAAATCCACAAGGACAGTTCCCTTCCGAGATAAAGGTTGCTACTGTAGCCGGGAACTCTATAATACAGTTTACACTACTGGAACCCATGCAGGATATAGTAGCCTACAAAAGGCTGCTTATAGCCATACTGAACACCGCAGATTTACAAGCTGTGGCCGTAAAATAGTAAAATAACAAAAGGGCTATCCTGAAACGGATAGCCCTTTTTGTATATAATAACCGCGCTATTATTGTGCAAATGAAACCTCACTGTTCAGTGCATATTGACTTATAGAAGCACTATTAAGCGTATAGTTGTATACCCCATAATCGCCTACGGCGTACAGTTCATCTCCCCTGATAATAATATCATTGCACTGTTTGTTTATCGTGGTAGCCAAAACAGGCTCTTCAGCATTTGTAATGTCGAATATCTTAATTACATCGTCGCAAACCAGAAGATAGTTGCCGTAAAGGCCAAGCCCCTTAGGCGATACAAGGCCGCGCTGGTGTACCAGTAAAGGCGAATTTACATCGGTAATATCATACACCATAAGGGCATTGTTATTATTACCACACCAGGTATTGGTGTGCAGGGTAACATAAGCATGGGTACCATTTGCAACCACAGGATCGCAAGCAGTAAAGTGCGATACCGCGGCCAGCATTTCAGGATCCTCGGGGTTAGTTATAGAGTACATGTACATACCGCTCTGCGAGCCCACATACAGCATATCGCCATCGGCAAACAGTGTTTCTATATCAAAAGCAATCTGTACGGTATTTACCTGTACAGGGCCTGTAGCGCTGAGTAGCGAAAATACATTAAGATTCCTGTGGTCTACCGTATACAAATAATCCCCCTTAAGGGCAAAAATAGCCGTAGAGCCACCCTGACCATCGGTACCTGGGCTGTTGCTTGTACTTTCCTGGCTGTCGCTGCTGCATGCAATGGCCAGCACAGCGATAATTATAAATAGGTATAGCTTTTTCATTATGATTTCGGTATCCAGTTAACAATTACTTCGTCTTGCGCAAGGTATTTTATACTGTTATCCGGTGCCTGTTTTTGAGGAAAAATATTGCGTACACGTCCGGTAACCGTAATAGCTGAACCGCTGTACGTAAGCGTTACAAGATCTACCGCCTGGTTTATGTACAGGTTGTTGTTCCTTATGGCTACATCGGTAGCACCGGGTACTTCTATAAAAGCTACAGGTGTGGGGTTAGCGGGGTTCTGATAATTGTATACATGGAAACCTTTATTTTTTTCCGTTATATACATCATATCATCTTTAATGTAAATTTTACCTGCATCGGTTACGGCCTGGGCAGGCTTAAGTTTTATGGAAGCTTCTAACTGGGAACGCATCATGGTTACAGCCTTGTATTGTGATGAGTGATTTACAAAATCATCATCGGTGCCGGTTCCCCAACAGCCGTACAGTAACAGGCTGGCAAGAGGTACTGCAAATAATTTAAGATATTTCATAATCAATTGGTTATTATTGGTAAAGATCCCAAGATAATAAAAAGGTTGCGTATGCACGATAAATTTTATTGGCAAAATTCGCACAGAAAAACAATAGGCATGCATACTATTTTTAGTATCTTTACTATAACAAACAAGTAAACAAACCTCATTAAAAAGATGAATTATACCGAAAAAATGCTGCGCGACGATGCCCTTACAGGCAAAGTAATAGTGGTTACGGGCGGCGGTAGTGGCCTGGGCCAAAGCATGACCAAATATTTTTTAGAACTGGGTGCAAAAGTAGCCATTACCAGCCGCGATCTGGAAAAACTACAAAACACTGCCAAAGAACTGGAAGCCGAAACCGGTGGAACCTGCCTGGCTGTGCAATGCGATGTACGCAACTATGAAGAAGTGGAAAGCATGTTGCAAACTGTTTTGACTACATTCGGTAAAGTAGATGTGCTGCTGAATAATGCTGCGGGCAACTTTATTTCGCCTACCGAGAGGCTTTCGGCACACGCCTTTGATACTATTATAGATATAGTGCTTAAGGGCAGTAAAAACTGTACGCTGGCTTTTGGTAAACACTGGATAGACACCAAACAGCAAAATACTGTAGTATTAAATATAGTAACCACATACGCCTGGACCGGTAGTGCCTATGTGGTGCCAAGTGCAACCGCAAAAGCAGGTGTACTGGCCATGACGCGCAGCCTTGCTGTAGAATGGGCCAAGTACGGCATACGCACTAATGCCATAGCACCGGGGCCCTTCCCTACCAAGGGTGCATGGGACAGGCTGCTGCCGGGTGACCTGAAAGATAAATTTGACCTGGCTAAAAAAGTACCGCTAAAGCGTGTAGGCGACCATCAGGAGTTGGCTAACCTTGCAGCCTATCTTGTTTCTGATTTTTCTGCATATGTAAATGGCGAAGTAATAACAATAGACGGCGGCGAATGGCTGAAAGGCGCCGGGCAATTTAACCTTTTGGAAGCAATTCCTGAAGAATTATGGAACCAACTGGAAGCTATGATAAAAGCCAAAAAAAATAAGTAAAAGACCTTTTTTTACTTTAATTCCCCCACTTGTCTCATTTCGTCCTGAAGAGGTAAATAAAAGATTGTAAGAGTTTTAACAAGATAAAAAACTGCCTTCTTATTATTTAAGCTCACAGATGGTCGAAATGAGACAAAATTTCACCTTCCTATTACCTCAAAAAAACAATTATTTTATTTAGACTTATTACAAATAATAATATATTTGCAACACTATTTTTATTTTTATTAAATCTAAATAAAACCATATTATGAATAAATTTTTACTTGCAGCCGGACTTTTGGGTGCGGTATTGAACATGAATGCACAGTGCGAAACCGCTGCAACTTCATTAAGCGAAGATTTTACAAACTTTACAATCGGTACGTCAAATGTATTCCCACAAAACTGCTGGAGCTCTATAGCACTGGGCTACCCTAACGGTGGAATGGTTTACACTGCACAGGCAGGCGACCCTGCTAACCAGTACGCCGTATTTTATGCCAGTACTGCAGTAAACGTAAACAGCTACCTTATTACACCGGAAATTGCTACGATAGATGGCACCCACCAATTATCGTTCAGCACGTGGAAACTTGCCCAAAACGGAACGGTACCTGCAGGTACAGTAACCATACAGGTAGGTACAATAACAGATACAGCAGATGCCGATACATTTGTAGCCGTAGGCGATGCCATTACAGTAACTACAGGTACAGCTGCAACCTTTGGTAACATGATTATCCCTGCTACAACAGGCGCGCATATTGCCTTCAGGATCAGTGCCGATACGGTACACAATGCCATAGCCATAGACGATGTGGTATGGGAAGAAGTTCCTGCTGAAGAATGTGCAGCAGTGACTGAGCTGAATGAAGACTTCAGCACCTTTACTACCGGACAAACCGAAAGTATAGCGCAAAACTGCTGGAGCGGAATAGCAAATGGAATGTATATATACCCGGACACAGACAGCCAAAACAATGCATCTGCTGTATTCTATAGCTTTATGAGCCCGAATACCGCAGCATATCTTGTAAGCCCGGCCGTAAGCAATTTAGACGGTAACCACACCCTTACTTTTGATGCATCGGCTATTGCAGCCATTACACTACAACCGGGCTACCTTACTAATGCTACAGACGCTACAACATTTGTAGCTGTAGGTGATGTTATTACACTTGGTACCACAACAGCTACCTACAGTATAGCGTATCCTGAAGTAGCCGGAATAGCTAACATAGCATTCCTGTTTACTGCACCGGGTGTGCACCAGGTGGCTTACGTAGACAATGTTGTTTGGGCTGAAACACCGGACGCGTGCCCGGCAGTGTCGTCTATAAACGAAAACTTTGACAACTACGCCACAGGACAGGCCGAAGTAATAACACAATACTGCTGGACAGCCATAAGCAATGGCATGTATGTATACCCTGCTACAGTATCGGGTAGCCCTGCAGCACAGTTCTATAGCTTTATGAGCCCTGGTGTTGCTGCTTACCTTGTATCACCAGAGGTAGACAGTTTTGACGGTAACCACACCCTTACTTTTGATGCGTCTTCATCTACAGCAGTTGCTCTGCAACCGGGTTACCTTACAAACCCAGCCGATGCCTCTACATTTGTAGCAGTAGGCGATGAAATAACCCTTGCCGCTGCTCCGGCAACAACGTATACTGTAAGCAGCTTCCCTGCTCTTGAAGCTAATGCTTATATAGCATTCAGGTTTGTAGCAGCGGGTTCACATAACACTGCCAGCGTAGACAACATTATTTGGGAAACAACGGCAGGTACAGATAACCTACAAAAAAACAACTTTACCCTATACCCTAACCCGGTTACTAACGGCATTGTAAATATTGCCAATACCAGCGGAAATGAGGGCTTAGTGAATGTTTATAATCTAACCGGCGCAAAAGTACATCAGGCAAAAGCCGCCACAGGAAACCAGCAGCTAAACCTATCCCATTTAGGTGCAGGTATGTATATTATCCAATTTAGTACAGGAAATTACGTAACCAGTCAAAAGCTTATCATTCAGTAATAATTGCGTCGTTTAGTTTTTTTCGGCCACACCTTTTTGGTGTGGCTTTTTATTTTTGCGGTGTTAACAAATTCCATTTTCAGGTACCATAAATAATTGTATTTTTACGGTTCGAAAATTTCAATCAGAAAATGGGTAAAATCATTGCTATTGCCAACCAAAAAGGCGGCGTGGGTAAAACAACCACATCAGTTAACCTGGCTGCCGCGCTGGGAGTGCTGGAAAAGAAAGTATTATTAATAGATGCCGACCCACAGGCAAATGCCAGTTCAGGCCTTGGCTTGGACGTGGAAACTGTGGAGATAGGTACCTATCAGATACTGGAACACAGCAACACTCCAGACGAAGCTACGGTAGAATGTACCGCGCCAAACGTATGGATAATACCGGCACACATAGACCTTGTGGCCATTGAGATAGAGCTTGTAGACAAGGAAAACCGCGAATACATGCTTAAAACCGCCCTTGAAAGCGTAAAGGACAAGTACGACTATATACTTATAGACTGTGCTCCATCACTGGGATTGCTTACCCTAAATGCACTTACTGCCGCTGACAGCGTGGTGATTCCTATTCAGTGCGAGTACTTTGCACTGGAAGGACTTGGTAAACTACTAAATACCATAAAAAGTGTACAAAAAATACACAACCCTAACCTGGATATAGAAGGGCTGCTGCTTACTATGTATGATTCGCGCCTGAGGCTGAGCAACCAGGTGGTAGAAGAAGTGCAAAAGCACTTTAACGACATGGTATTTGACACCATTATTCAACGTAATATTAAACTGAGTGAAGCGCCAAGTTTTGGCGAAAGCATTATAAACTATGATGCTACCAGCAAGGGAGCTACTAATTACCTTAACCTTGCCGAGGAGATCATTAAGAAAAACAGTAAAGTAGGTTTATGACAAAAGCAATAAAAAAACAAGCCCTTGGACGTGGACTGTCGGCACTTTTAAAAGACCCTGAAAACGACATTAAGTCGGCAGAGGATAAAGGTGCAGATAAGGTTGTAGGAAATATTATAGAGCTTGAAATTGAGTCGATAGAAATAAACCCTTTTCAGCCGCGTACCAGCTTTAACGAGGAAACACTACAGGAACTGAGCACCAGTATTAAAGAACTGGGTGTAATTCAGCCCATTACTGTACGCAAAACCGACTATAACAAATACCAGCTTATAAGCGGTGAGCGCAGGCTACGTGCCAGTAAGCTTGCCGGCCTAACCCATGTACCGGCTTACATTCGCCTGGCGAATGATAACGATTCGCTGGTTATGGCCCTTGTAGAAAACATACAGCGCCACGACCTTGACCCAATAGAAATAGCGATGTCGTACCAGCGCCTTATGGACGAAATACAGCTTACACAGGAGCAAGTGAGTGATCGCGTGGGTAAAAAACGTTCTACTATAGCAAACTATCTAAGGCTATTGAAACTGGATCCGGTAATACAAACCGGTATTCGCGACGGCTTTATCAGTATGGGTCATGGCCGTGCTATTATTACTATAGACGACCTTGATGCCCAGGCCGATATTTACCACAAAATAGTAAGCCAAAACCTTAGCGTTCGCGAAACCGAAGCATTGGTAAAAGAATACCACGAAGGCCCTAAAGAGGATGGTGGTACAAAACCGGCAGAAAATAAAACAAGTGGTTTTATCGTTAATGATGACGAGCGCAAAACATTTACTAACTTCTTCGGATCTAAGGTAGATGTAAAAATAGACGCTAAAGGCAAAGGTAAAATCACGATCCCGTTCCATTCTGAAGAAGATTTTAACAGGATCATTAAACTGATACAAGGTTAGTGAAAAACATATTTTTCATACTTACGGCTTTACTTGTTTTTTCGGTTCCGGCGCTTGCGCAGGATCCTAAAAAGGAACAGACCCCTAAAAAAGAAGTAAAGCCGCTTAACCAGGACTCAATAAACAAGGTACTTGCCAGCACTTATAAATATGACGCCCTTGCACCAAGCAAGGCTGCTTTTTATTCGGCTATGGTGCCCGGCCTGGGACAAATTTATAACAGAAAATACTGGAAAGCGCCTTTAGTATGGGGTGGCCTTGCCATAAGTATGTATTCCTTCAGCTGGAACAATACCCAATACAATATGTACCGCGATGCGTACAAGCAGTTATTAGCAGGACATGAACTTACCGGTAATCTGGAAGGCGTAAGTGGTGACCGCCTTATACGGGCACAAAAATTCCACCAGCGTAACCGCGACCTTTCGGCATTGGTTACCGCGGGTATTTATATCCTTAACATAGTAGATGCTAACGTAGATGCCCACTTAAGGCAGTTTAACGTTAATGAAAATCTTACCTTTACCCCAAGTTTTGAACAGAATAAGATAGACTACCAGTATAACCTGGGGGTAAGCATGACATACCGCTTTTAAATTATGAAAATAGCACTTTTAGGCTACGGCAAAATGGGCAAAGTTATAGAACGGATAGCCCAGGAAAGAGGACACGAAATTGTACTGCGAAAAACAGGCAGTAACAGCTTTGACGGTCTTACCGACGCCGATGTAGCCATAGACTTCAGTATACCCGATGCTGCTGTAGAAAACATATCAGAATGCCTTAACAACAACATTCCCGTAGTAAGCGGCACCACAGGCTGGCTGGAACACTACCACAACATAGCTGCGCTGTGCGAAGAGAAAAAAGGAGCATTTATTTATGGATCTAACTTTAGCCTTGGCGTAAATATTTTCTTTGAGCTGAACAGCCACCTTGCCAAAATGATGAGTACGCTAAAACAGTACAAGGTAACCATGGAGGAAATTCACCATACCCAGAAGTTGGATGCGCCAAGCGGTACAGCTATTTCATTGGCAAAAGACATTATAGCACATTCCGACTACGCAAGCTGGGCTATAGAAGCCCCAAAAGAAGAAGATATATTTATTGATGTAAAACGTATAGAGAACGTACCGGGTACTCATGTAATTACTTACGACTCGGAAATTGACTCTATAGAGATAAAGCACACCGCACACAGCCGCGAAGGATTTGCCCTTGGATCAGTTGTAGCTGCCGAATGGCTGGTGGGCAAAACAGGCATTTACACCATGAAAGATGTACTGGGCCTGTAACATTTTAGCTTAAACACACACATATACCAAAAACATAAGAAGATATGACTTTAGTGCAATGGTTTATATTTTTCCTGGCAGTACAGGTAGTACACTTTGCAGGAACATGGAAACTGTATGAAAAAGCAGGCCACAAACCGTGGGAAGCCGCCGTACCGGTATACAACGCCGTAGTGTTAATGAAAATTATTAACCGCCCGTGGTACTGGACCATACTGCTTTTCATTCCCGTAGTAAACGTAATAATGTTCCCGGTTATCTGGGTACAGATACTGAAAGCTTTCGGAAAAAACACCACTACTGATTATATCATAGGCATACTTACCTGTGGTTTGTACATCTACGCCCTTAACTATTCGGGCAAAGCCGATTATAAAGGCACATCAGAACATACCGAAAGCACACTAAGTTCACTATTGTTTGCCGTGGTAGTAGCTACCATAGTGCATACTTATGTAATACAACCGTTTACCATACCATCTGCTTCACTTGAAAAAACCCTGCTTATAGGCGACTTCCTGTTTGTAAGTAAAGTACACTATGGTGCGCGCGTGCCCGAAACTGCCCTTGCAGCACCTATGGTACACGATACCATTCCATTAGTGGGCGTAAAATCATACAGCAAGTGGCCGCAACTGCCGTATTTCAGGCTGCCTGGCTTTGCAAAACCTCAGAAGAATGATATTGTGGTATTTAACTGGCCAGCAGATACGGTACATAAGTTTTTTGAACAAGGGGTGCCGGGTGTAAGAAAACCTGTTGACAAAAAATCAAACTATGTAAAACGTTGTGTAGCCACTCCGGGTGATGTATTTGAACTAAAAGACGGTATTGTATACATTAATGGCTCTGAACTTAAACTATCAGACAGAGCAAAAGTTCAGTATTATTTTGACGTAGAGGCAAAACAGCCTATAGCTCAGGAATTCCTGGCTAACCGTGGATATAACGGTGGAGCCTGGCGTTTTTACAATATTGCACTATCTAAATGGGATAACAATATCATTAAAGAGCACATTAATGAGTTAAACGAACAATACAACGTATTTATAAATGAAGCTTCAAGAGACAGCGTTAATGCACAGGTATGGGGCTTTATCCCTGAGCAAATAGCAACCGAACTGCAAATGACGCCTATACAAAATCGCATGGCAGTAAACATGACCTTTGCAAATGCCGACGAGCTTCGAAAAGATCAGGGGATAACACACGTAAACAAAACTATTTACACTCCGTTTACACAACCTAAGGTATTTCCTAAAAACAATGCTAAGTGGACAGCGGACAACATGGGGCCAATTACTATACCGCAGAAAGGACAAACGGTACAGTTAACAACAGAAACTCTTCCTTTTTATAAAAGGATAATAAGTGAATATGAGAATAACGAGCTGAAAGTTACCGGTAACGAAATACGCATAAATGGTACTCCGGTCACGTCTTACACCATTAAGCAGAACTACTACTTTATGATGGGTGATAACCGCCATAACTCAGAAGACAGCCGCTACTGGGGTTTTGTACCGGAAGACCACATTGTGGGCAAACCGGTACTTATTTGGCTTAGCCTTGACCAGAACCAGCCGTGGGGCAACATCGGCAAGAAAATCCGTTGGGATCGTATGTTTACCACCGTGGGTGGCGATGGCGAGCCGGTGTCGTACTTCAGGTATTTCATCATAGCACTTATCGGCTATTTTGCACTTGATTTCTTCGTACTTAAGAAAAGGAAGGCACAGAATAGTTAATTTGTTGATTTGTGTATTTGTGTATTCGAAAAACCAGACGATTTGGTAAATTGTTGATTCGTTAAACCGAAAAACCTTATGTATACATTTTCATTTGAAAAATTGGAGGTATGGATTGACGCTAAAGAGTTTACCAAGATGATATACTTTTATACCAACAATTTTCCTGACTCAGAAAAATTTGCTCTAAGCTCTCAACTAAGGCGAGCTTCAGTATCTGTTTGCTCTAATTTGGCTGAAGGCACATCCAGGGCTACTTACAAGGATAAAGCTCACTTTACAACTATGGCTTTCAGCAGTGCTGTAGAAGTATTAAACCAGCTTATCATTTCGTATGAGCTTGGATTTCTGAATGAGCAAGCATATCAGGATTTAAAGTTTAAGCTTGAGAGCATTACTAACAAGCTCAATGCTTTGAAAAAATACCAGTTGGGTCAAACTAACAAATAAACAAATTAACGCATCCACTAAATGGATCTACTTATACACCCTACATATTTCCCTTCAATAAGCCATTTTGTGGCGATGGTAAAGGCTGACAGCATAACGTTTGAGATGGAAGACAACTTCCAGAAGCAAACGAACCGTAACCGTATGTACATTTACAGCCCAAACGGCGTACAGCTGTTAAACATACCTGTAAAACACAATCCGGTTGCAGGGCACCAGAAGTTTAAGGATGTTAAGATAGAACCGGCATTTGACTGGCAGAAACAGCATTTTAAGTCGCTTGAAGCGGCATACCGTACTTCGCCCTTCTTTGAGTATTTTGAAGACGATATACGCCCTGTATTTGAACAAAAGCATAAATACATGATGGAACTGAATTTCCAAATCATGGAAATTGTGTGCCAATGCCTTGGAATGCCTTTTGACTACAAGAAAACGGAAGAATACTTCCACGAAACACCACAATATACCGACCTGCGCCCATTGGCCAACGGTAAAAAAGACACTAACGAGTTTGAACCCTACACCCAGGTTTTTGAAGAAAAACACGGCTTTATAAACAACCTTAGCATATTGGATCTACTTTTTAATGAAGGCAGATACGCGCTGGAGTACCTGAAGAAACAGGCTATTCGTTAGTTTGTTAATTCGTGGATTTGTTTATTTGTCAATTTGGGTTATTCGGTGATGCGGTTATTTGGTTATTCGAAAATTACCTATAAATCATGAACCGTTTTAATCCCACGGGCGCTGCCCGAGGCTAATATGCGCGACCCCTTCAGGGTCATGAAACAGAAACAGACTGAGGCTCATTCTTAAATCTAAAATCTGAATTCTAAACTCCCTTACTCTTCCTCCTTCTCAAAACACAGGCGTGTCATAACCGGAAAGTGGTCAGAGTTTACAAAACTGCTAAACGTTGTATACTCTAAAACATTCAGTTTTTTATCGGTAAATACATAATCAATACGGGCAGGATAGTATTTAAAGTTATACGATTTACCAAAACCCTTGCCTGCTTCCTCAAACGAATCATTCATGGCACCCCTTATACTACGGTACACATAACTGAAGGCACTGTTGTTTAAGTCGCCGCAAATAATCATAGGGTACTTGCATTCACTTTTGTGCTTTTCCATAAGCTCGGCCTGTAGCTGTTGCTTTTGGAACGCCGCCCCAATCCGTTTAAAGATAACCTTACTCTTTTCTTCATCGATGTTATTATCATGGATATCGGGACTTATTTTTATAGATTGCAGGTGTATAGTATATACACGCAGGGTATCTTTCCCTTTTTTAATATCAGCCCAAACGGCATTGTTAGCCGAACCCGGGAACTGTATATCACCCGTATTGATAATAGGGAATTTAGAAAAAACAGCCTGCTCAGTCTGCCCCTTTTCAGAGAATATAAAACGATGCCTGTACTGACGGAATGCGGTGTCGCCTACGGCCTGTTTGCTGTATTCTTGTATACAGAGTATATCGGGATTCTTTTCTTTAACGAAAGCGCTTATTTTAGCCGGAATATCGCGGTCAGGCAGCCATTCGTAAAGATTGAACAGGCGTACATTATAACTCAGCAGTGTAAACTCTCCCTCTTCTTCGGGTTGTGTTTCGGCACTGAATTTAAACATCTTGCTAATAAACGTAATGCCCACAAGTAAAATAATACCCGAAAGCAGCATCTGCTTTTTTGCCTGGAACATCCAGTAGCAAAAGAAAAAGGCATTAAGCACCAGCATCAATGGCATTACAAGCGTAAACACAGCCAGTATGGGTGAAAGCTTAGGTGAAATAAACGGTAACAGGTACGAAAAAACCGTGAGCACCGTAAGCACGATGTTCATGAAGTACATAAACTTATTGAACCACGAAAGTTTTTTCATTTATCTGAGGGGTGCGGTTAACCAAATCTACGGATTATTTACCAACTTTAAACAAAAACTCTTTTTCCTCTTTTGTCAGGCTATCGTAACCGCTTTGGCTTATTTTATCCAGTATATGGTCTATTTGTTTTTGGGTCATATCCTGTGCCTTAGGCGCAGTAGCACGTGGCGGAGTTGAGTTTTTATGAACCTTTTTAAAAGGCGTTGCTTTTTTTGGCTTAAACAAATTAGCAAAAAAGTCGATTACCGCCGAAACACCCTTACTTAAGTCGGTGCCGTTTTGCAGCAGCTTTATGTAAATTAAACCAAACAGTGCACCTGATAAATGTGCTATATGCCCACCGCTATTAGCTACAGAAACGTTAATTAAATCGAGAACAATAAATACTCCGGCTATATGCCATAACCTCACCGTTCCTATAAGCATTAGCCTCACCTCATACTGCGGTGCATAAACAGCCGTAGCTATAAGTACTGCCATAATAGCTGCGGAAGCTCCTACCATAGACACAGTAGTACCAACTAGCATAGGTATCACCTGATAAGAGCCAATAAATATTAACCCCGCAAAAATTGCTGATAGTATATATAACCCGAAAAATTGTTTCTGTGTAAAAAAAGTCAGGAACAGCCTCCCTGCAAAGAACAGCCACAACATATTAAAAAACAAATGCAGGAAACCCTCATGCAAAAAAGCATAGGTAATTAATGTCCACGGTTTCCATAACAAATCGGCTGGATTTGACGAAATACTAAACCAATTTGACGTACCGGGAATAGTCCAATCCAATCCAGGTAATTGCACACCTCCAAGCCTAAGCAGGCTAAATAATATAAGAGGAATAGCAAACAACCCTACATTCCAAAAGATAAGGCGTTGCACAATCCCTCCTATGCGGTATTCCGTTTTAATATCGTCTATAAATCCCATAAAAATTAGTTCCAGCGAGTATGGTTAAAGCGCTTGTTCCTCCAGTACATCATTAGCAAAAAGCCTACCAAAGCACCACCAAGGTGGGCAAAATGCGCCACACCGTCGCCTTGGCCTATTACTGCCTTACCACGTAGTCCCATAATAAGGTCAAACGCTATAAGGCCGGGGACAAACCATTTTGTTTTTATAGGAATGGGGAAAAATATCATCATCATTTCCACCTCAGGGAACATAAATGCAAAAGCCACCATAACGCCATACAAAGCACCTGATGCCCCTACTGCAGTTGTGTTAAAATTCATGGCAAGATTAGCCACACCATCTGTACCAAGTACATCATACCAACGGGTATCAATCTGATTTGAACTTAGCACACTTAATATCTGGTCGTGACTAAAACCTGATGCTGTAAGAGTGTTTAGTGTTTTATAAAAAGTGTAATAATCAATACCAATATAAAAAATTGCCGACCCTACCCCGCACAGCAGGTAGAATGTAACGAACCTTTTGGCTCCCCAAAAATGTTCCAGCGGGCTGCCGAACATCCAAAGGGTTATCATATTAAACAGGATATGGGTTATACCTGCACTGCTGTCAAGTTTAGCATGCATAAACATGCTGGTAAATACCTGCCATACCTTAAAGTTAGGATTGGCCGGAAAATACAGCGATAAATATTCATAAGCCTGCGGTACAAACTGCGAGCATAAAAACACAATAACATTAATAATGATCAACTGCTTAACAGTATCGGTCATCTTCATCATAGGGCAAAACGTTTATCTAAGTCTTCCACACTCATGGTGATGAAAGTTGGTTTATTAAAAGGTGAAACATCGGGCTCTTTGCAGGCAAACAAACTGTTTACCATGGTTTCCTGCTCTTTTTCTGTGAGCATCGTACCCGTTTTTACTGCCAAACTCCGTGCCATAGATTTGGCCAGGCGGTCGCTAAGGCTAAAGCTGTTTTCGGGCACTTCCTGCTGTAGGTCGTTTATCATTTCCTCCAGCAAAATAGACACCTCACTTTCGGCTACGTTTACCGGCAGGCCGTTTACCACTATGTGGTCACTGTGCATTTCTGCAAATACAAAGCCGGTGCTTTCCAGTGAAGGCTCCATCTCTTTTACCAGCGCCATTTCGGCAGGCGTAAAATACAGCACCAACGGAAACAACAGCTGCTGGCTTGGTGCCTGTTGTACTGTAATATTACGCAAAAATTGCTCATATAGTATACGTTGGTGCGCCCTTTTCTGGTCGATAATCACCATACCCGAACGGATGGGGCTTACGATGTATTTTTTATGTATCTGGTAGGTTTTGTATACGGTGGTATCCTCTACCTCGGCATCGTTAAAAAGCGAACCCGTTACCTCTTCCGACTCAAAGCTTATTTCGGCTATCTCCTCGTTAGACGGGCTGGTACCTACATACAGGCTTTCCCAGCTGGGCTGTGTTTCCTTTTTAAACGACGGTATGCTGAAACCGCCTGATGAAGCTTTAGAAGACACACTACCACCAAGGCTGCGCCCACCACCCGAAGATGAAAATGAGCTACTAAACCCACCACCGGGACTGTCGTCGGCAAAGGGGTTATAGTTACGGTCTACCTCTACCGTAGGCATTGTAGCCGATTTACTTTCGTAATCGTACGGGGTATCAAGGTTGGCATCGCGGTCAAAATCCAGCACCGGGGCAATGTTAAACTGGCCCAGGCTGTGCTTTATTGCCGAGCGCAGTATGGCATAGAGCGCGTGCTCGTCGTCAAACTTTATCTCGGTTTTTGTAGGGTGAATGTTTATATCTATGCTGTGCGGCGGCACATCAAGGTACAGGTAGTACGCGGGCTGGCTACCGTCTTTCAGCAGGCCTTCATAAGCCGCCATAACGGCATGATGCAGGTACGGGCTTTTTATAAAACGGTTGTTTACAAAAAAGAACTGCTCGCCCCTGTTTTTCTTGGCAAACTCGGGTTTGGTTACAAAGCCGTTTATGGTAACTATTTCGGTGGTTTCGTTTACAGGAACCAACTTCTCATTGGTCTTGCCGCCAAAAACGCCCACAATACGCTGGCGCATGTTGCCCGCAGGCAGGTTAAACATTTCGCTGCCGTTATGGTACAGCATAAAACTGATGTTGGCATGTGCCATGGCCACGCGTTCAAAATCGTCTACAATATGGCGGAACTCCACCGTGTCACTTTTCAGGAAGTTGCGGCGCGCGGGTATGTTAAAAAATAAATTCTTTATAGAAAATGATGTGCCACGTGGCAATACAGCCACATCCTGGTGGGTAAATTTACTCCCCTCTATAACCAGGTGGGTACCCAGTTCGTCCTGCTCCTGGCGGGTTTTCAGCTCCACGTGGGCCACAGCGGCTATTGATGCCAGTGCCTCCCCTCGGAAACCCTTAGTATGCAACGAAAATAAATCCTCAGCATGGCGGATTTTACTGGTGGCATGGCGCTCAAAGCACAGGCGGGCATCGGTAACACCCATGCCACGGCCGTTGTCTATAACCTGTATAAGGGTTTTTCCGGCGTCTTTTACTATGAGCTTAATTTCAGTAGCACCGGCGTCTACTGCATTCTCCATGAGTTCCTTAACCACAGATGCGGGGCGCTGCACCACCTCACCGGCGGCGATTTGGTTTGCAACATGGTCTGGGAGGAGCTGGATGATACCGGACATTTGAATTTACTGTATTATTAAAAAAGGAAACCAAAGGTACGGAAATTTTGCGGGATGGGGAAAGAGCATGTTTTGTATATTTGAGCACGGACTCCACAATTCCATATTAAATTGTTAATAGATTACTTGTAAAACCAAAGCCCGGGGTCTGCTTATCTGAATTACAATTCAAACAAATCATGAAACCACTGCTATTCGCACTACTTGCAACAACTATTATTTCCTGCCATAAGGAAAAACCTGAAAGCCATATCTACAAAAAAGACTCTCTCACCTATGTAGAACCCGACTCAGTAGCGCTTGAAAAATATTTTAACTGGCAAAAAGGTAAACCCTACCGTGATATAGCCAGGGAGCCCCTTGATACACTTGCCCTGAAACATATTGAAAGCAATCGAAACGAGGTACTACTGGATGATTTCGTGGCCGCTTCAGACTCATTGAAATCAAGGTTTTATGACAACTATACCCCCGAAAAACTTAAGCAGTACCTGTATACTATAGATTTTAATGGCGATACCCTGGACGATATCATATACTACGGACCTTCGGGATCAGAGGGGAGTATCGTACATTTCTTCCTTACAACCCCCGATGGATTTGTAAATGTATTTACACAGCGACAGATACTACAAAAGCCTGTACTAAAAAACGGCAAACTGATAAGCTTTACTATTTATAACCCGGGTTGTTGTGCCGAATTTGAAGTAGCAGAATACAACTATACCATCGATTATAATAACAACACACCTGCTTTCACTCTAAAAAACACCATAGGTTACATCAATTATTATCAGAAGCCTGAAAAGATGTTTTCTAAGGAAATACCATTTTCTGTTAGAACGGCAACGACTATCCTTCGTCCGGAAGGCTATATCTTAAAAGCAGAACATCCTCTATATAGTGAAAACGGAAATGAAATAGCAACCTACCCAAAAGGGCATAAAGGTAAGGCTCTTGCCCGGTTTAGTGAACATGGCATTGACTGGCTTTATGTAAAAATGGAACCTACAAAAGCAGAGAAAGGATATCCAGATACATTTCATCAGCAGCCCACAAGCATCTATGGCTGGATTTTGAAAACTGATACCGACATGAAATGATAGTATAAAATGATGTCACCAACCCATAAATCACTAAATATTGACTACCTTTGATAGTATCAAATGATACTATCATGAAGCCGCCGTATGATATTACGCCTGAAATATTAAACCTTATAACTTCAGTTTCACAAAAGATTGGGGAGGCTAATGCATTATACCTTAACAAACAGTCGCCACAGCTTCGCAAGCAGAACCAGATAAAGACCATACATTCATCGTTACAGATTGAAGGGAATACACTTTCTGAAGAACAGATAACAGCACTTGTGGAAAACAAACGGGTGCTGGGCCCTGAAAAAGATATTAAAGAGGTGCTGAATGCCATAGCGGTATACGATAGGCTGGAAAAATTTAAGGCTACTTCTGAAAAGGATTTCCTGAAGGCACACAAGATGCTTATGGAAGGGCTCGTAGAAAAACCGGGAAGTTACCGAAACCGTGGAGTTGGCATCGTAAAAGGTTCGCAGATTGCCCATCTGGCACCCCCTGCCGGTAATGTTATTTATTTAATGAAAGACCTGTTTGCCTACCTGAAAGATAAACGGGAACTAACACTCATAAAAAGCTGTGTATTCCACTACGAAATGGAGTTCATCCACCCGTTTATGGACGGCAACGGACGTATGGGCAGGTTGTGGCAAACCGTGATTTTAATGGAAGAGTACCCTGTTTTTGGCCACCTGCCTTTTGAAACACTCATCAGCAAAACCCAAGCGGAATATTATGATGCACTTTCTATTAGCGACAAATCGGGCAAATCAACAGCTTTTATAACATATATGCTAGGGGTAATCAATGACTCCCTGGCCGGACTGTTACGATACAATAACAGGACGCTAACTGATACCGAACGGCTACAGTACTTTATACAAAGTGGTATGAAAGTCTTTACCCGAAAGGACTATATGAATACATTTAAGGACATTTCGTCAGCTACAGCAAGCCGCGATTTAAAAAAAGGTATTGAGTTGGAACTATTCACAACATCAGGTAATGGAAACCAAACGCGTTACCACCTGCCCTAACCCACAAAAAACAAAAAACCCCTTCATCGCTGAAGGGGTTTTGCTTTACTAGGCCTGGCCTGCTGGGCCGAATGTTAACGGCAGCTGCGGCTGGTCTGTTTCGCTGATAATGCCGTGGGCACTCTCATAGCGGTGTATGTTCTCGGCAAGGGCCTTTAGCAGCCTTTTGGCATGCTGCGGTGTAAGCACTATACGTGATTTCACCTTGGCTTTTGGCACACCCGGCATTATAGTGATAAAATCTACTATAAATTCGCTCGGCGAGTGGTTGATGATGGCCAGGTTACTGTAGGTACCCTCGGCTGTTTTTTCATCAAGCTCTATGCTTATCTGCCCCTGTTGCGGTTTTTGCTCGCTCATAATTAATAATTATATTCCTCACGCGGAGTTAACAGGTCGTTGTACTCTTCTTTAGAACCTACGATAGTGTTATCATAGTCCCTCATACCTGTACCTGCAGGGATGCGGTGACCCACGATTACGTTCTCTTTAAGGCCTTCAAGGAAGTCTACCTTACCGGCTACTGCAGCCTCGTTTAGTACTTTTGTAGTTTCCTGGAACGATGCAGCAGAGATAAACGACTTAGTTTGTAGTGACGCCCTCGTAATACCCTGAAGTACCGGAGTAGCCGTTGCCGGAACTACATCGCGTGCTACCACAAGGTTTTGGTCGTTACGCTTAAGAATAGAGTTCTCATCGCGTAGCTGACGTGGTGTCACTATTTGCCCGGCTTTCAGGTTTTGAGAATCGCCTGCGTCCTCAACTACCTTCATACCGTATAGTTTGTCGTTTTCTTCAATAAAGTCAGACGTGTGTGCAAGCTGATCTTCTAGGAACAGGGTATCTCCCGGATCCTGGATTTGTACCTTACGCATCATCTGGCGGATTACAACCTCAAAGTGCTTATCGTTGATTTTTACACCCTGAAGACGGTATACTTCCTGAATTTCGTTTACAAGGTACTGTTGTACAGCACTTGGTCCCTGAATCCTAAGGATATCTTCCGGAGTTATAGCACCGTCTGAAAGCGGCATACCTGCACGTACAAAGTCGTTCTCCTGTACAAGGATCTGGTTAGACAGTTTTACAAGATATTTCTTGATTTCACCGAATTTCGACTCAATAACAATCTCGCGGTTACCCCTCTTGATTTTACCGAATGAAACTACACCGTCTATCTCAGAAACCACAGCCGGGTTAGATGGGTTACGTGCTTCAAGAAGCTCAGTAATACGTGGAAGACCACCCGTAATATCGCCCGCTTTAGACGAACGCCTTGGAATCTTCACAAGGATCTTACCTGCTTTAATCTTCTCACCGTTGTCTACCATAAGGTGGGCACCCACCGGTAGGTTGTACGAACGGATAAGCTCGCCATCGTTACCATATATAAGTAGCGTAGGGATAAGCTTCTTGTTACGCGCTTCAGAGATTACTTTCTCCTGGAAGCCTGTTTGTTCGTCAATCTCTACGATGAACGACTGGCCCTGCTCGATGTCCTCATAAGCTACTTTACCGGTAAACTCAGAGATAATAACACCGTTATACGGGTCCCACTTACAGATTACATCACCTTTATCTACAACCTGGCCATCTTTTACAGAAATGCTACTACCGTAAGGAATGTTGTGCGTATTAAGCACTATTCCGGTATTTACATCTACAAGTTTAAGCTCAGTTGAACGAGAAATTACAATATCAATTGCGTTACCATCGTTATCTGTACCTTCAACTGTTTTAAGGTCTTCTATTTCAAGACGACCTGCAAAACGAGCCACAATGCTTGATTCTTCAGAGATACCACCCGCAACACCACCAACGTGGAATGTACGTAGTGTAAGCTGTGTACCCGGCTCACCAATAGACTGAGCAGCAATTACACCTACAGCTTCACCCTTCTGAGTCATTTTGGCAGTTGCAAGGTTACGACCGTAACATTTAGCACAAATACCTTTTTTAGCCTCACAGGTTAGCGGCGAACGTACTTCTACGCTGTCTATAGGAGCAGCGCTAATAAGCCTCATTTCCGCTTCGGTAATTTGTACACCGGCTGCTACAAGCACTTCGCTGGTTAGTGGGTTTACCACATCCTGAAGCGCCACACGGCCAAGAATCCTTTCACCAAGGCTTTCTACAATCTCTTCGTTCTTCTTAAGTGCAGTAACTTCTATACCACGCAGTGTACCACAGTCTACCGAGTTAACGATAACATCCTGCGCTACGTCGTGAAGCCTACGTGTAAGGTAACCGGCATCGGCCGTTTTAAGAGCCGTATCCGCAAGACCCTTACGGGCACCGTGCGTAGAAATGAAGTACTCAAGAATCGAAAGACCTTCCTTAAAGTTAGAAAGAATCGGGTTTTCAATAATCTCACCACCACCAGCAGTTGATTTTTTAGGCTTAGCCATTAGACCACGCATACCGGTTAGCTGACGAATCTGCTCTTTACTACCCCTCGCACCCGAGTCAAGCATCATGAACACCGAGTTGAAACCTTGTTGGTCTTCGCGGATGTTTTTCATGGCCAGCTCAGTAAGCATGGCGTTAGTAGAGGTCCATACGTCAATCACCTGGTTGTAACGCTCGTTGTTGGTGATAAGACCCATGTTATAGTTCATGGTAATACCTTCAACCTGTTCGTTAGCTTCAGCAATAAGTTCTTCCTTACGTGGAGGAATGATAATATCACCTAAACTGAACGACAGACCTCCGCGGAATGCGAAACGGTAACCCATGTCTTTCATGTTGTCAAGGAACGCTGCAGTTGTAGGTACGTCAGTAGCATTAAGAATCCTACCGATAATGTCCCTAAGCGACTTTTTAGTAAGAATTTCGTTAATGTAGCCTGCTGCCTCTGGTACCACTTCGTTAAATAGTACCCTACCTGCAGTTGTTTGTATAATTTGGTAAACAAGTTCACCTTTATCGTTAAAATCTTTAGCGCGTATTTTTACACGTGCGTTAAGATCTAACCTGTCTTCGTTTATTGCAATGTTAACCTCTTCTGCCGAGTAGAACGTAAGTCCTTGCCCTTTTATAGTAAGGGTATCGGTAGAAAGGCGCTCTTTGGTCATATAGTAAAGACCAAGTACCATGTCCTGAGAAGGTACAGTGATAGGAGCACCGTTAGCCGGGTTAAGTATGTTGTGCGATGCAAGCATCAACAGCTGTGCTTCAAGGATAGCCTCTGGGCCTAGTGGTAAGTGAACCGCCATCTGGTCACCGTCAAAGTCAGCGTTAAACGCCGTACATACAAGCGGGTGAAGACGGATAGCCTTACCTTCTATAAGCATCGGCTGGAACGCCTGGATACCAAGCCTGTGAAGCGTAGGAGCACGGTTTAGTAGTACCGGGTGTCCTTTAATTACGTTTTCAAGGATATCCCATACCACCGGCTCTTTTTTGTCGATGATTTTCTTAGCCGATTTAACCGTTTTTACGATACCACGCTCTATAAGCTTACGGATAACAAACGGTTTGTACAGCTCGGCAGCCATATCTTTAGGAAGACCACACTCGTACAGTTTCATTTCAGGTCCAACGACGATTACCGAACGCGCTGAATAGTCAACACGCTTACCAAGTAGGTTCTGGCGGAAACGTCCTTGTTTACCTTTAAGTGAATCTGAAAGCGATTTTAGCGGCCTGTTACTTTCTGTTTTAACAGCAGAAGCTTTCCTTGTGTTATCGAAAAGTGAATCTACAGATTCTTGTAGCATACGCTTCTCGTTACGAAGGATTACCTCAGGTGCCTTAATTTCCATTAGCCTTTTCAGACGGTTGTTACGGATAATAACCCTGCGGTAAAGGTCGTTAAGGTCAGACGTAGCGAAACGACCACCATCAAGTGGCACAAGCGGACGAAGCTCTGGTGGGATAACCGGGATAACTTTAAGTATCATCCACTCAGGGCGGTTTTCCCTGTTTAGGTTACTCTCACGGAACGACTCTACAACCTGTAGCCTTTTAAGGGCTTCAGTTTTACGTTGTTTAGAAGTTTCGCTGTTAGCGCTGTGGCGCAGCTGATAAGACAATGCATCAAGGTCTATCCTGGCAAGCAGGTCCATAATACACTCGGCACCCATTTTAGCGATAAACTTGTTAGGGTCTGTATCGTCAAGGTACTGGTTGTCTACAGGTAGCGTATCGGCTATGTTTATATATTCCTCTTCAGTAAGGAAATCAAGTTCATGTATTGTAGTACCGTCTGTATTTTTAGCAATACCCGGCTGAATAACCACATACCTTTCGTAGTATATGATCATGTCCAGCTTTTTAGACGGAAGGCCAAGAAGGTAGCCTATTTTGTTTGGCAATGAACGGAAATACCATATGTGCGCAATAGGCACCACAAGGTTAATGTGGCCCACCCTGTCACGACGTACTTTTTTCTCGGTCACTTCCACACCGCATCGGTCACAAACAATACCTTTATAACGTATCCTTTTGTACTTACCACAAGCACATTCAAAGTCTTTTACTGGACCAAAGATACGCTCGCAGAAAAGGCCGTCCCTTTCCGGTTTGTGCGTACGATAGTTTATGGTTTCAGGCTTTAGTACCTCACCCCTTGATTCTGCCAGGATAGACTCCGGAGACGCAAGGCCTATCGAAATTTTGTTAAACCTTTTTACGGTATTCTTATCTTTTAATTTTGTCATGATATGTAATCTGCCAATTTATAAAAAAGTATGGAAAAGCAGTGGCGCCGCAGCACCACTGCCGTGTGGTTTTATTCTTCTAATCTGATGTCTAGACCAAGACCTTTCAGTTCGTGCATCAATACGTTGAACGATTCTGGTAAGCCCGGTTCCGGCATGGTTTCACCCTTAACGATAGATTCGTAAGTTTTAGCCCTACCTATAACGTCATCCGATTTAACAGTCAATATCTCCCTTAGTGTGCTCGATGCGCCGTAGGCTTCAAGAGCCCACACCTCCATCTCACCAAAACGCTGGCCACCAAACTGTGCCTTACCACCAAGTGGCTGTTGCGTAATAAGCGAGTATGGACCGATAGAACGCGCGTGCATCTTATCATCAACCATGTGGCCCAGTTTCAGCATGTAGATAACACCTACGGTTGCCGGCTGGTGGAAACGGTCTCCGGTACCACCATCGTACAGGTACGTATGGCCAAAGCGTGGTATTCCTGCCTCATCAGTAAGAGCATTGATCTGGTCAAGCGAAGCACCGTCAAAAATTGGCGTTGCAAATTTCTTGCCCAGTTTAAGACCAGCCCATCCAAGTACGGTTTCATAGATCTGACCGATGTTCATACGCGAAGGTACACCCAACGGGTTAAGAACGATGTCTACCGGAGTACCGTCTGCAAGGAATGGCATATCTTCTGCACGCACTATCCTTGATACGATACCTTTGTTACCGTGACGACCCGCCATTTTATCACCCACTTTCAGCTTACGTTTCTTAGCAATGTAAACTTTAGCAAGCTTAAGGATACCACTTGGAAGTTCGTCACCCACAGTAATAGTGAATTTCTCTCTCCTTAGCGCACCCTGAAGGTCGTTTAGCTTAATCTTATAATTGTGTACAAGGTCGTTCACCATCGCGTTGGTCTCCTCATCGGTAGTCCACTGGCCTTTTGTAAGGTGAGCAAAATCTTCTACAGCATATAGCATCTTTTGGGTAAACTTCTTACCTTTTGGAAGCACTTCTTCGCCAAGGTCGTTCATTACACCCTGAGATGTTTTACCATTTACAATCTCAAACAGTTTTTCGATAAGCCTGTCTTTAAGCTCGTTGAACTTCACTTCAAAGTCCATTTCAAGCTTGGTAAGATCGTCTTTATCTTTAGTACGCTTGCGCTTGTCTTTTACAGCACGTGCAAATAGTTTCTTATCAAGAACCACACCGTGAAGTGACGGAGACGCTTTTAGTGAAGCATCTTTAACATCACCTGCCTTGTCACCAAAAATGGCGCGAAGTAGTTTTTCTTCCGGCGTAGGGTCTGATTCACCTTTAGGGGTAATTTTACCAATAAGGATATCGCCAGGCTTAACCTCGGCACCAATCCTAATCATACCGTTCTCATCAAGGTCTTTAGTAGCCTCTTCAGATACGTTTGGTATATCATTGGTAAGTTCTTCGTTACCCAGTTTAGTATCCCTTACTTCAAGAGAGTAATCATCTACGTGGATAGACGTGAAGATATCATCACGAACTACTTTTTCAGAGATTACGATAGCATCCTCGAAGTTATACCCTTTCCATGGCATGAACGCCACAAGAAGGTTACGACCAAGAGCTAGCTCACCATTTTGTGTAGCATAACCCTCGCACAGTACCTGACCAGGAACTACCCTGTCACCCTTACGAACGATAGGTTTAAGGTTAATGCTGGTACTCTGGTTCGTTTTACGGAACTTGATAAGGAAATATGTTTTTTCGTCCGGATCAAAGCTTACGCTTCTTTCTCGGTCTGTACGGTCATACTTAATAGTAATCTTATCAGCATCTACATACTCTACAGTACCATGGCCTTCGGCGTTTATTAGTACACGAGAATCTGAAGCTACCTGGCGCTCAAGACCGGTACCTACAATCGGAGAATCAGGACGTAACAATGGTACGGCCTGGCGCATCATGTTCGAACCCATCAACGCACGGTTCGCGTCATCGTGCTCAAGGAACGGAATCAATGAAGCCGATATAGAGGCAATCTGGTTAGGAGCTACGTCAGTATAGTGTACTGCAGACGGGTCTACTACCGGGAAGTCACCTTCCTCACGGGCAATAACTTTTTCATCTGTAACAACACCTGTAGCATCCATACCTATGTTGGCCTGAGCTATAAGTTTGCCTTCCTCTTCTTCAGCGCTTAGGTAAATAGGTTCTGTTTCCAGGTCTACTTTACCATCTACAACCTTACGGTACGGAGTTTCAATGAAGCCCATTCCGTTTACCTTGGCATATACACCAAGTGAAGAGATAAGACCAATGTTCGGACCTTCAGGAGTTTCAATAGGACAAAGACGGCCATAGTGTGTATAGTGAACGTCTCGAACCTCGAAACCTGCCCTTTCCCTAGAAAGACCACCCGGACCTAGTGCAGAAAGCCTACGCTTGTGGGTAATCTCAGCCAGAGGGTTAGTCTGGTCCATGAACTGAGAAAGCTGGTTAGTACCAAAGAATGAATTGATAACCGATGAAAGTGTTTTGGCATTGATAAGGTCTATCGGGGTAAATACCTCGTTATCCCTTACGTTCATACGCTCGCGGATGGTACGTGCCATACGGGCAAGACCTACGCCAAACTGTGCCGAAAGCTGCTCACCTACCGTACGTACACGACGGTTAGAAAGGTGGTCAATATCATCAATCTCAGCTTTAGAGTTAATAAGCTCTATAAGGTACTTAACTATTGTAATGATATCCTCTTTGGTAAGCACCTGCTTATCCATAGGGATGTCAAGGTTAAGTTTTTTGTTCATCCTGTAACGACCTACATCACCAAGATTGTAACGTTGGTCTGAGAAGAACAGTTTATCTATAATGCCACGAGCCGTTTCCTCATCAGGTGGTTCT
The DNA here is from genome assembly GCF_046613565.1 of Flavobacterium sp. RHBU_3. NCBI lineage: Bacteria > Pseudomonadati > Bacteroidota > Flavobacteriia > Flavobacteriales > Flavobacteriaceae > Flavobacterium > Flavobacterium sp. RHBU_3. The sequence continues at coordinate 191,126 of NZ_JBKJHC010000008.1, read as the reverse complement.
GCGTTACGCAGCTGACGATAAATGTGCTCTACAGCTTCTTTTTCTGAGTTTGTAGGGTCTTTTTGAAGCGTGTTGTGGATAATAGCGTAATCAGCCTGGTTGTTGTCTTCCTTGTGTAGAAGGATAGACTTAACGTTAGCTTCGATGATTTCCTCTACGTTGTCCTTATCAAGAAGGGTGTCACGGTCAAGGATGATCTCGTTACGCTCAATAGATACCACTTCGCCTGTATCCTCGTCCACAAAGTCTTCATGCCACGTGTTAAGTACACGCGCAGCAAGCCTGCGGCCGATATATTTTTTAAGGCTGCTTTTAGACACTTTAATTTCTTCCGCAAGGTCAAAGATTTCAAGGATATCCTTATCCCTCTCAAAACCTATAGCACGGAAAAGAGTAGTAACCGGAAGTTTTTTCTTACGGTCAATATACGCGTACATAACATTGTTAATGTCTGTAGCAAATTCTATCCAAGAACCTTTAAAAGGAATTACCCTGGCAGAATATAATTTTGTTCCGTTTGCGTGGAACGACTGGCCAAAGAATACGCCCGGCGACCTGTGTAGCTGAGATACTACAACGCGCTCGGCGCCGTTGATAACAAAAGTACCACTTGGAGTCATGTACGGGATAGTACCCAGGTACACGTCTTGTACAATCGTTTCAAAATCTTCATGTTCGGGGTCAGTACAGTACAGTTTAAGGCGGGCTTTTAGAGGCACGCTATATGTAAGTCCCCTGTCTATACACTCCTCGATTGAGTACCTTGGTGGGTCTACAAAATAATCAAGGAACTCCAGTACAAACTGATTGCGGGTATCAGTGATCGGAAAGTTTTCCATGAAGGTGTTATAAAGACCTTCATTGCCCCTTTCATCCGACTTGGTTTCAAGCTGGAAGAAATCCCTGAACGATTTTATCTGGATGTCAAGGAAATCCGGGTAGCTCGGGATATTTTTTGTCGAAGCAAAGCTTATTCTTTCAGTCTGATTTGTTATCATCAATGGACAAAATTTATATTAAAGTAAAGTAATAAGGCCGTATAAAAGTTTATTATACGAAAAATGGTTTAGGCCATTGAGATTCCTCTCAAGGCCTAAACCTTAGGTTTTATATGCCGTACGCTTATTTAAGCTCAACTACTGCACCAGCTTCCTCAAGGGCTTTCTTAAGGCCTTCAGCCTCATCTTTAGAAACAGCCTCTTTTACGTTAGCAGGAACACCGTCTACAAGGTCTTTAGCTTCTTTAAGACCTAGGCCAGTAAGTTCTTTTACAGCTTTAACTACAGCTAGTTTAGAAGCACCAGCATCTTTAAGAACTACAGTGAATTCTGTTTGCTCAGCAGCAGCCGGAGCATCAGCAGCAGGACCAGCAGCTACAGCTACAGCAGCAGCAGCAGGCTCAATACCGTACTCTTCTTTAAGTATGTTAGCTAGTTCGTTAACTTCTTTAACAGTTAGGTTAACTAGTTGTTCAGCGAATTGTTTAAGATCTGCCATTTTTTCTATCGTTTTAAACAGTTTGTAAAATATAATTTATTATGTGCGTTCTGCGATTAACCTTCTTTTTCAGAAAGTGTTTTAAGGATACCTGCAATTTTGCCACCACCTGATTTAAGTGCGCTAACAACGTTTTTAGCAGGAGATTGAAGTAGGCCGATGATTTCGCCGATAACTTCTTCTTTAGATTTAAGAGCAACAAGAGCATCAAGCTGGTTGTCACCAATAAATACTGCTTCGTGTATATAAGCACCTTTAAGTACAGGCTTGTCTGATTTTTTACGGAATTCCTTAATTACTTTTGCAGGAGCATTACCGTTATCAGATATAAGTATTGCAGTGTTACCTTTTAGTATTGTAGGAAGTTCGCTGTAGTCATTTTCAGCGATTTCCATTGCTTTTTCAAGCAGGGTATTTTTAACTACCTCAAGCTTTATACCGGCTTTAAAACAAGCCCTCCTAAGATCTGAAGTAGTAGCTGCATCAAGACCAGAGATATCTGCCACGTATACTACGTTAGCTTCGGTTAACTGAGCAGTTAAGTCTTGAATTACGCTTGATTTTTGTTCTTTTTTCATGGTAAAAACTTTTTAACTACCAATTATACCGCTTTAGGATCTAAAGCAATAGCCGGGCTCTGAGTGCTAGAAAGGTGGATACCTTTTATGTAAGTACCTTTAGCCGCAACTGGTTTTAGTTTAATTAATGTTTGGATAATCTCGTGAGCGTTCTCTGCGATCTTGTCAGCATCAAAAGATACTTTTCCGATACCAGCGTGAACGATACCTGTTTTGTCAACTTTAAAGTCGATTTTACCAGCTTTTACTTCCTGAACCGCTTTACCTACTTCCATAGTTACAGTACCAGTCTTAGGGTTTGGCATAAGGCCACGAGGACCAAGAATCCTACCTAGAGGACCTAGCTTACCCATAACAGCAGGAACAGTGATGATAACATCAACATCAGTCCAGCCGTCTTTGATTTTTTGAAGATACTCATCAAGACCTACAAAGTCTGCACCGGCAGCTTTAGCTTCAGCCTCTTTATCAGGAGTTACAAGAGCAAGAACCCTTACATCTTTACCTGTACCATGAGGAAGAGATACAACACCCCTTACCATTTGGTTTGCTTTACGCGGGTCTACACCAAGGCGTACTGCGATATCTACTGACTCATCAAATTTAGCAGAGGCTACAGTCTTTATAAGAGCAGATGCATCTTTAAGAGAGTATAGCTTACCTTTTTCGATTTTAGCAGCAGCTTCTTTCTGTTTTTTTGTCAATTTTGCCATTCTTTCTTGTCTTTAACGATTAAAAAGGAGCTGCGCCTGTTACTGTTATACCCATAGACCTTGCAGTACCTGCTACCATGCTCATAGCTTTCTCAATTGTGAAAGCGTTAAGATCCGGCATTTTGTCTTCTGCAATAGTCCTGATTTGATCCCAGGTAACGCTTGCTACCTTCTTACGGTTAGGCTGCCCTGAACCTCCTTTTAGTTTAGTAACCTCAAGAAGCTGGATAGCCGCCGGCGGCGTTTTAACAACGAAATCGAACGACTTGTCTTTGTACACGGTAATTTGTACCGGTAATACTTTGCCTGGCTTATCCTGAGTCCTAGCATTAAACTGCTTACAGAACTCCATGATGTTAACGCCAGCAGCTCCCAAAGCAGGTCCAACCGGTGGCGACGGATTCGCAGCACCTCCCTTAACTTGTAGTTTAACTACTTTACTAATTTCTTTAGCCATTTCTTTAAAAAAGATTTAGCACATCTTCAATTGGAAGCGAGGATGTGATTTATAAATAATTGAATAATTATACTTTTTCAACCTGCATAAAGCTAAGTTCAAGCGGCGTCTTCCTTCCGAAGATTTTCACCATCACTTCAAGCTTACGCTTTTCTTCGTTAACCTTTTCAACCGTGCCGTTAAAGCCATTGAAAGGTCCGTCGATTACTTTTACTGTTTCACCCACAGCATAAGGTATGTTTCCGTTGTCAGTTTTCACTGCAAGCTCATCCACCTTACCTAACATCCTGTTTACTTCAGCAAGCCTTAAAGGCACAGCATCACCGCCTTTGGTTTCTCCAAGAAAACCAATAACACCGGTGATAGATTTTATTATGTGAGGCACTTCGCCGGTTAGGTTAGCCTCAAGCATTACATAACCAGGAAAGTAAACCCTGTCTTTGCTGATTTTTTTACCATCACGTACTTGTACAACTTTTTCAGTTGGCACCAGTACCTGAGATACGTAATCAGAAAGGCCGGCTTTACTTATTTCTGTTTCTATGTAGTTTTTAACTTTATTTTCCTGACCGCTTACCGCTCTAACCACATACCACTTTTTGACACTGTTATCAGTCATCGCAATAAAATTAGTTTTTTAAGAAAGCATACAACTTAGCCATGATAGCCTCAAAGCCTTTGTCTACACCGAAAGTAATCAGGGCAAACAGTAGCGAAAATACAGCTACAATAATAGTAAGGCGCTGTACCTCTGCCCACTCAGGCCACGATACATTCTCTTTAAGCTCTGTAAATGCCTCCGATATATAGTTAGTTACTTTCATATTATATCTTTTATGCTTCTGCACGGGTGGAGGGATTCGAACCCCCATCAACGGTTTTGGAGACCGCTATTCTACCCTTGAACTACACCCGTTTGATTAAAAACCGGCCGGTACAAAAGCACCGGCCGGCTTTCTATATTTAAACTATAATTAGTCTAGTATTTCAGTTACCTGACCAGCACCTACTGTACGACCACCCTCACGGATAGCGAAACGTAGACCTATGCTTAGTGCGATTGGGCTAAGTAGTTGAACCTCGATAGTAAGGTTATCACCAGGCATAACCATCTCAACACCTGCAGGTAGAGAAATTGTACCAGTTACGTCAGTTGTACGTACATAGAACTGAGGACGGTAGTTATTATGAAATGGAGTGTGACGTCCACCTTCTTCTTTCTTAAGGATATAAACCTCAGCTTTGAAGTGAGCGTGTGGCTTAACAGACCCTGGCTTGATAATAACCATACCACGACGGATATCAGCTTTATCAATACCACGAAGTAGAAGACCTACGTTATCACCAGCTTCACCACGGTCAAGGATTTTACGGAACATCTCAACACCTGTAATAGTAGATGTAAGTTTTTCAGCACCCATACCAATGATTTCAACCGGATCACCCGTGTTAGCAACACCAGTTTCGATACGACCTGTAGCAACAGTACCACGACCAGTGATAGTGAATACATCTTCAACAGGCATAAGGAATGGCTTCTCAACGTCACGAACTGGAAGTTCGATCCACTCATCAACTGCATTCATAAGTTGCATTACAGTATCAACCCATTTTGGCTCACCGTTAAGCGCACCTAGAGCAGAACCTTGGATAACTGGACCATTATCACCATCATACTGATAGAATGAAAGTAGATCACGGATTTCCATTTCAACAAGCTCAAGAAGCTCAGCATCATCAACCATATCCACTTTGTTCATGAATACTACGATACGAGGCACACCTACCTGACGACCAAGAAGGATGTGCTCACGAGTTTGTGGCATAGGACCATCTGTAGCAGCAACTACAAGGATAGCACCGTCCATCTGAGCAGCACCAGTAACCATGTTCTTAACGTAGTCAGCGTGACCTGGACAGTCAACGTGAGCATAGTGACGGTTTTGAGTAGAATATTCTACGTGAGATGTATTAATTGTAATACCCCTTTCTTTTTCTTCAGGAGCGTTGTCAATTTGATCGAAAGATTTAGCTTCAGAAAGACCAGCATCTGACAATACTTTAGTAATAGCAGCAGTCAAAGTAGTTTTACCGTGGTCAACGTGCCCGATAGTACCTATATTAAGGTGCGGCTTCGACCTGTCAAAATTTATCTTTGCCATGATTTAATAATTTAATCTTAGTTTATAATTAGTGTTCAAATTCTTTTAAACCTTGAGCCAATGACGGGATTTGAACCCGTGACCTCTTCCTTACCAAGGAAGCACTCTACCCCTGAGCTACACCGGCGGTCTGCTTATCCTGAAATCGCTTCCGTGAATCGCGGCGCAAAACTACAATTCAATTTTCAATATTCAAAATAAATTTTAGTGGGGAGAGCAGGATTCGAACCTGCGAAGGTTTCCCAACGGATTTACAGTCCGTCCTCGTTGGCCGCTTGAGTATCTCCCCTAACCTTGTTTTTACTTTTCAGTCTTTCAAAAAAAGAACGTTACCAGAGCCGATGGAGGGACTCGAACCCACGACCTGCTGATTACAAATCAGCTGCTCTAGCCAGCTGAGCTACACCGGCAACTTTCCATAAAAAAGTCCGCTATTTCTAACGGACTGCAAATGTAGAGAAATTATTTTTTAATCAAAACTTTTTCTAAAAAAAATTTAAAATCACGAATAAGCCCTGATTTTCTGCTTTCTTTTCATTAGTAAACGCTCCATAGAATCGGCCGCAAGCTCTACCGCCTCCTCAAATGATTTACATTGCTTCTTTACAACAAACTCATCTCCCGGTACGCTTATTTTTACTTCGGCAATCTTATTGAGCTTAGCATTTGTATTGTCTACCTTAAAAAAAACATCCGAACAAACCACTCTGTCATAGTACTTTTCAAGCTTATCAAGCCTGTCTTGCACAAAGCCTACCAACTTCCTGTCAACTGTAAAGTTAACCGCATGAACGTTCACTTTCATAATAAAAAAATAATTAGGTTAAACAAATCAGGAACCATTATTGCTACGCGGATGAGCATCTTTATATACCGACTTTAGCTCTGCGAGGCTACTGTGGGTATACACTTGCGTAGATGCCAGGCTTGCGTGCCCTAACAATTCCTTAACTGAATTTAAATCGGCCCCGTTATTTAACAAGTGGGTGGCAAAGGTATGCCGCAATACATGCGGACTCTTTTTCACCTTAGCGGAGACAACACTAAAGTAACGATTTATTAACCTATACACAAAAGTTTCGTTGATTTTTTTACCCTTATCCGTCAGTATTAACATTTCAGGGTTGACAATTTCTTCTAAACCTGCCCGTTTTTCAAAGTATTGCTGCAATACAGCCGCGGTACAGGCCAGAACCGGTACAAACCGTTCTTTATTCCTTTTACCCAATACTTTAAGAGTACCATTTGCAGCATCATAGCTATTTACATTCAAACCAATAAGTTCCGCCCTCCGGATTCCGGTTGTATAAAAAAGCTCCACTATAAGACGATTTCTTACCCCTTCAAAATCATCTGCATATTCTTCAAGAGCAACCACATCCTGCATCTCTTTTTCATTGAACGGAACCTGGACTTTTTTCTCGGTTTTTAACGCCTTGTGCTTTTGTAGCGGACTTACCGCTATTTGTTTACTTTTCAGCAGAAACTTATAAAAAGCTTTAAGCGAAGATATTTTTCGGTTTACAGACCGATTACTCACCCCTTGCTGCTCTACCAAATGAATAATCCACCCACGCACCTGCCCGTACACCACTTCTTCAAGCAGCGCATTACTTTCTTCCTCTTTTACAAAAGCCTCAAAAGCACAAACATCATCAAGATAAGCCCTAACTGTAAGCAGGCTATAATTTTTCTCCTTAAGAAGATAATCACGAAAAGCATCTTTATTATCAACCATATACAAACAAAAAAAACCGCTAACAGCAAAGATATACTTTAGCTGCTAACGGCTGCTATTTAAAGCCCCAAAAAATTATCTTAAGCTTCAAGTGCGTCGCGAAGACCTTGAATGTAAGCTGCTTTTTGAATTTCAGCACGCCTTTTTACAGATGGCTTAGTGAAAGCCTGGCGAGCCCTTAACTGACGTACAGTTCCGGTTTTGTCGAATTTACGCTTATAACGTTTAAGCGCCCTATCGATGTTTTCTCCGTCTTTAATAGGTATTATTAACATATGCGATACACCTCCTCTCGTTTACGGGGCAAACTTACATTAATAATACCTATCCTGCAAATAAATATTACAATTATTTAACAGACCAAATTGTATAACCGTGCGGTGGCGCCTGAATTTGTACCCACTTGCCGCTCTGCGTAGTAGGCTCCCAGGTAGAATTTCCGGTATAGTCCTTAATAACAGTACTTGCCCAGTTTGTTTCTACCCAGCGCTGCTGCCAACTGTCACTATTATTAATGTACACTACTAATCCCGGAGAACCATTTCGCTTAGCCACATACTCATCATTATCAGCATATAAATAAGTGGTACTGCCACTTGCCTTATTATTGTGTATCCAAATAAGGTTATTTAACTTGTTTTTATCGAGCCACTCCTCATAATCACGATAAAAAATACATGGATATCCTTCATGTGTTAATATATAGGCATATGCCAGCATCTTGCCATTATAGATCTCATTAGTATCGTGATTACTAACAAAAGTTACAGCGTTATACGGCTTGCGCTTAAATAACATATCTGCATTAAGCTTTGTAAGGTCATTTGCCGCCAGTGCATCCCTCATGGCAAAATAACACGGAAAGTCAAAAGCCCGCATATCTGCAGCCACAGTCCATGTATCAAGGTTGGCCGCTGATTCCCATAACTCCCCTACTGCAAAACCACCTACAGCATCCCTGAAGTTTTTGCATACCGACGGAGCATATCCCGCTACGTAATCAAACCGCCAGCCGTCAAATCCCATGGTATTCTTATAATATTTAGCAACCGAATTGCTGTTGTTATACAGCCAGCCCTGCACGTAGGTTTTATCATGGCAAAGATCCGGATACGAACCAAAAGTGCCGGCATCTGAAGCATGTTCGTTATTAGGATGGAAATCGAGCAGCGTACGCGAAAACATGCCCGAAGCCGGGTTAAAATTAGTATACGTATTGCCACCGGTATACGGGTTATATTCTGAAGAACCGCCACCATTATGGTTAATAACAATATCTGCTATAACATACAGGTCGTTATTATGTGCAGTAGTAATAAGGTTCTGTAATTCAGACTTTGATCCAAAGCGTGTTTCAGTTGAACCCATCTGGTTATAGTCGCCAAAATCGAAATAATCAAACGGGTCATATCCCATGCTATACCCCCCGCTGGCACCTTTGGTGGCAGGCGGCAACCATATAGCATCTACACCTGCATTATGCCAGTCGGCCACCTTAGCAGCAATAGTGTTCCACCATGTGCCGCCGCTTGGGCAGTCCCAGTAAAAGGCCTGCATCATTACAGTCCCTCCTGCCGAACGCGCCGTACTATTCGATGGCTGCGCACCCTCCTGCGGTGCAATTGTCGTAGTTTCTTTTACCGCATCCATTTCAGTACTACAGCCATATAACAATATCGCTGCAGTAAAAATTATCAGATATTTTTTCATACTAAACAATTATTTAACAGACCAAATTGTATAACCGTGCGGAGGCGCCTGAATTTGTACCCACTTGCCGCTCTGCGTAGTAGGCTCCCAGGTAGAATTTCCGGTATAGTCCTTAATAACAGTACTTGCCCAGTTTGTTTCTACCCAGCGCTGCTGCCAACTGTCACTATTATTAATGTACACTACTAATCCCGGAGAACCATTTCGCTTAGCCACATACTCATCATTATCAGCATATAAATAAGTGGTACTGCCACTTGCCTTATTATTGTGTATCCAAATAAGGTTATTTAACTTGTTTTTATCGAGCCACTCCTCATAATCACGATAAAAAATACATGGATATCCTTCATGCGTAAGTATATAGGCATACGCCAATATCTTATTATTATATATTTCATCGGTATCGTGGTTAGCCACAAATGTAACCGCGCGGTAAGCATTACGCTTCAACAGCATATCATTATTCAGCTTAGTAAGATCGTTCCCCTGCAAGGCATCACGCATGGCATAGTAGCACGCAAAGTCAAACGCACTTGATTCGGCACTGTTTGCCCAGGTTTCCAGTGTAGCAGCATTACCGTCCCAGTACTCCCCTACTGCAAATCCGCCTACGGCATTCTTAAAGTTTTTTACCACCCACGGCTCAAAGCCTTTAACCATATCAAAACGCCAGCCATCAAAGCCCATAGTATTTTTATAATATTTGGCTATAGAGTTTGTGTTGTTGTAAAGCCAGTCCTGCACATAGGTTTTATCATGGCAAAGATCCGGATATCCTCCAAAAGTGCCTACATCTGAAGCATGTACATCATTCGGGTGGAAATCATAATACGAACGCGCAAACAACCCCGAAGCCGGTGTAAAATTAGTATAAGTACTACCTCCGGTAAAAGGATTAGATTGTGAAGCTCCACCACTGCAATGGTTGATTACAATATCGGCAATCACACTCAGGTCGTTGTTGTGGGCCGTTGTAATAAGACTCTGGATTTCGGCAAGCGACCCAAAGCGGGTTTCTGTATTCCCCATTTGGTTATAACTTCCAAAATCAAAATAATCGAAAGGGTCGTATCCCATACTGTAGCCTCCGCTTGACCCCTTGGTAGCAGGAGGCAGCCAAATAGCATCGATACCCGCGCTGGCCCAAGAAGGCACTTTACCGGAAATGGTGTTCCACCAAGTACCACCACCAGGACAGTCCCAGTAGAAGGCCTGCATCATTACCTTGCTGCCCGTAGAGCGCGCAGTAAGGTTACTTGGAGTAGCCGCAGGTGCGGCTGCCTCAGTTACAGTTGACTTTTGAGCATCTTCTGTGGTACAGGCACTGAGCGCCAGCAATGCGCCTGCAACAATTGTAATTGTTTTTTTCATAAAATAGAGGTTTGTATTTTATCGAATTTACAAAAGGACAGCTTCGATTTTAACCAATCACCAACCACACAACCACTATAACGTTATAGTGTTAATAAATAAAACACAAATCTCAGACAAATTGCAAATATCATCGATGACTGAAAAACAAACATTTACGCCTTCCTAATTTAACAGACATATTTACATTTTTAAGCAACACACTTAAAATGACAAACAAAAAAGAGGCCTCCATATGGAAGCCTCTCGCGTTTTTGGTTAAGTATAATAAGTAGTGCTTATTTCAAAATATTACGTGAAATCACCAGTTTCTGAATTTCCGTAGTACCTTCACCTATAGTACATAGTTTGGCATCGCGGTAGTATTTCTCTACAGGAAAATCTTTGGTATAACCGTAGCCTCCATGTATCTGCACAGCCTCATTGGCTATACGTACACAGGCTTCGCTGGCATACATTTTGGCCATAGCCCCGGCAGTAGTTACCGGCTCATGGTTGTTTTTAAGGTGTGCAGCTTTATGCAGCAGCAGCTCACTCGCCTCTATCTCGGTAGCCATATCGGCAAGCTTAAAGGCTATCCCCTGGAAGCTGCTTATCGGTTGCCCAAACTGGTGGCGCTCTTTACTATATTTAAGTGCTGCTTCGTAAGCGCCTTTAGCTATACCCAATGATAGCGCACCTATAGATATACGGCCGCCATCGAGTATTTTCATGGCCTGTATAAAGCCTTCGCCTACTTCACCCAGCCTGTTTTCATCCGGTATACGACAGTTGTCAAAAACCAGCTCGGCAGTTTCGCTGGCACGCATGCCCAGCTTGTTCTCTTTTTTACCTGAACTAAAGCCCGGAGTACCTTTCTCTATAACAAAAGCGGTCATGCCACGGCTATCGCCCTTAGCACCGGTACGCACTATCACTACAGCCACGTCGCCACTTTTGGCATGGGTTATAAAGTTCTTGGCACCATTAATCACCCAATGGTCACCGTCTTTAATAGCTGTAGTATTCATACCGCCCGCATCGCTTCCGGTATTATGCTCTGTAAGCCCCCAGGCACCTATCCATTCGGCAGTAGCCAGTTTAGGTAGCCAACGAAGCTTCTGTTCTTCATTGCCAAAGGTAAGAATGTGATTTGTACACAAAGAATTGTGCGCCGCTACCGAAAGCCCTATCGAAGGATCGGCTTTAGAAAGTTCTTCCACAACGGTAATGTATTCGTGGTAACCCAGGCCACTGCCACCATATTCTTCGGGTACTAAAACCCCCATATAGCCCATATCGCCCAATTTTTTAAAGAGCTCTACAGGAAAATACTGGGTTTCGTCCCACTCCATATAATATGGCAGGATGTTAAACGCTGCAAACTCTCTAATAGAGGCAGCAATCATGGCTTGCGTTTCGGTCATTTCAAAAACCATAGAATTATCGCTTAAATTTCAGTATTCCAAATATAAGCTAATTATTTTTGATTTAACAACAAAAATTTCGTTTATTTTTGATAATTCGTCAAAATTGTCGATTTTACCATTCATACTGCGTTCGGTTATTATAGTCCGAGCCACATCTTTATTAAGGTAAGGAAAACGGCTCAGTTGCTGTAGTGACGCGGTGTTTACGTTAATCTTATTCACCTGCGGATTTGCCCCTACTTTAAATAGCTTCTTAAGCCCTGCAACAGCCTCAGGTGAAAACTCCTTGAAGTCATCCATCTGCTCCATGCTTACAAAAGCCCCCAGGTCGGCACGGCGGCGCAGTATTTTTTTTGCAAATGCAGGCCCTATACCATATACACTAACCAGGTCTTCTTCTAATGCTTCATTAATATCAAGCTGCTTTACCTCCGTCGCTTTCTTTTCGGTTTTATACGGCTTCTCATTATAATCACCAGGTTTAGCAACTACTGCAGTGACTTGCTGCTTAAAGTTAGTATTATTTTTCTTATTAACCCAATCAGGAAACTTAAAATAAGGTGAAATTACCACCAGCAAACTATCTGAAACACCGGTAACTTTCTTAAAATCATCTGCTGAATTGATCCATTGGTTTTTAGCCCGGAATGCCTTAAGCTTATCGATTTGTAAGGAAGTCATGCCCAAAGTATAGCCTTTATAATCGCTTATAAAGTTAGGATTGAAGGGATATATTTTATGCGAAGTACTGTCAGCCTTAGCTTTAAGAGCGTCAAGTTTTACCTGTTGGGCAAGCCATTGCTTTTCCTCATTTGAAACTTTTGATGCTGATGGAGACACCCTGCCTATAAAAAACCATACTCCCTGAACTACAATAATCAGTAATACAAGCGTAAGTATGCCTTTTCGCTGGCCGGAAGTAAAACGGTAAGGTAAGGTTGGTTTTGGTTTTGTCATGGGCTCTAGTGATTACAAAGCTATAAATCGAACACCGAACTGCGCTTAGTATACACCATATCCTTTAACCGCAACCAAAATGCCAATGTAAGGTATACCCCAAACCAAAGACCTGCCGTTACAAAAGTGATATAAATAAAAAACAGACGCACGTTTGTGGCACGCATCCCTAAGCGGTCGGCAAGGCGACTGGCAACTTCAAAACCGTGTTTTTCAAAGTAATGACGAATATTAGTTACTAAAGGCATAGAAAATTCTGTTTCAGGTGTAAAGTTACTACTGTTTAGCTCCTCAAAGTTAATAAAAAATCTCAGCTTTTTAAAAGACTGATTCCCACTGCACACTGCATACAACGATGGTTGTTACAGTATTCGTTTTTAAGTTGCAGCAATGCCTGGCTATCATAAGCTGAAGATACATTCACTTTATAGTATTTAAACTTATCTACCACAGCATTGCTTTCAGGCTCCAGCTGTTGTAGCAGGCTTATCAATTCCTCAGTGTTGTCTTTAGCAAGACTTTGTACATACGCAAACTTTACAGGAACGATACTATTAATTATCAAAAGATCTACAAACGATACCGACAAGCCTTTGCGTTTCGGCGTACTTTCTTTATCAAAACGGTAATGAGAATGCCAATACTCACTTACCTGTACCGAAAACAATTTCCTCAACTCCGGCAAATCATTACAATGTATAATCTTAGAAAAAAGGTTTTGATGCGTGTGGTATAAAGCAGCAAGTTGTGCCAAACGAATTGTAGGAAAGTTATCGGGCCGGTGCCTGAAAAATTCCAATGGTATACCAGTATATGGTTTTAACTGGTATTTATGCTGAATGTAGGCATGCTGCTGTTGTAGCGCCTTAGGATACACTTCCTCAAAATCACCCATAAGTAGTGAAGCCCTGCCAAATAAAAGCGCCTCTAAATTTTGCAGTTCAAACATTTCTTTACGAACAACTCCAAAGGGCAGTGATTTAGCCAGGTTAAAAAATGCCTCGCCATTAGTATTCAACCCGAAATTCTTTGCCAGAAAACAAAAAAGTACAGCCTCCCAGTCGCCTGAAGTTTCTTTGGCCAACTGCATTACCGGAAGTGCTTTACGTTCCAGCCGTTCAAAGAAAAGCCGCTCTTTCCAATTCCCCAGGAGAAAACCGTCTGCGACACCAATCTCTTTCTCACAGTTAATCCAGGTCTTGGCAGAAAGCAACGCTTTATAACTATTTACCAAATCGTTGTCTACAACACGCCACAGTTCCAGCACCGGTATTTCACTGCCATTTGGCCGTAATACCTCTGTATCGTGCTCCCAAACCACATGAAGAATTACTGTATCATAATTAGAATCGGTTTCATGCCGATGGGCATACCAATCTGAACTTTTTAGATGTATCTCAACATTGCCCGCCCAACGCTGGCTCCCAATAACGATCTGCGCATTGAAGAAATCGGGGCCGGACTGTTGCAGATACTGGCCGGTATTGAGCACCTGCACAGAATCTCCGGAAACGGTTTTAAGAGCGCCTTGGTCAAACTTTTTATGCTGCCAGATATAATGTAAAAAATCTTCTCTCATTTTTTCGGTTGGGATGGATACAGCAAGATAAAAAATTCCGGGCAAAAATTTAAACTCCCATCGTTGAAAAAAAACCTTACAAGTGACCGGCAATAAAAAAACCACGAACAATTGTCCGTGGTTCTATTTTTCTAAAGCGTGCACTAAAGCAAACTATCCTTTTTTAAGCAGTACCTTTTCCTGAGTAAACTGGTAGGCTTCCTCTACAAAAGCCGCCATATCTTTCCAGTTAGCTACCGGTTCATAATAATGGGTATAGTACTTATACGCATCTATAACAAGCTTGTTACCTTCTACCTTAGCCGTGCTTATAAAGCCTCCTGTAGCTTTCTCAACTTTTTTATTCAGTTTATCAAGACCCGATACCGTATACCCTTCCGGAATGTTTACCACTATACTCTCTTTGTACGAGCGCGGGTAAGGCATATAAATATTATTAGTACGGTTCATCTCTTTTTCTTTAAGGTCTACCTGCTGGCCTATCATCTTGCCTACCTCTACCACGTAGTTAGGCCCCGCCTTTTTTATAAAGTTTTCCTTAATGGTAAACTTCTCTTTAACGGTAAACGGGCTGGTAGCACCAAAACGGCCTGTAGACACTATTTCCAGCGAGTGGCCGTCTACAGTACAAGCAAGCTCATCTTCTAAATCCGCTTTAAAACGCTCTTTGCGCTTGTCCTTTATCTTGTTCTTCAGAGCCTCATATTCCTTCACATACTGTGCGCGCTTGTCCTTATTCTTTACCATATCGATTAAGCGCTTGGTTTCATATTTATTGTAGTCTTCATCTACATAATCATAAAACATCATTTTTTCCTCCTGGTCGTCGTCTTTATTATGACCGTACATAGACTCTTCGCGTTCGGCAACCACATCGGTAAATTCAGGCGAAAATGTAAGCGTAAGGGTGCTTTCGGTACGGTTGTCCTGGTATGTAGACACCGGCATTTTTATAGTTGTTACCTTACGTTCTGCTTTTGGCACGTATACCTTCATCTTATAGGCATCGCTGTTCTCTATATCGTAATCTACCTGGTCTACGTTACTGAAAGGACTGAAAAACTGCAGGTACACAGGGTTTTCTGTATTTACCCTAAGCAGCAGTTTAAGGTTTTCTTCCAGCAGCAGGTCTTTAATACTCCCATTAGCACGCGGGGTGGCAGCTATAATATCAAAGTCTATTTTAGCATCGCGCAGGAATGCTATGTAAAAGTTAATAAAATCACGCTCATTGGAAAAGAATATCGGGTTTGTCCCATAAAGATAGAACGGGAATTGCATAATATTAGCCTCCCTAACTACAAACGCCTCTACATAACGGGTATAAAACATGTGACGGGTATAATAGTACACTGCCTTTACTTTTTCTTCTTCGGTAGCAAAAGTATTATTCCTTAAAAACTTTTTCAGGCTTCCCAAATCACCGTACGCCTTAAACTTACCATCGTAGTAATCCTGAATATCGTAAGGAGTTACCAAGCTTTTAATAATGCTTTCCTTTTTAGGAAGGAATGCCGCAGCCATATCTTCAAACTTACCCGAACGGGCAAAATAAACCTGGAACTTGTAGCAAGGCACCTCAGCCAATGGGTAGAACCAACGCGGAAAATCAAACTTTTCCACATCCTTAGCCACCAGTTCGTATTTATATTCACTATCGTCTTCTTTCGAAATTTTCTTTAGCTCAGGTGCACCATTATAAGTGGCAAAGTTTACAAAAAAGTCGTTCTCTGTAGTAAACAGCAGCCTGCGCTCCATAGTAGGATACTCATCGCTGATGGTGTTTTCTACAGCATCAAAACCATAAGCACCTACACTCTTAAACGGCTCTACAGAATATACATAGTAGTCTATAATATCACCTATTTCCAGGTTAGAAACGGCTATCTTCTTCTTATCATCAGCAGTAATAGCCTCGGCATCTACATTAACTTCTTTTTCGGTGCCATCGGGCTTAATCACCTTTACGCCTATGGTATTCTCGGCATGGCTTCTCGCTCTGTCACCTCGTTCTGAGCGAAACTTATCACGGAACGAAAACTCCGAATACTCGGTTACAGCAGCCTGATCCTGCAGCTTTACCCTTTTACGAAATGCTGTGGTATACGTAACCCTGGCGCCAAATTTATGATAATCAAAATCCTCGCTTTTGTATATTATTACAGCGCTTTCCTTTTTCCATTTTTCGGGTACGGTAAGCATTTTTTTTGCCGGGTCGTTAGCTCCCCAAAAGCGTTCTTTAATTTCGGCCTTGTCCTGAGCAAAGGCCATACCGCCACACAGCAGTAGTAATAGCAAGAGTTTTTTCATCTTATTTGGTTAATGTAATCTGGTCGTTATAAAGGGCTTTTAGTTTCCCTATGGTTTGGTTCCACTGCGCAAAATCGGATTTTTTAATCACTTCCGATTTTATGACAAAATGCTTTTTGTATATTATGGTAGTACCTTTCTGCTCATAAGAAACGTTAAAGCTGTACTGAGGCGCATCGGCTACAAGCGGCTCAGGCAGGTGGGTTACCTTATATCCGGCAGGAATATCAAGTACTACCTCAGATAAATATTCCTGACGGTAGCCGAACTCATAGTCGGTTTTGCGTTCCTTAAAATCAAGGCCTGAATATTCTTCTTCAAGATCAAGGTCTATGTACATTTCATTATCAAATGACGATACGCGGTTTTTAAGCGCAGCATCATACGACAGTGTAAGGGTAATATCCCTGTTTGAAAGATCAGACGTTACAATATTACTGATACCAAAGTTTTTATCATCACCCGAAAGATAGCGTTGCAGGGCATTGTCTTTTTTATCGTTCTTTATATGGTTATAGCCATATAAAAATGCGGCGCGGTTTTCCCCTTTCTGCGTACCTGAAATTTTACCTACAAGCTGCTCACCATCTACCTTCAGCATCGCATTATAAGTTTCTAAATTTGCTGCGGGGGCTACCACAGGTACTTTTTCTATAATATATTTGTCGCCGTCTTCTATCATTACCTCTTTACCCTGTATACGCCCGGCATACTCCCCAAAGGAGTTGTACTTCTCTGTTCCGTCCAGGTATATTTTTTTGCCGCCTTTTATCAGCGTACATATCATGTGATTGTCTACGCAAAGCGACGGCAGTGTATAGTCATACGCTATGTGGCGGGTACCTATCCAGGTAAGGCGCGCATCGTATCCTGCTTCACGCAGCATACGGCAAATAAGGTTTGCCATACCCTTACAGTCGCCATAGCGCTTGGTAAACACATTAGCTGCGCTTTCGGGTTTAAAGCCGGCGATACCGTCTTCAAAGGCTATGTAGCGAATGTTATCCTGAACCCAGTAGTAAATATTCTTTATCTTCTGTTCATCTGTCGTGCCCTTTGCGGTAAGCTCCTTTACCTTGTCTTTCAGTACTGCCGGGTTTTCCTCTATGCTGCTCACCAGCGAGTGGTACCAGCTATACAGGTCGGCAGTGTTGTTAAACAGAGTTTTCTTTGGTCCGCCTTTGGTAAAAGAATGCGCCACAAATACCAGGTGTGGGTACAAGTAGCTGGGGCCGGGCATATGGCTTTCATCGACACGGGCCGGGGCGTTTTCCAGCACATAGCTGTAAGTAGTGCTACCTCCGTTTTTAGTTACGGTCTTTTTAATGTCGTTTCCGGCAAAGTTGAACTCGCGTATTTCAAGTTCCAGCCATTCAGGTACGGTAACCGTTATCTCTTTTTTAAGGTTAGGATATTCGTCCTGAAAGTACAATGCTGTAAAATACTTTACATCGTCATACCTTTTATCCAGCTGGTAGTTATAAGTATACCCCTGCACCGGGAAATCGATGGTAGCATATTTTACGCGGGCATCGTTATAAAACAAATCCTCGCTGGTGTAAAACTCGTCTTTTATGGCAAAGGGCGCCATACGGTCGTTACGGTATTTAAGGCTAAAGGTTTGTATGGCCGACTGGCTATCGTAAAACTCGTACTTACGTATATCGGCGCGCGAACCTATGTTCATCAGTTTTTCCTGCACGCTGTAGTTTACCGTTACCTTGTCTTTATTGGTATCAAAGGAAACCGACTCCTTGCTGCTTATAAGTGCCACATCGTCTTTATCGTACTTAGTATGCAGTTCTTTAGCCAGGGTAATATCCTCAGGTGTAGGGTCGATGTTTTTCTGCGCAGTGGCAACAGTAGCCACCAATAGCGCCGGGAGTAAAAAGCGTTTCATGCTAATAATTGATTGTACCGCCAAATATATAGCATTTCAGGATATTAACGAAAATTTAAGAAGGTTTTTAAAAGAGCTATCAGCCACAAGCAATAAGATATAGAGACCTACCCTTTAAAAACATTTATTGTATTAAAGGAATGATAAATCATCCACTTTCACAAAACGCTTTTCAAGGCCGTTCCGTTCAATAAAGTTATAGCCCAGATCCAACGTTTTGCTACCGTCTTCGGGCGGGAATTTGTAATAGCGGCCGTCGGTAATAACCATCTTATGTTCATGGCCGTACTGCATTTTATATTTTGAATTAAAAGTAATGGTAACCGTTTTAGCCTTGTCCAGTCCGGTTACCAGGGTATATTGTTCCAGCCACATTAGGATATATTCTTTTTCCCCTTCAGAAAAAATAACTCCCCATTCGGTCATTTCAGGATATTTTGAACGATACGGCTTAAGGTTTTTATCTGTAAACAGATAGATAAGGTTCCTGTAAGCCCACTGAAATTCAGCCGGGCTGCTTTGCTCGTCGTCCTGCACTTTTTTTACCGTTTTTCCATTTCTAATAAAACTAACGATAGCCGTAGCCCCATCAGACGCTTTGCTTGCATAAAAAGTGTCAAGTGATACCACATTAGCCTTTAAAAAATCACGCTCAAACTGGCTGTACTTCTCTTTGGTTACATTACCTTGAAGATAACCTTCGCTGCCGGTTATACTATTTGCCTTGTAGAGTACATTTCCTTTGCTGTCAATTTTCATACGCCCCAGCGAAGATATTACCTCAATGGCATCATAATGCTCAGCAGGATTAATAGCGTAATGCATCCGTGCCATTTTCACCACCTCGCAGCTGTTTACCCTTAGGGAAAGCATATCTCCCTTAAGATATTCTATCTTATATGCCTGCCACACTTTACCTGAGCCAAGCACAATTTTAAGGCTATCGGCACCTATGGTGTAGGTACACTTTTTCCCATCATAACCTACAACGATCCTGTCATTCAACGTATGTATTATCTGAAAACCGTGCTTATATTCGCATACGCCGTTTTCATAAAAGCCATAACCCAGCACACTTAGCCCGGGCGGCGGCGGCGAAAGTACAGAATCTCTACAGGCGGTTTCAATATACCCTGAAACAAACTTCCACTCCCCCACTATATCGCGCTTCAGCTGTTCCTCCTTTTCGTTTTTACAGGAAAAGAAAAGTAATAACAAGGGGAGGAAATAAAGTGTTTTCATGGTTTATGGTTTACTTGTAAATGTAGCATTTTTACCCCAGCTATGATTACTCTTTTTAAATTTCCGATTTCCATTTTACCACTTCTAACTTCCCTGCCATCAATCTGAAATCTAAAATCTGAAATCTGAAATCTAAAATGTATCTTTGCCGACTGTAAAAGAGTATCATGAAATTTGATTTAGTTACCAAAGACCCGCAAACCAAAGCCCGCGCCGGTGAAATAACCACCGACCACGGCACCATACAAACACCGATATTTATGCCGGTAGGTACTGCGGGTACCGTAAAAGGCGTGCACCAGCGCGAACTGAAAAACGACATTAACCCTGATATTATATTGGGCAACACCTACCACCTGTACCTGCGCCCGCAAACGGCCATACTGGAACAGGCAGGCGGCCTGCACAAATTTATGAACTGGGACCGTAACATCCTTACCGATAGTGGCGGTTACCAGGTATACTCGCTTTCGGCTAACCGTAAGATAAAGGAAGAAGGTGTAAAGTTTAAGAGCCATATAGATGGTTCGTACCACTTCTTTTCGCCGGAAAGCGTTATGGAAATTCAGCGTACCATAGGTGCCGATATTATTATGGCATTTGACGAGTGTACGCCTTACCCATGCGATTACCGCTACGCCAAGCGCAGTATGCACATGACGCACCGTTGGCTGGATCGTTGTATCACCCACCTGGAAAAGCTTCCGTTTAAGTACGGCTACAGCCAGGCGTTTTTCCCTATTGTACAAGGGAGCACCTATAAAGACCTACGCCAACAAAGTGCCGAATATATAGCCAATGCCGGTGCTGTGGGTAATGCCATAGGCGGACTAAGCGTGGGCGAACCTGCCGAAGAAATGTACGCCATGACCGATGTGGTGTGCAGCATACTACCCGAAGACAAACCACGTTACCTTATGGGCGTGGGTACTCCTATAAATATATTAGAGAACATAGCCCTGGGCGTAGATATGTTTGACTGTGTTATGCCTACCCGCAATGCCCGAAACGGTATGCTATTTACAGCTAACGGCACCATTAACATAAAAAACAAAAAGTGGGAAAACGACTTTAGCCCCGTAGACGAAATGGGCATAACGTTTGTAGATACCGAGTACACCAAAGCCTACCTGCGTCACCTGTTTGCAGCCGACGAGTTTTTGGGCAAGCAGATAGCTACCATTCACAACCTGGGCTTTTATATGTGGCTGGTGCGCGAAGCCCGTAAACATATTATAGCCGGTGATTTCCGTGAGTGGAAGGAAATGATGGTACGTAACATGAGCCAAAGGCTTTAATTGTTTTTAGTTGTTAGTTATTGGTTGTTAGGCCATTGAAATTATTAAGCATGATTACCATAAAAGGCCAACAACCAACAACCAACAACTATGAACCGACAACTGATAATAAAAAGTACATGAAAATAATAGACTGGTACATACTAAGGCGTTACCTTGTTACATTCTTTGTAATGCTGCTTATGTTTGTTCCCATAGGGATAGTTATAGACGTATCGGAAAAGGTAAACCGCATGCTGGAAAGCAAGGTGGCCTTTAAAGACATTGCCATATACTATGGTAATTTCACCATCTATTTTGCTAACCTGCTCTTCCCTATATTCCTGTTTCTGAGCATTATTTGGTTTACGAGTAAGCTGGCTAACAATACCGAGATTGTAGCCATACTAAGCTCAGGTATTTCGTTTAACCGTTTCCTTAGGCCCTATATCATAGGCGCCAGCATAGTATCCGTTATAGCGCTGCTTATGGGCTTTTTCTTTTTACCAAGGGCCAGTAAAGGGTACAACGATTTCCGCACCACACACCTTACTCGTAAGGAGGTGCGGCAAAGCACCGATGTTTACAAGCAGATTAGCGACAGCGAATACATATTTGTAAGCAGCTTTAACTATCAGAACAAAACCGGCTACAACTTTAACCTGGAAACCTTCAGGGATAACAGGCTGACAAGCAAAATAAGTGCTAACAGTATTCGCTACAACGAAAAAGACAGCACCTATACCCTAAGCAGCTACACCAAGCGTACCATAGGTTCACTGGGTGATATGATAGAAAAAGCACCGAGTAAGACGTTTAAGTTTAACTTTCAGCCGGATGACCTTACCCCTGCCATATATGCTGCCGAGACCATGACCTACGGCCAGCTAAGCGACTTTATAGACAAAGAGCGCCAGCGCGGTTCGGCTAACCTTAACTCATATCTGGTAGTACTGTATAAAAAGTACACCATACCTGTATCAGCCTTTATACTTACCTTAATAGCTGTATCGGTTTCCAGCATGAAACGCCGCGGCGGTATGGGTATGAACCTTGCTATAGGTATAGCCCTTGCCTTTACCTATGTATTCTTTGACAAGGTTTTTGGCGTACTTGCCGAAAAATCAACTTTTTCACCGTTTGTAGCCAGCTGGATCCCTAACGTTACTTTTGGTATACTGGCTTTTTACCTGCTTCGCAATGCAAGGAGATAATCTTAAAAACTACCTGCACCTGCACCTCATAGTATTTGTATGGGGCTTTACTGCCGTATTAGGCAAACTGATAAGCCTGCCTGCTTTTCAGCTGGTATGGTTTCGCATGGTTATAGCTGTAACTTTTATGTTGGCCTATGCCCTGATCATGAAGGTACCCTTTCGTATGCCCATGAAGGCTTTAATGCGACTGGTATTTGCGGGACTCATCATAGCACTCCACTGGTTTACGTTTTTTCATGCTATAAAGGTGAGTAACATATCGGTTACCCTGGCATGCCTTAGTACAGGGGCATTCTTTGCCTCCCTATTGGAACCGTTGCTGTACGGACGAAAGATTATTATATACGAAGTTATATTCGGGCTGTTTGTAATTGCCGGCCTGTACATCATATTCCATTTTGAAGGAAACTACCTTTACGGTATTCTTACCGCATTATTCAGTGCTTTTTTAAGTACGGTATTTGCCATCATAAACGGGAAATTTGCCAAAGAATACAATGCCACTGCCATATCGTTTTATGAATTACTGGGCGGTATTTTCTTCTTTTCATTATACCTTTTATACGACGGACAGTTTACACCAGGTTTCTTTGTATTGTCAGGTTCAGACTGGCTTTGGCTATTCCTGTTAGGTACAATATGTACCGCTTACGCACAGATAGCTGCTGTAAAAGTAATGGAAACCATTACCCCGTATACCATGATGCTTACCATAAACCTGGAACCTATCTATGGGATAATTCTTGCACTAATCGTATTTAGCGAAAGTGAAAAAATGAATACCTCATTTTACGTAGGCGCGGGTATTATCCTCATCACAGTGATTATCAACGGCGTGCTGAAAAACCGGAAGCCACAGGAGGGTTAATTGGTAATATTATCTATTTCGTATTAAACATAATTACTTATCTTTGTCACTTTCAACTTTTATTAAAATAAAATTTTGCCTCTACTATGGAATACCTGGATTTTGAGCTTCCTATTAAAGAACTGGAAGAGCAGTTAGAGAAATGTACCATCATAGGCCAGGAGAGCGATGTGGACGTATCGAACACCTGCAAACAGATAGAGAAAAAACTCGTAGAAACTAAGAAAAGCATATATAAAAACCTTACTGCTTGGCAAAGGGTACAGCTTTCGCGCCACCCTAACCGCCCATATACTATGGACTACATTAAAGCGCTTACAGGTGATACCTGGTTAGAGCTTTTTGGAGATCGTGCGTTTAAAGACGACAAAGCCATGGTAGGCGGACTTGCCAAAATAAACGGCCAGAGCTTTATGGTTATAGGCCAGCAAAAAGGTTTTAATACCAAAACAAGGCAGTACCGTAACTTCGGCATGGCTAACCCTGAAGGTTACCGCAAAGCATTAAGGCTTATGAAAATGGCCGAGAAATTTGGCATTCCTGTAGTTACTTTTATCGACACTCCTGGTGCTTACCCGGGCCTTGAGGCTGAAGAGCGCGGACAGGGTGAAGCTATTGCCCGAAACATTTTTGAAATGAGCCGCCTTAAAACACCAGTTATCTGCGTTATTATAGGTGAAGGCGCATCGGGTGGTGCATTAGGCATAGGCGTGGGCGACCGCGTATACATGCTGGAAAACACCTGGTACTCTGTAATTTCTCCTGAATCTTGTTCATCAATCCTTTGGAGGAGCTGGGAATACAAGGAGCAGGCTGCGGAAGCACTGAAGCTTACCAGCTTCGATATGAAAAAACAAAAGCTGATAGACGAAATTATACCGGAACCGCTTGGAGGTGCCCACTTTGACAGGGAAACAACCTTTAAAACGGTAGAAGAATACATAACCAAAGCCTACAACGAGCTGAAAGACTTATCAACAGCCGACCTTGTGGAGCAAAGGATGGAAAAATACTTTAATATGGGCGAATTCAACAAATAAGCACTGAATATCAACCCATTAAAAAAGAACTGTCCGAAGCCCCCGTGTTTCGGACTTTTTTTGTCTTATTAACAGAATTTCAAAAGTTATAAACAGGTTATAAACACCTGTCTATTAACAATTACTTAACCCTAAGGATACATTTTTAAGTACATTAGTGGAATGGAAAATATGAGGAACATCAATCCGGGAGTAAAGGTAGATAAGTCGACACTTATCAGCCTGGA
The DNA here is from genome assembly GCF_046613565.1 of Flavobacterium sp. RHBU_3. Taxonomy (NCBI): domain Bacteria; kingdom Pseudomonadati; phylum Bacteroidota; class Flavobacteriia; order Flavobacteriales; family Flavobacteriaceae; genus Flavobacterium; species Flavobacterium sp. RHBU_3. The sequence continues at coordinate 166,871 of NZ_JBKJHC010000008.1, read as the reverse complement.
AAAAGGCAAACTGCCACCACAGGCGGTAGACCTTGAGGAGGCCGTATTGGGTGCCATGATGATTGACAAAAAAGGTGTAGACGAGGTTATAGACATCCTGCAGCCCGATGCCTTTTATAAAGATGCCCACAAGCACATTTATGAGGCCATTGTACAGCTGTTTAACGACACCCAGCCTATTGACTTGCTTACCGTATCGGCTCAGTTAAAAAAGAATGCCAAGCTGGAAGCAGCCGGGGGCGACTTTTACCTGATACAGCTTACACAAAAAATTTCATCATCGGCGCACATTGAGTTCCACTCACGTATCATTCTGCAAAAGTACATTCAACGCAGCCTGATACGTTTGTCTAACGAAATTATTGAAGACGCTTACGACGAAACCACCGATGTGTTTGACCTGCTGGATAAAGCCGAAGGTAAACTGTATGAAGTAACCCAGGGTAACATTAAACGTAGTTCTGAAACAGCGCAGAGCCTTGTAATGCAGGCCAAAAAGCGTATTGAGGAAATTGCGGGTAAAGAAGGCCTTTCGGGCGTGGCAACCGGTTTCCACGAACTGGATAAACTTACCAGCGGATGGCAGCCGAGTGACCTTATCATTATAGCAGCGAGACCCGGTATGGGTAAAACCGCTTTCGTACTTTCTATGGCGCGTAACATAGCCATTACGTACGGGCACGGTGTGGCGGTATTCTCTCTGGAGATGGCATCGGTACAGCTTATTACCCGTCTTATTTCCAGCGAAACGGGGCTTTCGTCTGAAAAGTTGCGTACCGGAAAACTGGAAAAACACGAATGGGAACAGCTGAGTATCAAGGTAAAAGACCTTGAGCGTGCTCCGCTGTATATAGATGACACACCATCGTTATCGATATTCGACTTGCGTGCAAAAGCCCGAAGGCTGGCATCGCAATACGGCATCAGGATGATTATTATTGACTACCTTCAGCTAATGACTGCAGGCGGAAGCGGTAAAAACGGAGGTAACCGTGAACAGGAGATCTCTACCATATCGCGAAACCTTAAGGCTCTGGCTAAAGAACTTAACATACCTGTTATTGCACTGTCGCAGCTATCGCGTGCGGTAGAAACCAGGGGAAGCAGCAAGCGACCTCTACTTTCTGACCTTAGGGAATCGGGTGCGATTGAGCAGGATGCGGATATCGTATCGTTCATTTACCGCCCCGAGTACTATAAAATTGAGGAATGGGATGATGAAGAGCAATCGCCAACAGCTGGTCAGGCCGAGTTTATTGTAGCCAAGCACCGTAACGGTGGCTTGGATAACATCAGGCTAAAATTTATTGGTAGCCTTGGTAAGTTTGACAACCTGGACGACTTTAGTGCCTCTCCGTTTGACGAGCTGCCTTCGAGCATGAACAGCAGTGGCGGCGCTAACGACTTCCTGACCAAGAACCTGCCAAGCCCTAACGAAGCCTTTGGCAGCAACATGAACAGCAGTGCCAATGACGACGATGTACCTTTTTAGGAGCTACTGAGTTATTGAGCCGATGAGCTCCTTAGCACTTTTAGTGATTTGGACACAGAATACATTAAAACCAGAATATAAAAAACTAAGAAGCTATGTATCTAAGCAGCTTAAATAAAAACCTAAATATAACCAAGCATGAATAACAATATAGACGCGAACGAACTGATACTTACCGAGGAAATTTTAGCAATCACTGTAAAAGATGCCGAAATAGTAATCTCAGAGTAACAAATACAAAGTGCCTTTCGGGGCACTTTTTTATTATATTGCCTTACCAAAACTTCATTATGAAATTCCGTTTTTCTATAGCGCTTGTCTTTTTACTGCAATGGTGTTTCGCCCAAAAGACCTACGTGTTTTTCGGCTCGTATAATTGGGATAAGGAAAAACCCGGCATCTATGTTTACAGCCTAGACAACGCAAATGGCAAACTCATCCCAGTAACACCCTTAACGGCATAAAAAACCCGTCGTTTATTACCCTTGCCCCTAACGGCAAAACACTTTACAGCGTTACCGACAGCAAAACACCCGGTGCAGGCAGTGTAAGCAGTTATGATTTTAATGCGCAAACCGTCGCATTAACCCATACTTCCAGTCAGAGTAGCCTTGGTGAAAACCCGGTGTATGTTTCGGTACATCCTTCGGGTAAATGGCTAGCCTGTGCTAACTACACTGAAGCAGGACTTACGCTCTACCCTATTAACAATGATGGTACTATTGGCAAACCTATTCAACATATTACTTATGATAAAGGCAGCGGTATAAACCCTAAAAGGCAGGAAGCCGCACATGCACACTGTGTAGTGTTCAGCCCCGACGGAAAACAGCTTGTTGTGACTGACCTGGGTAGCGATACGCTATGGAACTATAGCTTTGAACCCACTCAAAACCCTATTGTATCTACAACAAAATTCACCGAAACCAAAATACCACCCGGCAGCGGACCAAGGCATATTACCTTTAATAAAAAAGAAGATAAACTCTATCTTATAGAAGAACTGGGTGGAGCCGTAGAAGTTTTTAATAATGAAAATGGAAAACTGACCCCAGCACAACGCATACCTGCACATGAGGAAAACAAGCGATTAACTGCTTTTGAAAGCTCAGACGTGCACCTGTCGCCCGACGAAAAGTTTCTGTATGCCAGTAATCGCATGGACGAAAACAATATAGCCATATACAGCGTGGATAGCAACGGGCAACTAAAAATTAAAGGTTACCAAAGCACCATGGGCAACCACCCGCGTACCTTTACCCTAACACCCGATGGTAACTTTGCAATAGTGTGTAATGTAAAATCCAACTCGGTTACCGTGTTTAAACGAGATAAAGTAACGGGCTTATTGCAGTATACAGGACAAGAGATACACATTGAAAACGTAACTACTGTAGCCGTGGGGAGTTATTAAATTTTGTATATTTGATAAAAACGAATTGTTATGGAAACAGTACACTTAAGGATAAATGAAGGAGTATATGAGCACGTTATGTGGCTGTTAAAGCAGTTTGACCCGAAGGATGTTGAGATTATTTCGGAGGAGTTTTTACGTACCAAGGCCGAGCTTGAAGAAGACTTGAGAGCCATAGAAGCCGGAGAAATGAAGATGTATTCTTTGGAAGAATTTGAAAAGGAAACAGACGAATTCCTGAAAAAATATGAAGATTAAAATCCTTCAAAGTTTTCGCTTAAAGTTTAATGACCAATTGCTTTATATAGCCGAGGACAAACCCGCCGCAGCTAGAAAATTTAGAAATGATGTACTAGAAAAACTAAAAGATGTACCGTCGATGCCTTACCGCAACAGGAAATCGATTTACTTTAACAATGAAAATGTAAGGGACTTAGTTTTTAAAGGATACATAATCATTTACCGCATCAAACCTGAACAAAACGAAATTGAAGTTTTCGGTTTTATAAAATATACCCGGGAGCCATAAACATAAAAGCCGCAATTACTGCGGCTTTTATGTCTTTTGTAAGTTGTGTGTAACCGCAAACTGAGACTGAGAACTGAGACTGAGAACTGAGACTGCTTACTGAAAACTACTCCTCGCCAAGCAATACACCCGAAACATTCCAGGCGCTAAAACTGCCGCCTTCGGGAGCACCCTGTGGAATTTGCACCTTTATGGTATGCGTACCGGCAGGCAAATCACCCAGTGAAATAAAGTTCGGATTTGTTACCGTACCCGGGCACCAGTTGCTTCGGCTGTAGTCTGACGACGAAAGACCGTTATCAAAATTACCCGAAGCCGGGTTAAACAGGCGGTAACTGCCGCAATCCTGTCGCCATGGTATAAACGCAAAGGTTTCTTTGCCATCCAGCGAAATGGTGTTCTTTTTTGGGATAAACTCATCGCCGTTTTCCCAGCCGCCGTGGCCTGTGGTTATATAGCGCAGTCGGGCATCCTTTAGTGGTTTACTTAGCGTAAAGGTTACTTCAAGCCCTTTATCATTATTAAACATAGTGCTGTACCCCTGCCCTGCCATTTCCATAACGTTTACCGTATCAAACAACGGAATCGCTTTCGTAGACTTGTTGTACGTAAGTTCATCGGTATGTACGGTAATTTCAAGGTTTACTTTGTGTCCGCCTTTATCATAGTTGCCTATAAACACCCCCACATACAGTTCCTTACCACTCAGGTACGGAATCAGCTCGCTAATATCCTGACGATACGGCACGGCATTGTGCCACGTTTTCCCTTTTAACTGAATGGTATTGTACTGGCTGATGCCAAACGGTGTAAAAAAGCGCATTAATTCCAGCAGTGGTGTAAAGGTGGCGGTGCGCACCATGCCTGGGTATTTTTCACCGTTGCCGTTTTCGTACATCGGTAAGGTTTTGGCACCGTTGTTTAGTCCGTCTAAGAACGATTCCTTTTGATCCTGCGGAATTACAAAAACCGAACCGGTACGGTCGTATGCATCCCCTGCCGATTGCTCTATTAATTCGGCAAACACCTGGCTACCGGCTTTAATCTCCGGGAATTTTATTTTGCGCAGCGCAATGGTTCCGTTAGCAAAACGCAGTACGCTGTCGTTAGATTTAGAGGCATCGCTGAAATTTATCTGCTGCTCTGTAAACACCGGTATGGTAGTAAAACGCGCTTTCCATATCTGGTCGCGGTAGCTCAGGTTATCAGTCACCTTTGCATTGGCAGGTAGCGCAACCGTAGCAGGCAGGTGTTTCAGCTTTTCTACTTTAGTAGCCGTAACCACAAAGTTGTTGTTACGGTTGGTTTCCAGCACCAAACCAAGCTCCTGTCCCAGTACCGATGGCGCACCTTTTATCCCCAGGGCATCGGTGTACCAAAGCTCGATGGTATTGCTGTTAATGATAATTTTAGCTTTATGACAGGTGTAACCCAATATGGTTTTAGTATCGGGCAACAACTCGAAGATTTGCTTTTTTAGCGCAACGGTATCGCGCATGGCTACAAATATACCCGGCTTTACTTCGGCAAACTGTGTATAGGATGCAGGATGCTGCACCAAAACCTGTTCGGCAGGCAGGGCTGCTTTCTTATCTAATAATTGCTGGGAAGTAACCAGTGTTTTCTCCTTATCCGAAAAAACAATCACCGGATTGGTTTCATCTTGTACCTTGCCCAGATAGCTTTTCTGATAAGTAACCTTAATGGCTGTTGGGGCTTTTTGGGCGTAAGCCATGCAACCTGCAGCAAGTGCCAGCAGGGTTATAAGCTGTTTCATTGTGTTTGTGTTAGGAGGGCTAATTTCGGGATTTTATTTTTCTACAGTAGCATAATTTTACAGCAATACAAAGCACCTTTCATAGTCCTGTTTCAATCATCGTCACTTTCAGGCTCTTTTACTGAAACGGGAAGAGTACCATAATATTCATATTGATCTAAGATTCCTAAGCCGATGGATTTTTCCTGTGGCGGTATGCTTTTAAGTTTCCTGAACTCATTTTCCTGATCCCATAACGTACTTTCGGGAATTTTATAGCAATCATTAAGTATTGGTATGAACTCAGCCGAAAAAGGTTCAAATCCAAAATCAACAAAACCTGAATCCTTTTTAAATATCCACCAAGGCTTACGGGTATTAGGAAAATAATTGCGGTAAAAGAAAAACTTTGAGGAATCTATAACGCGTTCCCTGTTATATTCATAGTTTTTTTTATCCCTGATTTTAAATTGCCTGCGGGAGGTAACTAAATAAGAATCCTCTCGATTATTTTTTATAAGCAGTACACTGTAAACATCCAGGTCTTGATCTTTTAAAACTTTAATGATAGGATCATTAAACCGATTAAATTTTGAACCGTCTTTTTTCCTGAAAATTATACATATATTTTGTACGTATATATCTCTCAAAAGGGTAGATCCACCATCTAATGCTGGTAAAATATGGCTTACCCGAATACTGCGTACCTCATTGTTTTCACTAATATAAGGATATGGTTCTCCTCCATTCACATCCGGCAAATACAGTTTCATATCTTCATAGAAAGGATTAATCAATTCAATATTAAGTTGCTGTTCCGCAATTTTCCGAATTATAAAATCTTTAAATTCATTATACCCCATCGGGGTTTCCGGCCTAACAATAATTTTAAACGGATCTTCTACATAGGTATCCCATAGAAGATAATCATGATAAGGTGATTTACCATCTAAAAAACGATAGCAAATATTTTTTTTATCGTGTAGAGTTAATGTTACAGAACCAGGAAGGCCTCTAATATCCTGAAAACCCTTCTCATTATATTTTTTATGGTAAGCCATTACGGTATTATACCCGGCAGGGATACTGTCAAAATAATAGTAATGTTCCCTGCTATAATATCTCCCTTTTATAGGGGTTACGCCGTCACCTTCCAGCATAACGTTTGCGCGGGTAACGTATTTTTCGGTTAAGTTATCCTTAAGGTATACTTTTATTGCAGGTTGTTTAGCTTGCCCAAAGGATAAACAACAGGACAAAAACAGGAAAATTAAAAAGGTGAACTTGATACTCATAATAAAATAGTTGGTGGGTTAACTTCACAGGCAATTCATTTATAAAGGTACATTTTACTCAAACACAATTACATATTGCCGTAAAAAAACGCTTAGCCACTGCTTAACAACAACTTACAAAAGTGTAAATAAAACACTTATAACTAAAAGATTTTCAACAAGTTAAACACAAACTTTTGTTTGCCAAAGCGGAAAATAGGGCTACCTTTGCAGCGTTAAATTTAATCTGACAAATGAAACCTAACACACAACAACTAAACGATTTAACCGTACAGGTAAGGCGCGATATTCTGCGCATGGTACACGCCGTAAACAGCGGCCACCCGGGCGGATCTCTGGGCTGCGCCGAATTTATGGTAAGCCTGTACCAAAGCATTATGGACCGCAAAGACGGCTGGGATATGGACGGTAAGGACGAAGACATCTTCATTCTTAGTAACGGACACATATCGCCTGTATTTTACAGCGTACTGGCACACAGCGGGTACTTTCCGGTAAGCGAACTGGCTACGTTCCGTCTGTTAAACTCAAGGCTGCAAGGCCACCCTACCACACACGAAGGCCTTCCGGGCGTACGCGTGGCATCGGGTTCACTGGGCCAGGGAATGAGCGTGGCTGTAGGTGCAGCACAAACCAAAAAACTAAACAAAGACAACCATATTGTGTATACCCTACACGGCGATGGCGAACTTCAGGAAGGACAAAACTGGGAAGCTATTATGTATGCTGCTGCCTACAAAGTAGACAACCTTATTGCTACTGTTGACCTTAACGGTAAGCAGATAGACGGCCCTACCGACGAAGTATTGCCCATGGGCAGCATTAGCGCTAAGTTTGCCGCTTTCGGCTGGGAAGTGGTAGAAATTGCAGAAGGTAACAATATTGATGCTATCCTTACCGGTATGGCCGATGCTAAGGCAAAAGCCTTTAACGGTAAACCGGTAGTAGTGCTTATGCATACCGAAATGGGTAACGGTGTAGATTTTATGATGCACACCCACGCCTGGCATGGTAAAGCACCAAACGATGCACAATTAGCTACTGCTTTAGAACAAAACGCCGAAACACTAGGAGACTATTAGTATTTAAGAATTCAGATTTCAGATTTTAGATTGAGCTTCACTCATACCGGAATTTTTCCCGCAATATAAACGATGAGTGGCAATCTGAAATCTGAAATCATAAATCTGAAATCATAAATCTGAAATTACAATGAAAAAATATACCAATACAGGAAGTAAAGATACCCGTTCGGGATTTGGCGCAGGCCTTACCGAACTTGGGCAAACCAATGAAAATGTGGTAGCCCTGTGTGCCGACCTTATCGGCTCGCTAAAAATGGACGATTTTAAAAAGAACCACCCTGAGCGTTTCTTTCAGGTGGGTATAGCCGAGGCCAACATGATAGGTATGGCTGCCGGTATGACGCTGGGCGGCAAGATACCGTTTACCGGTACGTTTGCTAACTTCTCTACCGGTCGCGTATACGACCAGATTCGTCAGAGTGTTGCCTATTCAGATAAAAACGTAAAAATATGTGCCAGCCACGCAGGCCTTACCCTGGGCGAAGATGGTGCAACCCACCAGATACTGGAAGACATTGGCCTTATGAAAATGCTTCCGGGCATGACGGTTATTAATACCTGCGACTATGCACAGACTAAAGCCGCTACCCTTGCCATAGCCGAACACCACGGCCCGGTATACCTGCGTTTTGGTCGCCCAGTAGTACCAAACTTTACCGGCGAACTGGAGTTTGTTATTGGTAAAGCCATTTTGCTAAACGAAGGTACTGATGTTACCATTGTAGCTACAGGCCACTTGGTATGGGAGGCGCTGGTTGCCGCTGAAGCTCTTGAGGCTAAAGGCATTTCTGCTGAAGTAATAAACATCCACACCATTAAGCCGCTGGACGAGGAAGCTATCCTGAAGTCAGTAGGTAAAACCGGTTGTGTGGTTACTGCCGAAGAACACAACGTTATGGGAGGTCTTGGTGAAAGCGTAGCACGTGTGCTATCGCTTAACCACCCTGCACCGCAGGAGTTTGTAGCCGTGCAAGACAGCTTTGGCGAAAGCGGTACACCGGAACAGCTTATGGAAAAATACGGCCTTAACAGCGAAGCCATTATTGCCGCTGCCGAAAAAGCAATTTCGAGAAAGAAATAATTTAGTTTTTTTGATAGTTAAGAAGGTCCCGGGGCGTAAGCTTCGGGATTTTTTTGTTTTGAAGGTGCGTCAGGGATTGCTGTAATTTCTTTAATTTTAGCGAAAATCAATCAGTCACATGGACATCAGTAGTTTTCTGTATGAAGGATTAAAAATAAATGGGATTTTCATATACCCTGAAATTTTGTTTGAACAATTAGATGAATACCTAAATGATTATTTTATAAATGAACAAACTACAAATCAAAAAATCATTACTTACAAAAATATTGAGTTCTGTTTCATCGATGATAAGCTGTACTATTGGCAAATAGACACTTACGAACGAAAACTTCTACTCGGCAAAAACATTAAAGTATCAGGATTAGGATTTAAGGACTTCTTAAAGTTCCTGAACAAAAAGAAAGTAAAGTGGGCTATTACTCGCGAATTGAGTTTTGACAAACAAATAACAGTTAGAATTACAGAAACAAATGTTGATTTTGTGTTCTCTTTTGAAGAAAAAACAAGCGGTAAAATTGAAATAATAGGATATACACACCCATAATTCGATAGCTAATTTGTAATCCGTGCTTAAATACACTAAAGCATTATGAGATTGCCGCGCTACGCTCGCAACGACGGTGTGTGAAAAACGCAGTGAATACGTTTCCCTACCCCGATGGCTCGGATAAAGTAAATCCCGCCAACAGTAAAAACACTAACATACAAAAAACTCCTGCTGTGGGCAGGAGTTTTTCGTTATAAGGCTTATTGTATTATGGAGCCTGTCGGCAGGCAGCATCAAGGTATATCCTCCTGCGGTTAGGATCGGTAGTATTACCGTCGCAGCTCGGTACATTATCAAAGGTGTATGAGTTACCATTAGAAATGTATAACTCAGACTTAGTAGAGCTGCCATCGCCATCGTCATCGGCATCTATATAATCAGGGTAACCATCGCCATCGGTATCTACATAGCCTATATCGGTACCCGGGCTCATACCATACTCATAGCGGTTTTCTATACCATCGCTATCAGCATCGGTGTAGCCTACGGCATATAGCTTGAAACTAAATATAAGGCTGTCATACGATCCTACAAGACCACTTGACGAGTTATAATACGCAAGGCCCGAAGGTATAAACATAACACCCGCACCGTAGTTTTCGAAGTGCGCAGGGTCTATACTACCCGGCTCATCTACATACGTACCAGCGCCAAACAGTGGCAATATCTCCCTCCAGCCTGCTACGTAAACATCTTCGTAAAGGTTAAGCGGTGCTTGTGGAAAAGGGTCATAGTCAAACATGGTATCATCAAGCAGGTGCCCTCTGTACGATACCAGTACATCATCGGCACGAGTAGGTTTATCACCTGCACCCTCATTAAGGCTAAGGTAATAAATACGATAAGTAACTATGTTTTTAGACTCGCTGTTACCTGCAAGAGCCGAAGGCGTAAAATCTACATACTGCAGTGGGTACTGTTGCTGATCCCATATAGACACCTGTGAAGCGGGATTGTCTATACTGTCCAGCACTATATTAAATTCGGCATCTACACTCTTAATATAGTGGTTTTTAAGATACTTTTCTATACTGTCTTTTTCAGAGGCATATTGCTCGGTATAGTCGCGTGGCGGAGTCACATTGTTGTCGTCTTTATGGCACGAAGCCGTAAAGCCTATCACCGTTACCAAGGCAATTGCCAGTAAAAATCTCTTCATATTAATTTTTTTTCAAGGGTGCAAGATACGATTTTCCCGTATTTTTGTGTTGGTAATAACACCGATTTTTAAGAATTAGTATGAGGATTGATAAATATTTGTGGTGCGTGCGCTATTACAAAACCCGCAGTATAGCCACACAGGCCATACAAAAAGGGCATGTAACCGTAAACGGGCAGCAGGCAAAGGCATCGCGTGATGTGTTTCCGGGTGATAAAGTAACCGTGCGCCGCGACCAGATAAATTATATACTGAGCGTATTAGACATACCGGCAAACCGTGTAGGCCCTAAACTGGTAGATATGTACCGTAAGGACGAAACCCCTGCCGAAGCCTTTGCCCACCTGGAACTACTGAAGCTGAGCAAAGAACACTACCGCGCCAAAGGTACGGGCCGCCCTACCAAAAAAGACCGCCGTGAACTGGACGACTATACCGGAGAAGATGAATGGCCGGATGCCGATGAACTATTAGCCGATGACTAAGCTGGATAAAAACTACTGGGAAAACCGCTACCAAAGCGATGATGCTAAATGGGATGCCAAGCGCGTTACCACCCCGATAAAAGATTTAGTAGACAGCCTCACCGACAAAAAGGCTCATATACTGGTACCGGGTGCCGGCAACGGACATGAGTTTGAATACCTCATCAATAACGGGTTTACCAATACCTACATGCTGGATATAGCCGAAAGCCCGCTTAAAAATGCCATTGCCCGCCTGCCACAGGTAGAGGCTTCATGTTTTATATTGGGAGATTTCTTTGCGCACGAGGGGCAATACGACATCATTATAGAACAAACCTTCTTCTGTGCGCTGGATCCGGCGTTGAGAAGTGAATATGTTGCCAAAATGCACAGCTTACTGAAACCGGGCGGCATACTGGCAGGGTTGCTTTTTAACTTTCCACTTACACAGGAAGGCCCACCCTTTGGCGGAAGCACAGACGAATACAACACCCTGTTTGGCAATCTGTTTCATATAAAAACGCTACAGACAGCCCAAAATTCGATAAAACCAAGACAGGACAGGGAACTGTTTTTTATCTTTGAAAAAAAATAACAACACAACAACTATGAATGTTATCCTAAACAGCAAGGAAATAGAATATAAAACTAGGCGTATAGCCTACCAGATATACGAAACTTTTGTAGACGAAACCGAAGTGGTTATAGCAGGAATAGCTAATAACGGCTATATTTTTGCGCAGATGATAGCCACTGAGCTTGCCAAAATATCGGATATAAAGCCGATACTGTGCGAAGTTTCCATAAATAAGCAACAACCCCAGGAGCCGGTTAAAACATCGCTTACAGCAGACGAATATGCTAATAAAGCACTAATACTGGTAGACGACGTGCTAAACAGCGGCACAACGCTTATATATGGTGTAAAACATTTCCTTGATGTGCCCCTAAAGAAATTCAAAACGGCGGTACTGGTAGACCGTAACCACAAACAATACCCCGTAAAAGCCGACTTTAAGGGACTATCGCTTTCTACCTCCATGATGGAGCACATAATAGTAGAGCTTGAGGGCACCGAGCCTTATGCGGCACTGCGCTAAAGCAGGCTCATAATTTCGTCGGCTACCTGTGCGGGCGTTTTTCCATCGGTTTTTACTACATGACGGGCGTGGTTATAAAAATAACTACGCTCAAAAAGGTGCTGCCCTATAAACGATTCCAGCTCCTCCCCTTCCTTTCCTGCCAGTAGCGGGCGTGTATTGCCCTGCGCCTTAGTACGGCGTATTACTTCGGCTATCCCGGTTTTAAGGTAAATAGATATTACATCTTCGCGCTGCAGCAGCAAATGATTGTTTGCATAGCAGGGTGTACCACCACCTAAAGCCAGTACAAAATCAGTATCGCTATCTAAAAGTTGGGTCAAAGTTTCGTGCTCCAAACGTCGAAATTGTATTTCACCCTGCTGCTTAAAAATGTCCGAAACGCTTTTTTGGGTGTTTTTTTCAATCACCTCATCCAAATCCAGACAGTCAATTTCGGCAGCTTTAGCCAATAATCGGGCTGTTGTGGTCTTTCCGGAACCCATGTACCCACATAAAATTATCTTTTTCATATTAATAAGCCTTTACTAAACAGGCGATTGAAGAAATTAGTCAAAAAAAACTCAAATTTATAATAAAAACGCTTTGATAAATAAATAATACATCCGTATATTTGCACCCGCATTCAGGAAGTGATATACACTTTGATTTATTGGACTCGGTAGCTCAGCTGGTAGAGCACATCACTTTTAATGATGGGGTCCTGGGTTCGAATCCCAGCCGGGTCACAAGAAGACACTTACTGAAATGCGGAGACTCGGTAGCTCAGCTGGTAGAGCACATCACTTTTAATGATGGGGTCCTGGGTTCGAATCCCAGCCGGGTCACTAAAAGAAGTTAAGCACATCGCTTAACTTTTTTTGTTTATATTTACTACTATCGGCCATGTGGAGAAATTGGTAGACTCGCCATCTTGAGGGGGTGGTGCCGCAAGGCGTATGGGTTCGAATCCCATTGTGGTCACTTTTAGCTGTTTTTAAAATAGCGAATTTATTTCAAAAAAGCTCAAAAAGCCTGCAAATCAACAGTTTGTAGGCTTTTTTTAGTTTTAAGCATATCGCAATATTTTTAAAAAAGCTCCTAAATATTGTGGCAGTAGTGTGGCACCTGGAGTTTTGAAAAAAAGCGCCACAACTTTTAGCTTACACAGCTGTTAACCAAGCAGTTAAACTGCTTAACGACTTGATTTTAAAATACTATAGTTCGACCTTTATGTTTAATTAAATTGTTGAATTATGTTAGAGAACAGTTTTAGGCTCACATTTTTTTTAAAGTCACCCAAGAAGGTGACAAGCCAGAGATTAATTTATTTGAGGATCACAGTTGATGGTATAGCGAAAGAGACATCAACTAAACAAAAATGGGATGTTAAACGTTGGGACCAGCATTCTTGCAGAGCTACAGGCAATAAGGAAGACGCTAAGGCAATTAATTTTTATCTTGATACACTCACCAATAAAATCGTTCAATTTAAGGCAGAGCTAATATTGAATTCCCATACTATAACTGCGCAGCGCATTATTGATTACGTACTCGGAAGAGATGTTTCAAGGGCGAAGTTACTGGAGGAATTCCAACAACACAATGATGAATTGAAAGCTCTTGTAAGTACCGGAGAATACGCAATTGGTACACATAAGAGGTTTGTAGTGGCAAAAAACCACGTAAAAGAATTCATTGAATTTAAATATCGTACTGAAGATATCGAATTCAGGGATTTGAAATATGAATTCATAAAAGACTATGAATTCTATCTCAAGACGGTAAAGCACTGCAACAGTAATACGACTCTAAAACATATTACCTATGTAAGAAAGATGGTAATTAGAGCCTTGCACAGGGAAATAATTCAGAAAGACCCCTTTGCCAGTTTTAAAGGCAAAAGGACGAAAGTTCTTAAAAGTCCCTTAAGCCTCGAAGAACTTACGGCAATAGAGGGCTACACCTTTGCAACCAGAAGATTAAGTGTAATACGGGATGTATTCATTTTTCAGTGCTATACCGGACTGGCTTACGTAGACGTATTTAATCTAAAGCATAGTGACATTAAAAATGGTATTGATGGAAAGTTATGGATCATTAAAACACGTCAAAAGACAGCAAGCCCTTTTCACGTGCCATTACTGCCGCAGGCCATTAAAATTATGGAACGCTATAGAGAAGACCCTGTATGCCAGATAAGAGGAACTGTACTTCCTGTGGCTTCAAACCAAAAAATGAATGAATATTTAAAAGAAATTGCAGCATTATGCGGGCTTACATGCAGTCTTAATACCCATAAAGCTCGAAGAACATTTGGTAGTACTGTCACCCTAGCCAATGGTGTCCCTATTCATGTGGTTAAGGAGATGCTCGGGCATAGTTCCGTTAAACAGACCGAAGAATATGCAATTACTGAACAAATGGCAATAGGAAAGGAAATGGAAGTATTAAAAGATAGATTAACCGACCCTGACGAAAGGCAATTATTAGATAATAATGAAATTATAATTCAATTAAGAAAGGAAATTGCGGATCTGAAATCAAAACTTGCAATTCAATAGTCTCAAAGTTTTTATGCTTTTATGTATCATAATTAGTAAAGCCTGCAGCCATTAAATGCAGGCTTTATTTTATATATATTGTGGAAATATCTTCGATGTAGAACTTTTTGTGGCACCGAAAAGATTTTAATAAAGTGCCACACTTTGTATATAATCGTAAAATATACAATTAGTTATAAATAAATATTATGACGAATTCGACTTTTAATATTGTAAGTGATATACAAAATACGACCTAATTATTGAGATTATCTGCTAAATAAATCTCCATCTTCCGGGAGAATATTTTGCGAAGTACAATTATATGTGGCACCGCCAAAATTCTAAAAAAGTGCCACAAATCATCCGGTATTTCACCGTAATACAGTATATTACAAGATTCATTTATACCGATATATAACTACTTTTAATAAAAAAAGGCAATCTATTTATTGAGATTGCCTGCAAAATCTATTTCGCTATGAAGTATTGGATGGTAGGACGGTCTATAAATTATATAGCCAAAAGCCTGAAGATCCTTAAAATATTTATGATAAGTAGGAATTGTACTTATATGGGATAACGCCATAATCTTACTCCTACTCACTCTAATGGCAGTCTTTTTATTCTGCTTTAAAGCCAGGACAATTATTGCATACAACATAGAAATGTGCCAGGCATTCAGCCTATGATCCACCTCAAGCAATCTAAGAATTTTTGCTAAATCACTTATTCCCATTTCGTTGATCATCATTAAATAATTTTTCAATATCACTTTTATTGTAATAATAGGATCCCAAGACCTTTTTAAAGCGAATTTTTCCCATTACCCGTAAGTTTTGCAGTGAGGCGGGAGACATATCAAGCAACTTTCTCACAACTTTACTTTTAACCCATTCGAGGCTAAATTCCGTCTTATCCTTTGGCATCACCTCCGTGAGAGCCTCTCGAAAACTACTGATCATTAACAAACCAAATTGCCTCAAATCTTCTTTTGTTACCACTTCATTCATAATTACATCTTATTTAAGATCTATATTTTCTCTCTCATAATATCAAGGTCTGGGAGCAGGAAAATTTTGCTGGGCTGATTTTTCTTAAAAGAGGGCTCATACCTTATGTAGCCGTATTCCGCCAATTGCTTTATATATTGGTGATACGTACATTGAGTAATTATTTTCGCTAACTCCATAACCTGATGGCTGTACAGGCAAAGCGGATCTTTACTCCCCATTTTTCTCCAAATGCATAACAAAGCGGCATATAAGCCTACATGCCGCATCGTTATACGGGGGTCTTTCACTACACTCTCCCAAAAATTAAAAAGTACATCCATGGGCTTCATAGCTTTAAATACGCTGCTGCCTTTTCTTACTTTCTTTTTTCTCAGGCTCACTATCGCTATCCAACTTACTAGCCTTTGCGTTCTTGGCCGATTGCTCTTTGCCTTCATTTTGTTCCTGGCTGACAGAACGCTTGGCATCAACGCGCTGTAAATTAGCATCGTAGATATTGATATTTTTATATTGCGGGTTTGCTTCTATGTACTGCTTAACTTCCTGTCCTTCTTTCAGGAAAGTAGCAGCCTGTAGGTTTCCTTTCTTTAGCGAGTCAATTAGTTCGGCCTTATATTGATCATTTAGAAGCTCTTTTATAGGATGCTTGGCAAGCTGTGATTCAATATCATAGCCGTAGTTTTTGCCGTATTGGAGTTGTTTGTAATTTCCGCGATCATCTGTATTTTTGAAGTCGTACTTAATCCAAACATTATAATCCTGGCCTTCCTTCGTTTGCAGGTCTTTATTAATAGACCTGCCACTTAACAGGTTATAAGCTTCCTTCATGGTAATTGTGCCTTTATTGTTGACAAATATGTTTTGCTGCAGCACATCGGCATTTTCCCTTTGAAGTTTAACGTTATAGGAATTAAAGAAATACATATCACCCTGTTCCGACTTTTTAAAGTTGAGCGTGGCCTCAACTTTATCTTTTCCATATTCGTTATTGTAGATTAACTTAAACTCAGGTAATTGCTGGTTAATTTTCTGTCTTAGTTCATATTCCAGACTATCTCCGAAGCCTGTATATTTTACCTGATCTTTCAGGTAATTGAAATTGTTCTCGTTCATAACTTTATTATTTTGATTATTATTTTCTTTTTCGAGGCGCTGTAAACGGGCAGTGACCATTGCTGAAATATCTACCAATCCGGCATCTGTAAGAAGTAAGTTTTCATCTTTTAAAGCCTCACTCATCGTACGGTATATAGTCTTGACACCCATAAATTCATAAAAGTCTATGTCGGTGGACATTTCGTAGCAGTATTCTGCTGCGTCATAAGATGTTTCAAAACAGACAAGTTCATCTTTACTTACTGGTCTGGAATCATTAGGGAATGCCACCGCTACATTCCCGCCCCAATTTTGTTCTACCAGATAGTCCAAAATTTCTCTATATTGACTGCTGCTAATTTTCATTTTATAGATGCTTGGCTTTTACTACAGTCTTGTTTTTCACTCTAACTTCCAGGTGCCTGCCTCCATCTTTCTCCATAACCTGCAGGATCACCTCCTTTTTATCAGGTATTGTAAACTTCGGGGCGACAATTACCACAGTCTCTTCCGTCAGCCCTTTTATTACAGAAACAGGATTGTATACATACAATTGTTCAATTTCATTTTCCTGTGATGCTGTTCGCTTGGCTTTCTTTTGATCCCTTATAAACAGCCTCAACTGCCCGATATCATAGTTAATATTTGTTTTATTTCTAATCCTGACTTTAAAGAAAAAAAGGTTCTCGTGCACATAAAATCCCTCTACAAATAATTTTGCTCCGTCATTGCCATTCGTTATACCGTAGATGTCTCTTTTCAATAATGCAGCTGTTGTACTTAACTCCTTTGCCAGTGCCTCATTGTATTCTTGTGTAGCATTTACTTTGCCATTTGTATAATCAAGGTTAAGCTGGGTAGTAGATTCATTATAACCTACGCTATAGGAATACAATTTCCCATCGCTCGTAATCACGGTAAGGTTTGTGGCTTCAAAACATTCCCTCCCGGCCTTTACCTGAAGGATATTTTCCAGGCCTTTGGCTTTCTGCACCAGCACATCCCTACTGCCACGGTCTACGCTTTTGATGGCAAAAGGGTAAATAAGGTTTGTTGTTTTGCCTACAGCGATAGTTAATGATTCAGGTCTTATTTGTACATAATCTGAAGCGGCACTTTCCTGTGCCTGAATGGTTAATGCAGACAGCATTACCAACACAATTGCAATAAACTTTTTCATAGTATCGGAGTTATTTCTTATTAGCTTTTTCATCATATAATAGCACCTGGTATCCGGCCTTAACCATAACTTTTACCAGTTTCACTTTCTTACTGAGCAATGTCTTACCTGCTTCGATACCAGCTCCCATCGCCTGGGACGACCACGAATCATCAATAGTGGTTACACCCAGGGATTGTACCGAGCGGTCAGCAGAACTTTTGGCAACATCGCGGGCAATGGCTCCGGGAATATAGATCCCTTCCATGCCATCCATATCGTACACCTTAAGATCTACCCGAAAGATTGAAGTATCGTATTGCAGGCTCTCGATGTTTACGGTAAGGCGTTCTCCTTTTAGGGAAACTGTGCCAAAAACAAAGTGGTCTTTAGGAATTGTAATACCATTTATCATAATGTCAGTTGTTAGCCTGATTTTGATCACGGCACCATTTACCAAGGTTTGTGTTTCATGTACGACCGCTGTAATGGCATTGCCAACATTGTTGTCTACCATTTCATTGTCTAGCGAATAAAAACCATGACTTTGGTAATTGTTTATGCTACCAAAATTGCGAACCCCATTTTCCAGTACCGATACATTTTCAGGGTTACCGGAGGCTTTTACCGGAAATACCTGCCCACGCATTTGTTCAGATTGCTCCTGAAGGCGTTGCTGTACACGTTCCGGATGCTGGATATCAACTATCCTTTCCAACATGGAACCGAGTTGTTGCAATTCAGGATCTGCTTCGGATGGCTGGTTCATCGATGCCATCATTGACTCAAGGCGGTTAATTTCAGGATTTGTACCTGCTTGCTGCGATCTGGCCGTTGGTTTATTCTTTACCGGTTGCTGTAGTGCTGGATTGTCCAGTGCCCTTTGAAGGGCTTCAAGGCGCGCATGTACTTTTTCTTCAGCCGGGCTGCGGTAAGCCATACTGTTTAACTCTCTTGATGAAGGCTTTTTCTGAATGGGTTCCTGCACAAGGTTGTCGTCTTCCTGAAACGCTTTGTTTGACCCTAAATAGGCTGCGCTGCGTTCATTTTTAGCTTTTCCTTTTAGTGAATCTTCCATTGCCCTGTCATAATAACTCAGCTTATCCAGCGCTTTGTCATCCTTGAAATTTGGATTGGGCAGGTTGGCGTTGAAACCTTTTTCTAACGGCGAGGTAGCAGCGATCGCTGTCGTTGAACCTCCACCCAAAGCCCAGAAGAACAGGCTAAGGAATGGCAAAGCCATAATCGGCAGCATTAAAAACAATTTGCGCTGCCTTAAATCTTTCGGGGTCAATACTTTCTTTTCCATAATCCTAATTATTTTGTTTTGTAATATTCTTCTAACATTTTCAAAGTATCTAAAAGTCCCGGTCGGTAACGCACTATACTGTCGTACTGTGGTTTTCCACTTGGGGTGTTCTTAAGGCTGTCCATGACAAAAAGCAAGTGTTTCATACGTGCTATTTCGTCACTCTCATCCCCATCACATTTAATAATAGGCTTACGCGAATCAGGCCTTGAAATCGAATGAATAGGTATTGCTTTCGTATGATTGACAACAGTAAATCCTTTTATGACTAAAAAGCTACTGTAGGCACAGCAAAAAAGGCAGAGCACAATAAGTACTATCTTTTGCTGGCTTATCGAGAGTCTACCAGCCAGCTTTACCATTTGCCTCACCCACCATTCTTTTATATTCCTTTTTTTCTCAACGAGCCAAATTGCTACCGGGCTTGTTGGTGTTTCCTGTTTCTTTTGCTTACAAAATACCATATGCCCTTATTTTCGGTTTTCAGTAGCAATATCACGGTTCTCTATGGTAGCCCAGTGTTCAATCAGGAAGCCGTGCGGGTTGTTGTCGCTGCGCGACACATTCCTGAGCGCACCTTCGGTAATCAGGCTGCGGGTAACAGTGGTTGTAGCCCTTGTGATCTGCTGGGTAGCGTAGCACCTGAAGTGATAGGGATAGCTTTTTATATCCACCTGTACGCTGTCAACCTCAATGCCCTGACTGATATTCCCGGAAATAATCCCGGCATAATAACCCTTTTCCTTAAGGTCGTCGTACACCCTCTTAGCAGTACCGTCGGCAAGGTTTAGGGCCTTATTAATATTGGTACGTATTACATTCTCGTCCGGGTCAAGGGTAAAAAAGAACGTATGGAATGTCTTTACATGGTCACGCGCCTCTACCGGTATGTTGTCTTTTCGGTCCGCAGCGAAGGCCTCTATAGCTTTACCATTAGCCAGTATGTAGATCTTGCCCTGCATCCGGGACACCAGGCTAAAGCTCTTATACAGGCTGAGGGCAGCAACACCAAGGCTACAGATAATTAATACCAGGCTAAAAATTCTCACATACCGGAATGCGCTGTCGATGTTTTTCATTTTTGTAAACATAACCTCTGGTTTTAATTTCCTTTTAGTTTATCTGCCATATATCCTCCTGCCATTGCCGCGCCCTGTCCTGTTGCTTTCGCTCCATCTACCACGAGTTTCGCCCCATCAGTTGCCGCTCCGGTGGTATATTGCCCGGCACTTGCCGAAGTACTGGCAGCGGTACTGTAGCTTGCACTTAAAATACTTGTTGTTTTTTGCGTTAGGGCACTGCCTCCGGCGGCATGGACGATGTAATTGGCTACCGAGGGTACTGTAAAGTAGCCGATAATACCGATGATCATAAATACCATATAGGCCATGTCAGTTCTGCTGAAAAAGGTATCCCCATAGTTCCCAATCTGGTCAATGTCAATTTCCAGCATCTTCTCCTGTATCTTCCCGATGATGCCCCCGAAGATATTGGCTACCGGCAGCCAGAGGAATATATTTAGATAGCGTGCCAGCCAGGCGCTTAGGGTATTGTGCAGGCCATCAAAGACCGCAAGCCCAAATACTAAAGGCCCTAATATTGATAATACGATAAGCTGGAAGGTGCGCAGGGTATTGATACACAGCGCAGCTGCTTCAAACAATATGCGAAGTACCTCGCTCATCCATTCCTTTACCGAATTCCTGAAATTATAGGACATCTTGGCTGCAGCAAACTTTATATCATTGCCGATACCCTCAAAAAAACCTTCGTCATCCGGGTCGGCATCATCATGGGTATATTTATACCAACGATCGCGGTCGCCACTACCGTCTTCACCTACATACATCTGCCAGACATCGCTATTCATAATAGCTTCTTCTTTCTTTTGCAACAATACTTCAATGGCCTGGTTGGAATTCTCGACCATAGCAGCAGTAGCAGTAACGGTAGGTTTCATTACCCCGTTTATCATGGCCAACACCGAAGGGAATATCGTGATGCAGAATCCCAGTACAAATGGGCGGAAGAGCGGGTAAAAATCTATTGGTTCTGCCGCTGCCAGGTGCTTCCATACCCGGGAGGCGATATACCACAATGCAGCAAACCCGGCTATGCCCTGGGCAACACCCATAAGGTTAGTACATAAGGGCATCATTTCATCATAAAGTTCCTCAAGCACCCCATGCAAGCTCTGCATCTCATCGGCCATACCTTGGGCGAAGGCTCCAATTGGGAATAGGAGTCCCAGGGCTGCTGTAAAAGCAACCGTTCTATATCGTTTCATAAGCCAAATTGTTAAGGGGTTAATTCATGCAGTCTTTCCATTTTTTGTACGTCATGATGCTCTTTGGCACGCTGGATGGAAAGCACGGTTGTATTGTTATTAAAGTCCCTTAGGAACATAAGCTTGTCCTGCATATCTTCATAAATACGGTCGATGGCTTCTAATCGTTCATTGTCGCTCATGCGCGCCTGCCCGGCGGTGACTACGACCAAAAGCTCATCAAGGTTACGCAGGCTTTGTTCCACCAGATTATCATACACCCTGCCAATATAGGAGAGTTCATCTCCGTTAAAGTTGCCACTTCCCTGGTAACGGCTCAAGGCATTGCCCTGTTCGTTAATCAACTTGATTTGCATTTCGATTATTTCGGTTACGCGTTTGTAATTACGGACGGTTGGGCTGACTTCAAGCAGCGCATCCAGAAAGGCTTCGTGCAGGCTAAAATTACCTTGGGTTAAGTCCTTTACGGTGTTGTAACCCTTAGTCAGTATCTCATAACCCTTTTTCATGTCCTTTAGAATTTGCCTGAACTGTGCAAGCTTCTCAATATTAAGCGCCAGTTGTTGCAGTTCCTGCGCCTGTGCGCTTACCTTGCTATAAGGTAACAGCAGCACCAATAGTAATATCACTAACTTTTTCATACGCATGCTTTTTAAAGTCCCTGTAACCTTTGGGCCATTTCCGCATCTACATTCTCCTTCTTGCGGGACTGGACCAGTACTTTGGCCTCACCGGTAAACTGTTCACAAAAGTTATATGCATCCAGCATCTTTTCATACAAGACATCTATGCGCTCAAGGCGTTCGCTGTCTTTCATGGTCAGTTGGTTGTCGGTCGTAACCGCCTCCAGTTCGTCGAGTACCGTTTGGCAGTCATCCAACAGCCTCGCAAAAACACGTTCCAAATAGTCCATTTCATCGCTACGGATGTACTGATTCCCTTGCAGGAAATCCCTTGTATCACCACAACGTTCCAATATCCTTCCCTGCAGGAGCAGCGTCTTACCGACACTTACATAACCCTGTACTTCCGGGTTGACATGCGCCAGTGCATTGAAATAATCGGTATGCAGGTTAAATTCACCTCTTTTAAAATCCCCGATTACATCCAGCCCTTTCTTTACAACGGAGTAGCCCTTTTGCACATAACCGATATAGACCTGTAGCGCAACAATCTGTTCCATCATCGTTTTCACCGTTTTGTTCTGCGCTTGTACCGGAGTTGCAATACATCCAAAAAGCAGTATCATCAGCATCATCTTTTTCATAACATTTTGATTTTAAGGTAATCCGTACATTCTTTTGATTAAATCCACATCCGCTTTACTGCGCGCACGTTGCAGGCTAAGCAGCATGTTCTGTTTGTTAAACAGTTTGAGGTCGTCGTAATTTGCTTCAATACGGTCTGCCGCTGCGTTAATCATTTCAAGGCGCTCAGCATCGCTCATAGAAGTGGTAAAGGATTCAACAACCATAAAAATCACATCAATATTCTCTATGCTTTCACCCAGTATACCGTTGTATACTTTTTCCATATAAGCTATTTCATCACTGGTAAAATGGTCGTCCTGCTGCAAAAGCCCCCATGCGTCCTGATATTCGCTGACAAGCCGCTGCTGCTTATCCACAATATCACGGATACGCTGGTAATACGAAACCATGGCCTTTACTTTCATAAGCTCTTCATAGTAGCCTTTGTAAAGTTCCTTTTGTTTCTCCGTCCACTCGGATATCTCATCCAATTTGAGCTTTGACAAGGCATTTTCAATCTGCTTCTGAGCATTCTGTAACCAGATCGTTTTGTTTTGTAACCTCTGGATTCGCAAGTCAATGGCCTTGATAATTTTCTTTAAGGCTTCCTTTATAATGGTCAGCAATGGTAACGCGGCTGCGCTACTGGCTTCTGCCGCAACTACCGGAGCCGCTGCTACAGGCATTACCGATGAAAACAACAGGGTAAGGCTTAGCATCACTATTAAAATCTTCTTTTGTACCATCGTGGTATTATTTTGTATTCCTCATTTCATTAGCCAGGGCGGCAATGCCCTTTTTAATGTCCCCTCCAAATTTTTGGGCGTAGGCCTGTACTTTTACCTTTTCGGTCTCTTCGGTAGTATAGGCCAAATATTCTTCCAGCGACACCTCTGTACGGTAAACTTTCGAGAGTACCCCACCAAGGGAAATAAAGACTTCCTTGTACTTGCGGGACGGATCGTTCGCTTTGTTAACCGACAACACCAATGCTTTCTCCTTTTCGGTAAGGCCAAGCAGCTCCTGTATCTGGTCAAACTTGTTTTGGTACTTGCTTTGGTCGAGCAGTATCTTGCAGTCACTGTTGTTTATAATCGCCTGCTTTACAATCGGCGAGGAAATGATATCCTCCACTTCCTGGGTTACCACAATAGCCTCACCAAAGAACTTACGTACCGTCTTAAAGAGGTATTTGATATATTCCGCGAAGCCCTCTTTCATTAAGGCTTTCCAAGCTTCTTCAATCAGTATCATCTTGCGCATGCCTTTCATCTTGCGCATCTTGTTGATGAATACCTCCATAATGATAATGGTTACCACCGGAAACAGTATGGGATGGTCTTTGATGTTGTCGAGTTCAAAAACGATGAAGCGTTCCTGAAGCAGGTTCAGGTTTTCGGTGGCGTTCAACAAATAATCAAACTCACCGCCTTTGTAATAGGGGCGCAGTACGTACAGGAAATTATCCACATCAAAATCCTTTTCCTTTACCTTATCACCTTCCAATACCGCTACATAATGATCCCTTAAAAACTCATAGAACGAATTGAAACTCGGGAAGAGGCCTTCATTGTTATTCAGGTAGCTATAATAGCCGCCAATGGCATTTGACAGCGCAACGTACTCACTACGCTTAAAGGCTTCATCATCTTTTTTCCATAGTGCTAAAAGCAGCGTCTTAATACTTTCTTTCTTCTCAGTATCCAAAGTATCGCCTTCCCCGATATAGAATGGATTGAAGCGTATGGGATTGGCCTCGGTATACGTGAAATAATAACCGTTTACCATATCGCACAGTCCTTTGTAACTGTGCCCGACATCCACCAGAACAATATGGGCTCCCTGCTCATAATAGCTCCTTACCATATGATTTGTAAAGAACGATTTGCCGCTGCCCGATGGGCCCAGGATGAACTTATTACGGTTAGTACAAATGCCCATCTTTACCGGTTCATCACTAATATCTACATGTACAGGCTTACCGTTTAGGCGCTCGCCCAAGCGGATGCCCATAGGGCTAAGTGATGAGCGGTAACCGGTTTCAAGGTTAAAAAAACAGGCGGCCTGTTCGGCAAAGGTGTCAAAAGTGTCATTCATCGGGAAGTCCGCCGCATTGCCGGGCATACCGGCCCACCATATCTGTGGTGCACCCACGGTTTCCTGACGCGCCACCGCATCCATCTGCGCCAGGGCTGAGGATACCATATTCTTTATGTCTTTCAGCTTATCCTTAGCATCGGTCCAGGCAAGTATATTGAAATGGGCTTTGACCGGAAGGCGTTGCTGGCTAATCGCCTCATTCAAAAAATCATTAGTGGCATCACGGGCTAGACTGTTTTCTCTGCTGTAACCCGAAAGCGATTGTAACCTGAGCCTTTTTGCTTCCATTTTCTGGATGGTCTTTTGCGGGTCATCCAAAAAAAGGTACTGGTTGTAGATATGGTTACAGGATAACAATTGCCCCAGTGTTGAAGCAAAACCGATACTGAACTTGGTACGGTCAGTGGAATATTTATCGTAATTAATACGGGAACCACAAAGGCCCGGCAGGTCAGCCGCATCGGCAAGGGCGTATAATTGGCTGTACTTATCGTTTACACGCAAGCCATCTTCAAAGGCAATGTCGCCAAAGACAAAAGGATGCGGGCGCTCGGCCAAGAGACAGTACTGCTCAATAAATCCCATATTGCTATGGCTGCTGGAGAGTTCCTTTTCTGTAAGCCTTTGCAGGGTTATAAATCCACTGTCTTCTAATATCCTTTTAAACTGTCCGGCACTGTCTAAAAAATCTTGCAAAAGCTGAGGATTTAAAGTCTCTTCCGGGACTATACTGCGCTTGAGCAGGCTGGAAAATATCGAGTTTACGCTCTTACGTCCCTCTGGTTTTTTGGTAAGCATGATGTAGCAGCTGTGATCTAAGAAAGGTCGCTCATTAAAAAATCGCTCGCTGCTCTGTGAAAGAAAGCTGTTGTCCTGTTTTGAAAAATCAGCTTTATAATGGCTTTCCAAAAACCAGTCCTGCTTGTGAAATACTGTATGCTTAGGTAAGACTTTTAATGCCTTGAGCCATATCTGGTGGAACGCCTCATATTCCTGATCCGACAGGGTAAAAAGTTCCGGCAACGCTGCTTTAAATACAATCGTTACATCACCCTGCTTTGACAGAATACAATCATGCTCTACAGCCATAATGGGCAGTATCTTTTCGATATCCTTTTCCATATTACTTGCTTTTTTGGTTTAAGAAAAATACCGTTCGGCTTTTCAATTTCAGTACTCCGGGAAGCTGCTTTTTGGCCAGTGCTTTCATAAGTCCATACTCCCCATATTTATGACTGAGGCGGTAGATGTGCATTACCGATAAGGTTCCTGCCACTCCGATTACACCAATACAAACCAACGATGGAAGCCCAATAATGTACATGATGGCAAAAACTACCATCAGGGCTACGACCGCTCCGCCCAGATACCAGATATACTGCGCCTTGAGCCCTTTAAATTCAATACTTTGATTAATCCCTTTATTTACTTGATATACGCTTGCCATAACTTTAAAATTTCATTCGGTTGTTCTTGCGCATTTGGGCGTACATTTTCTCGTCCATCCTGTTCCTTTTGGCTGGTTTTTCATCCTTCACTTCAATAGCACTTTGCCCGTTATCCGGTATTTTTTGGCTTTGATCGCCGGAAATACCATCTTCAGACTGCAACTGCTTTTCCTGTATCTTCAAGGCTATATCCCTTTCAAGAGCTGCCAATTGCACTTTCATGCCCTGTAACTCCGCTTCTTTCTCAAATGGCTTTTGACAGAGCTTTTCCAGCTTAGGGATTTGGCTGCTGATGTTTTCCACTTCCTTGGCATATTTATCACTCAGTGGCTCTGCCCGGTCAATCGCATTGAGGAAGTACCGTGCCGCCAGCTTTGGGTTGTCAATATTGGGTGCGCCCTTGTTGTAGGTGTATTTGACACCATCAACTTCGCGCTGGGCAAAAAATACGTTTGAGTATTTAAAGCTGTAACGGTCTCCCTCCCTAAACATCTCCCGTTCATGCCTGATATACAGGTTAAAACCATACAAAGAGCCAATATGTTTGCCGTCTGCCTCTCCGGGCTGTGGTGTCCACTCCCTGTAAAGCTGTATGATGAATTTGCCTACATCATCCGGGCTTGTGATGTGCCGGCCTTCCAAAAGTAGCGGGTTGGCTTTTGTGCCATCCGCATCATAGACAAGCCGGTCTTTATAAAAAAGCGCATCAGCCTGCAGTTTCTGTAATGTGGCAGTTTTCGATTCTTTCTCATTATTCAAATATTCGAGTTGGTTTTTATTAACTGCCAGTTCCTTATAATGTGCCAGGCGTAACCCTTCCAAAACGGCTACTTTCTTTTCAAGCTTTGATTTTTCAAGTAGCGAGGTATCCCCGGAAAGTATGGCGATGTACTCCGAAAAGTTCATACCGCTTTGCTCATCCATCGAACCCTCGTCGATCGTGCGGACATTCAGCTCGCAATTTTTCATCTGGCTGATGAACGTCTGCTTGTTCTTTAGAAGGTTAAACTTGTAGTTATCCAGCGACTGCTCAGTTGCATAGATGTAGTTTTGCACCTTATTTCCATAATGTTCCTTTGCGATCCAATTGCCCTGCCGTCCGCCACGTCCGTTGCGCTGCTCAAATTCTGAGGGCTTCCACGGTATGTCCATGTGGTGCATGGCCACTACGCGCTGCTGTACATTCAGCCCGGTTCCGGCCTTGTCAGTGCTGCCGATTAGTACCCGTATTTCTCCGGCATTCATTTTCCGGAACAATTCGGGCTTTTGTTTGTCCGTCCAGTCGTGGATAAAGGTTACCTCTCCCGGTAACAGGCCCAAATCCCTGACGAGTTTGTCACGAAGTGCGTCATACAAGTTAAAGGCATCAGATTTTGGTGTACCGATATCACAGAACACTATTTGTGTCCCCCTGTAAGGCGTACTGTCCTGGTAAATTTCTGCTATTTTACGGGCACAGGTATTGACCTTATTATTGGGATGGTCACTGTAACCATCATCAATCAGGCGCATGTCGGCAGCCATCTTTTTGGCGTAGTTCGTAGCAATCAGCATCCTGCCCATATCTTCTTCGCGGGTAAGGGGTGCCCGCCCGATAAGACGTGCATCACCACTCTTGGCAAACTGCATTAGCCTTTGGATAAAATCGGCCTGCTCGGGACTGGGTGGTATGTTGACAAGTGTCTCTGAAATTTCCGGGCGGTCCAGTTGTATGTGCTTTGCCGTTTTATAATCTGTAATCTCATTATAAAAAAGAGCGAGCTCCGGCACCTTGATAAAATGCCTGAAGCGTTCCTTAGCTACAATCTCATTGGTGACACTGAACTCAAAGTCTGTGGTCTTGCGCGCATACACCGCTGCCCAGGCATCAAAATTGGATATACGTTGGCGTTCCATTTCTTTCGGCCTCATATATTTGAAAATAAGGTACATCTCCGTCAGGCTGTTCGATATTGGGGTACCTGATAAGAATGTAGCACACAGGTCACTGCCATACCGGTCCTGGAGTGTGCGCACCGCGAAAAGCATGTTAAGTGCTTTTTGGCTGCCCTGCATATTGCCGAGCCCGGCCACACGGTTGTGCCGTGTGGTAAAGGTTAGGTTCTTGAACTTATGCGACTCATCCACAAATAAATGGCTGACATTCATCTCTTCAAAATCAATCCCTTTGTCCTTTTTCTCCTCCATTTCCCTCTCAAGGGTTTTGAGCTTTACATCCAGGTTATTCCTGCGTACCTCAAGCCCCTTGCGCATCTTTTTGGAGATATCGCCGCCGAGCTCGATTACTGTATCAAGGTCTTTTTCAATACTGGCGAGTTCCTGGTTAAAGATACTTTTCTGGATATCGGGCGACTGCGGCACTTTACCAAACTGGTCATGGGTCAGTATGATACAGTCCCAGTTATTATTCTTGATCTCATGGAAGAGCTGTGTCCTTCTAGAGGGGGTAAAATCATTTTCTACCGGAAACAATACCCGCGAACCCGGATAGGCCTGTTTGTAGGTCTTGGCAATCTGGCTCACATTCGACTTTAGTGCCAATATCATAGGCTTGGGCGAAATACCCAGCCGCTTCATCTCGTGCGCTGCGACCACCATGGTGAGGGTTTTACCTAAACCAACCTCATGATCTACCAGAGCGCCACGGTTTTGGATGATCCGCCAAATGGCATTTTTTTGTGAGCTGTACAAATCATCAATACCGAGTGCTTTTCGGTCCAATCCGGGAAAGGTCAGGTGGCTGCCGTCGTACTCGCGTAGGCGGTAGCAGTTGAACGTATCGTTGTACTTTTGCTCCAGTTCCTTTTTGTCGCTTTGCGGTAAATCTCCGAGCCAATTAATAAAGCCGTTACGTATGGACTCTATCTTTTGGTGGGCCAGTTGTATCGCTTCGTTATCCGGCAACCTGAACGTTTTGCCATCTACACCTTTTACCTCATAGGTAAAAAAAGGTGCAGTATTCTCAAGGGCGTGCTCCAGCATGGTATAGCCATAGGTAGTCCTGCCACTTTTAGGGGTTACCGCATACTCATTGTCCACCTTGGTATTATGTCCCATGGTTACCTTAAAGGCATCCAGCGACTCAAAGTAATTTACCTGTACCTCCGTTTCAAAGAACTCCGTGGCAAACTTCTCGTAATAGTGCTCCGGTATCCACCGCTCACCGAGGTTAAAGTCCAGCAACTCAAAACCAATTCGCTCGGGCTGAACTTTTTCGAGTGCTTCAACACTTTTATGGAATTGTATGTTGTCCGGTTCCGATTCCAAAGCTGCTTTAGCTAACTCTAATTTCTCTACCACATTGCCGCTCAGGTACTCATCCTGGGTTTCAAAATCACCTGTGGATGGGTTCAGATAAATATGGTTGCCCAACTGCTGTATAGCCTCTTCCCCTGTTAGGCTGGTCGCTGCTGTAATAAAATCCAAATCCACTTTCCCGGTTTCATTGAGCCCACGGGCAAGTGCTTCGACTACATCATCCGTATAGTAGCGTTCTTCCTTTTGTATCAGGGGAGCCGTCAGGATATCCGCTTTTACAAAATTTCCTTCCTCTTTACGCTCCAGTGAAGATAGCATCGTAATCCCAAAAGCGCTGTCTTCCATGATAAGCCTGGCATTGGAGGCATGGTTTAGTAGCCCATATTGGCGTGTAAAACCCTCGTACGCCTTATTAAGGCTTTTGCGAAGCTCCTCATCCGGTACTCCGGACTGCTCACGTGCAAACAGTATCTTGTACATATCCCTAAGCTGTACATATTGATTGAATAGCACAACATTTCCCTGGCTTGCCAACGGGTAGAAATCCGCTTCTTTCGTTTCCGGCCTGATATTACGCAATGTACCTACAGCACCATCAAGCACGACCAATGTACCCTCAGTATAAAAAGGCTTAAGTTCAAGTTCCAGTGGTTTCTCTTCTTTCAGCCTGAAGGCTTTTTCCAAAAGTGCATCGCCCTCATAGCGGTACTCATGACCGAACTTTTGCAGTTGGTTGGACACCGAAGCGATCTCATGGGTTAGAAGGCCCGCGTTCATCCAGTTGGCGGGCATCGGCTGTAACTCTTTGACATTCGCATACAACTTGTACAGGTACTGCCTGGATTTTAGCATCCTTGCGGCAACCAATATCACACTTTCATGCTCCGGGTTGTCCTGGGTGCGGATGGTGCTCAGGATACGCCCCGACTTTTTATCCACTACCGTGGCATCCATTTCATTGATGTAATCGGCTGCACGCCCCAGGCTTTCCGCAGGCAAGGTATCAAACAGGCCTAACTGTATCGGCGCGTCCATTTCCTGACGCTGCGGCATCGCCGTATAAGTAAGTTTAGGTTTTGCATCCACCCTTGGGACATAGTCTTGTAATGACTCTTCAAACTTTTTACTGCTGAGCCTTGCCTGCAAACCTTCACGTATGGTTTCGGCCAGCTTTTCTGCAATACCGTCCAAGGAACCATTTTGCCAAACCTCCTGGTGGGGCTTGCCGTACTGGTCAGTACCCGCCTTGACTTCATTGCCAACAATAAGCTCCGGACGTTCCAGCAGGTAGCGGTTAATGTCGTAAGTGCCAAAACTGTTTTCTGTTTTTACGGACTGTACCAGTAGCTTTTCATCCTCGGATAAACGTTGCTTGGCCGAGTTCTTCTGTACAATCAGCAGGTGGCTGGGTGCCTGGGTGTTGCCCGTATCGCTCATCAGGTTATCGGGCATGACACTCACACTTATAAAATCAGCATTTACGAACAGGTGTTCCCGAGCCGCATGGTTGGAAGGGCTGTCCAAAAAAGCATTGGTGGTCAAATACGCCATGACACCACCCTCGGCCAGCTTGTCCAGCCCCTTGGCAAAAAAATAATTGTGTATCCTTCCAGATAACGCCTTATCCGGGAATGCCGGATCATAAACACCGAAATTCCCAAAGGGTATGTTGCTGACTACAAGGTCATACGTGCCGTTGTCATCGGTCGGTGCTTCTTCAAACGGACTTTGGAAAGTGGTGATTGTGGAATTATTGCTGCTGTTTACAGCCGCCAATACTAAAGCACTGAGCTTATCCTTTTCCACGGCTGTTATTTGCTCCAAGGAACCAAAAACCTTCTCTGCTTCAGTAATAAAAATACCCGCACCAGCTGAGGGCTCGTAAAGTCTTTTGGGCGTAAGCCCCGCTTCCTTGAGCGTCTCGTATAAGGCCCTCGGCACTACTTCCGGGGTATAGAAAGCAGTCAGCACACTGTTACGTAATGAGCTTACAACCTCATGGTAGCCCTGCTCACCAAAAGCATCTTCAAGAATGCGGTGCAGGCGCATCATCTCGGGGTAAAGTTTCATATCGGACTTGGTCGCGCCGTTAGCGAGCCAGCCCTGCTTGTCGCCTTTTGGATAGAGTATTGGCTTGATACCCCCAAATCCCGCATAGCTTTGTAAAGCCTGCTGCATGGCATCGGTCAGCACAGCACCGTTATCCCAGGCGATAGCTGCTTCAATAGCCGCAATATTACCCTGCAATTTTTCCCTGACATTGTACGCCATAACCTCATCCTTTCATCACCATTCATGCTCCGCATACAAAAAGCCATACAAATGGCCGATCACCGCATTCCGGATATCCGGATCTCCTTCATTATGGACTGAAAAGCCCATCTCATCCAACAATTCCCTGCAATACTCCAGCATGTTAATGACCTCGCAGACCAGTATCCCCGAATCGCCATACAGCGCCGCCTCGTCGGCAAACTCTTCTTCAAAGATGCCTTTCAGGTACAAATAGCGGGATGGCTTTAAGTCCCCGGTGAGGGCATCCAGGCAGCGCGCCTGGATAAAGTATTTGGGATAATCGTCTTGCAGCATCTGGATAGCCATCGGCTGTACCCCGCGTACCTTTTCGTCAAGATATTTACTAACGGCATAATTCTCCTGTAGATCGTACATCAGCTCCGGGTTGTGCGCAACTATATAGTCCCACAACGCCTCCTTTAACAGCGTTTCCATAACGCATAACTTTACACGCCGAAGAACGACTGGATTACTGTAGCCACCACCACAAGAAAAATACAACTGCCAAACCAGGCTGCCGCCACCTTGCTCGTATCCTGGTCACCGGCATTCCATTTCTGGTACACTTTGACAGCCCCGATAAGGCCGAGCACCGCGCCAATGGCGTACATAAGGTTACAGCCCGCATCAAAATAACTGCGTACCTGGTCATTAGCCTCATTAATACCGGCAAGGCCGTCCTGTGCATTCACATGCTGTACCGTAAACAGTACCGCTACCGTCAGGGCGCAAATGATGCGGCCCCTTCTCAAAAGTTTCCTTCTCTTTTTCATACTACATTCCTTTTAGATTATACATTAAGAAAGCGGAGGGATTACGGTTGCCTCGTTCCCACAGTTTGTCACGTATCTGCCTATCGCGCCGGGATGGGCAGGCGAAATACCTCCGCTTATTTTTTAGCTACTACCAAAGTTGTCTTAAATGCTGCTCTGTAAATTGGAAAGGCAAGTTGCCACGAGCGATTTCGGATAGTATAAATTCATTGACCTGGCTTTTAAATACCGACTGCCCCAGCAAAGGATATTCAGCCAGCAATAGCCGGAGGTAATTTGTGAATTCTTCTTCCACCACTGTACTTTGTATTTCTGAAAATAACTTTTTTAGGCGCCCTATTAGGTGGTCAACTTCCTGAAAAGTATCATCTTCAAGTTCACTTATACGTATCGGTGGGGTTGTTGGCTGATCAATAAAGATATTCTCACTGGGAGTTGCCCCATCTGAAAGCCTATTGCCAGAGCCTGCCTTTTTCTTGCCGTGAAAAAATGCGAGAAGTTCAATTTTATAATATCTCAAGCCTACATAAATATACCAGGTTAGAGATACCAGGGCAAATGCAATGAGGTAATTACCCCAGGAAATAGTTGTAAACATACCTTTTCATTTTATCGTTCAACATCACGTTTGTAATATAGTAAGGTGATGTCCCGTATGTTTGGGTAACATTTACAGGACAAAGTAACGGATGAAATAAAAGCATATCAAGTACAATTTAGGGTACAACGGTAAAGTTGTACCCTAATTAAATTTACAAATCCCTGATTTTTTTTATGAGCTGCTGTAACAGATCTATTGTGCTTTCCCTGTCTTTCTCATCGAAGAGATAGGACTTGCTCCGAATGGAATCCGGCGATAAATCACTTGTTCGTAAGCTGGAAAGATGCGGAACGACAGCTTTAAAAACTGCCGAAAGTGAAGGGGCTCTTACGAGTTGCGCCTGGTCGGCTGCCCGGAGCAAGATAGCCAATTGCGTAGCTGAAAAGGTACAGACGATTTTCGGCAAAACTTTGAGATTAGGAGGGGCCAGCCCCTTATAGGCTTTACCATAGGGCAGCGCTGTACTGATTTTTCCCTCAGAAATTAATGAAAGCTGGCTCTCAAACCATCCGCTGATCATTCCTTTTATATTTTCTTTCCCATGATGCAATGCGATATGGGTGTTGCAATACAAGCGTTTGAATTTCCTGTATTTCTTACTTAAAAAAGCGGCTTGTTCCCCTGTAGTTTCTAGTGTACCGGCAAAACCGGTAAGTTCACGGGTGTAATATTCAAGGTACCCCAGGCTATTATAGTTCATGTATATAAGCAACTCATGCAATGCCTTTGGCATTTGCCCCATCTTGACAGACTTGGATAAACCTTCCATTTCCGTAATGAGTTCCTTGCGATAAAGAAGTGCACGCAAAGGCAAATGCCGGTGCCGCTTGGCATGGATAAAACGCATAATGTTCTCACGTACAAAACCATATAGCTTTTCCGCACCAGCCTCCCTATAACTGCTTTCCATTTCCTTGAGCCGGGACTTCCACTGCTTTTGAGAAAGTGAAACATAGTGGGCAGGAAGTTCAGATTCCGGATTCAGGTAAGCAGAGAAACGTTTTTCTATAAACAGCAGCATATCGTTAAGGATTTTGTGAATCCTTACAAAAAAATCCTCTCTGGATAATGCTTCCTCCTGCTCAAGGAATTCATCAATGAGTAATACCATCGCCCGATGGTATTTTTCGATGAGAAGGCATACCTGCTTTTCTTTCCTAAGCCTGAAGACAGCATTCGATAAACTCACTTTGAAGTTTTCAGACTCCTGCTGTATCTCGCCAATTATATGTTCTAAATTCGATACTGTACTGCTCATGCCAGTATCATTTGAGCCAAGCCTTGCTACAAGGCGCTCAATTTCATAGAGTAAATAGCCTTGTGCCATATCACTACTATTTATATACTATGCCTGCCAAATAAGCCAGCCTGCTCAAAAGCAGGCTGGTTCATCTTTGGCACATGGTCTTTATAATTGCGTGGCAGCCTCAAAACTCACGGAATACACTATCGATGAAGCAATGTCGTAACCGGCTCCCTGCGCATCTGCCATTATTCCCGTTATCAGCAAATCCCAATCCTTGTCTTTAGGCTTTTTACGGTAATAGGTACCATAACGCTGCAGGGAAGTCAAAGTTAAAATGAATTGTTTTTCGCTGTTGGTATATGCTGAGGAACCGACAACCTGGTTTTCAAAAGTGACAATATAATTGTAAAGGTTTTCAAAATCGACATCATGGGCATCAAGTAATCCTTCAAGAAAAGCCATCACCTGAACTTTATTTTGTGTTGAAAGCGGAAAGCCCAGGACAATATCGTCAAGTGTCGGGGCACTTTGCAATAGTTCATCCAGTTCTGTTGTAGTCGGCGGATGAAAGGAAGCGGTCTTAAAGGTATTGAATCCATTACTGGCATGGGCCAGATCGGTGACTGTCTTAAGAAGGTTCTCCTGCGAGATGCCTTTGGGTACGCCATTCATTACGCCATCCAGTACTGCATTACGCAGAGCCCCTGCATCGTCATAGGGATTAAGGGGGTTGGCTGCTTCTGATAGGGCGGCGGATTTTGCGCTGTAAGCGGCTAACGTATCGGAGTCTGTAGTTGTGTCCGGGGCACACGATACAAGCAATAGTAACGCTATTGCAAGTAATGCATTTTTTTTCATGTTTAGTAACTTTTGGATTAGTAAAAGCATCTGATGCTCCCGGGTGGCGACAAATGGCTGGACTGTTTGAATTCAGGACAAAACAAACTCAAGCACAAGAGCTATGCAAGCCTGTAATTAACAAATTCCAGAATATATGAGTGTTAAATTCCGGAATTTCATAGTGAAATATGAGCCTTTTGCTTATTATTATGGAAAATGTAGGAACGACACTTTTAATTTGCAAGCCCCTGATTATAAACCGTAAATGAGATACATGCGCTGAAAAACACCACTTATGTTACGAGTTATACTGCCTTTGTTTTGCCTTTTATTTCCGCTTTTTGCTTTTAGCCAATCCCAAAATCATAGTGCAAAAGATACGTTAATCAATTTATCATTTGCTTCTTTGCAGGAGAAGCTCGATGATGCCACAACCCAAAGCACCGCCTTTGCTTATAGCAATGCTATTATTAGAAAAGCAAAGAAATACAACAACGCCCAATACCTTGCGCAAGGATATAAAAATAAACTGCACCTGCAAGAGGCCTATCCTGTGCGCTTACAATATGCAGACAGTATGGTACAGGCGAGTAATACCCTGGATAAAAAAGCACAGGCAGCAGCTTTGCTTACAAAAGGGGCAGTCCACTATAGCGCAAGAAAACATATCCCCGCTTTGGAATGTTATTTAAAAGCAGGGGATCTTATCACAAATGATATTGAGGATCCCTTATATTTTAAAACCCTTTATTGCATCGCACAGGTGAAGTATTATTTGGGCTACTACGGCCCCGCCATAAATCTCCTACACCCACAACTTACTAATTTTAAGAAATATGAGCCGCGCGGCTATATCAATGCCCTCCATCTTATAAGCCTATGCTACAACCGCCTTGGACAATATGAGGCATGCACAGCTATAAACAGGCAAGGGATAGCAGAAGCTTCAAGGCAAGAAGAGTCAGAAATGCTACCCTATTTTCTACACAGTGAGGGGGTCAACCTCTATTTCAAAAAGAATTACACTACAGCTATCAGGCACCTTCAGAGTACACTTACTTTTCTTGAGTCCAGGGAGGATCAGTACAATATAGCAGTAGCATACTATTATATGGGCAAGATAAGGGAGGCTTTAGGTCAGGAGGATAAAGCGTTGGATTGCTTTAAAAAAGTTGTAGGGGTTTTTAACCAAACCCACTACCTGCGCCCGGATCTTTTACCTGCGTTCTCCCGGTTGATTAGCAATAGTAAAAGCAAGGGAAACATTGAAGAACAGCTTCAATATACCAATGCGCTACTCTACGCAGACAGTACCCTGCATGCCGACTACAAATACCTTGCCTGCAGGCTTTCGAAAGAATTTGACTCAAAGAAACTCCGGGAGGAAAAAGAAATGCTTAAGAAAGCATTGGCCCATAAAGGACACGAAAGTTCCATCTGGATAATAACCTTTTTCATTACCCTTGGTATGGGTCTGTATATTTGGTGGCTTATAATACAAAGCAAAAAAACAAAATTTACGGCTATGAAAGCCCCGGAGAATGAAACCGTTAAAACAAACACCTCTGCTTCAATTAAAGAAGAAGTTCTCATCGTATTGTTAGAACGCCTCAGAAAATTTGAAGCTGACAAAAAATACTTAGGTCGGGATATGAACCTTGCACGTATGGCAAAGTTACTCGATACCAATACCAAATATGTCTCCAAACTCATCCATGAACACCGCGGAAAAAAGACGCCTGATTATCTCAACGACCTGAAAATCGACTATTTGGTTCAATTGCTTGCAACAGATAAAAAAGCACGAAATTATACGCATAAGGCCTTAGCCGGTGAAATCGGCTATAGCACCACTATAAGCCTGCATAAAGCATTTCTTAACCGGATTGGAATTCCTTTTACCGAATATATGGAGGCCTTACAACAGGAAGCCCTTAGCATTACCTATCCTGAAATAAACACCAACTCCAGTGGCGCTCATCCAAGTACTCCCTTATAAAAGTGATTACGCCCGGGGCGCGTTCTCTAGCTACATCAAAGAAATGGATGTGTAAGTCCGGGAACTTATCGGCCAAATGAATAATATCAGTATATCCCCTCTGTATTAAAATCCCCCTGAAACGCAAAAGCTCCTGTTGCTCTTGTGGCAGTAGTTCCCGCTTTGTTTCAAATGCAATGCGTGTAAACATAGAAATCTATTTGTTATGGAGTTTCTTGACATCATTACGAATCTCATAGAGTAAATCACGTATGCCTTCCGGTGAAATATCATCCGGCTTGAAAGCCTTTGTATCCATACTTAAAACAAACGCCCAAATTTCCAGGATATCAAAATAGCTAACCTTGTATGGCGCGTAAAAAGGATTATCTGAACTTAAAATCAGGCTGTCGCCCTCTATGGCTGCAACCCGTTTATATACAATCCCTTCGGTTTTAGTAAGAAAAATATAAGTACTCCCTATCCTGACAGCCTCCCTGTCATCAAGATATTTTCCCACTACGAAGGAACTTTCTCGATACGGCGGCATAGAATCCCCCTCAATAGCAATAGCCCTGAAGGTACCGTCTCCCAAAAAGGGTAGCGAGATGTGTTGCAGGCTTTCTATAAACTCTGGATCGCTATAACCAGTCAGGTAGCCCGCTTTGGCTTTATGAGGCACAATTTCGATGATGCTCTCGCCTTTAAAATCTACAGTGACAGGCAGAACAATGCGGTTGTCGTCCAGTCTAATAAGGCCTTCCATATCAACTTTCCTGATATCTGTGGTTAGTAACAAGTCGATACTAACATGGTAATATTTCGAAATGCGTTTCAGTATATCATAGGGTGCCTCAGACGTCCCGGACTCGTATTTGACATACCGTGACCGCGCTATAAGAAGCGCCTCAGCCAGCTTTTCCTGCGAAATACCTTTTTGGGACCTCAGGAACCTGATGTTGTCGGAAAATAAAGACATGTGATAAATTGTTGCTATTTGGAACTGCAAATATATATTATTTTGTTGCTATCTGGTCTAATTTTGTTTCGTACAAAGAAGAATTATTTATGGAGCGTGCGATAGTACATATGGATTTAGATACTTTTTTTGTGTCTTGTGTAAGGCTGCAAAACACTAGCCTTGAAGGGATTCCCCTAATTGTTGGCGGTGGCGACCGTGGTGTAGTAGCATCCTGTTCCTATGAAGCACGCCGCTTTGGGGTACACGCTGCCATGCCCATAAAGATGGCCCTACGGCTATGTCCTGAAGCACGCATTATCAAAGGTGATATGGAGTTATTTTCTCGATACTCCCATACCGTTTCACAGATTATTGAGGAAAAGGCTCCTGTTATGGAAAAAGCTTCTATCGATGAATTTTACCTTGACATTACCGGGATGGATAAGTTCCACGGTTCCTACAAGTGGACCAACCAGCTCTCATCACTGATTACGCATGAAACAGGTTTACCCATAAGTTTTGCGCTGTCTGTAAACAAAACCGTTTCCAAAATTGCCACCGGGGAGGGCAAGCCAAAAGGCAATCTGGAAATACCCCAGGCTTTGGTGCAACAATTTTTAAATCCATTATCAATACGCAAAATCCCAATGGTGGGCGATGCGACTTTTAAACTCCTGTCCCGTATCGCGATCCGAAACATACAGACCCTCGCCGAGATGCCTGTTAACGTGTTACAGGAAATGATCGGCAAAAACGGCATTGAATTGTGGAGGAAAGCCAACGGTATTGATAATAATCCAGTGGAACCCTACCGTGAACGTAAATCATTATCTACCGAAGATACCTTTCATCAGGATACAACCGACCTGGTTTTCCTGCGCTCAGTACTGTGCACTATGGTAGAACGTTTGGCTTACCAATTGCGTAGCGAGCAGTGGCTTACTGCAAATATCACAGTAAAGATCCGGTATTCCAATTTTGATACCGAGACACGCCAGGTGAGCCTACCTTATACTTCGTCTGACCACATACTAACTAAAGCCGTATTGGAAGCTTTCGAGAAGCTCTACCAACGGCGGATGAGCCTGCGGCTTGTGGGTATCCGCTTCAGCAGGCTGGTACGGGGCTCCTACCAAATTAACCTTTTTGAAGATACCCAGGAAATGATGTCACTGTACCAGGCTATGGACAAGATCAAAAACCGTTTTGGAGCCAACGCCGTGATGAGGGGCAGCGGTATCTACCAATCTAAAGCTTTGTAAAATGTATTTGAATTGCCACTCCTTCCATAGCCTGCGCTACGGGACAATTCCCGTAGGCGATTTGGTAGCCCAGGGCAAAAGCCTTGGCGCTACGGCTATGGCATTAACTGATATCAATACAGTTACAGGTATTTACGAATTCTATAAAGCTTGTAATGAAGCAGGTATTAAACCCATTGTCGGTATGGAGTTCAGGGAGAATAATAAACTACTGTACATTGCCTTGGCAAAAAACCGTTCAGGGCTGGCAGAGATCAACCTCCACCGTACAAAATATAACCTTCAGGGATTACCCGTACCTGCTTTCGCGCCTGACTTTAGGGATGTGTTTATTATCTATCCGACAGATAACTTTCCGGAGAAACTTCGGGACTTTGAATATATCGGCCTCCGTAATGAAAAGCTTTCCGTACTGATACGCCCCGAGTGGAAAACAAGGCTGGATAAGATGGTTGTATTGCAGCCGGTCACCGTCAGGAATAAACTAGAGCATAACCTGCATCGCATCCTGCGCGCCATAGACCTCAACACCCTGGGCAGCAAGCTCACCCCGGAGGACTATTGCCGGGAGGATGAGATGATGGGGGTACAGGAGGAAATAATGGCAGGCTACAGCCAATATCCCAAAATACTGGAGAACACCTTTGCAATCATTAACGAGTGCCATTTCCACTATGAATTTGGGGTGCCCCGTAACAAAAAGCATTACACCGCAAACAGGGATACCGATCTGGAATTGCTGACGAGCCTGGCGCACCAAGGGATGGTAAAAAGGTATGGAAATGATAATATTTTGGCAAAGCAGCGCGTTGAGAAAGAACTTGCGGTCATACACCAGCTGGAGTTCAGCGGCTACTTCCTCATTACCTGGGACATTATCCGTTACAGCAATTCCATGGGCTTTTTACACATAGGCCGTGGCAGCGGTGCCAACAGCATCATTGCCTATTGCCTGGGCATTACCGACATATGCCCGTTGGAACTGGATCTGTATTTTGAGCGCTTTTTGAACCTCAACCGTAAAAGCCCACCAGATTTTGATATTGACTGGTCCTGGAAAGAACGCGATATAATACTGGACTATATCTTTAGGCGTTACGGCGCTGACCATGTAGCATTCTGCGGTACTAACGTCGAATTCAAATACAAGTCCATATTCCGGGAGGTGGGCAAAGTTTTTGGCCTGCCCAAAGAGGAACTGGACGCCCTCTCGGGAACTTCTATGGACCGGCACGATAAAAATGATGTGGTCAGGCTCGTACACCGCTATGGCATGATGATGGAAAAATACCCGAACCAGCGTTCTATGCACTCCTGTGGTATCCTTATTTCCGAAGATCCTATCACGGATTTTACGGCCCTGGAGATGCCACCCAAGGGATTTCCTATAGTACAGTTCGACATGCACGTAGCCGAAGAGATCGGATTTGACAAGTTCGATATCCTCTCACAAAGGGGGATCGGGCATATTGACGATTCGGTAAAGCTGATAAAAAAGAACCGGGGTATTACCGTAGACATACGCGATACATCCCTTTCCAAAGACGAAGCTGGATGTAATGAATTCCTGGGCCGGGGCAAAACCATCGGTTGTTTTTATATCGAAAGCCCTGCCATGCGTGGGCTGCTTAGAAGGCTAAAGTGCGACAATTATAAAGTACTGGTTGCAGCATCATCCATTATACGCCCCGGAGTAGCCCAAAGCGGAATGATGAAAGAATATATTTTTCGTCATAATCACCCGGATAAATTCGAGTATTTCCACCCGGTTTTTGAACAGCAACTGGGCGAAACCTACGGCATCATGGTCTATCAGGAAGATGTGATCAAAATTGCATTGCATTATGGCGGGCTTGCCGCTGCTGATGGGGATATACTGCGGCGTGCCATGAGCGGCAAAGGGCGTTCTAAGGCTGCGCTTCAAAAAGTGAAGGATAATTTCTTCGCCTCCTGTGCCGCCAAAGGGCATCCGGAACAATTAAGTGCCGAGATCTACCGGCAGATTGAATCCTTTGCGGGCTATTCCTTCTGCAAGGCACACTCAGCCTCCTATGCCGTGGAGAGTTACCAAAGCCTCTACCTGAAAGTACATTACCCCATTGAGTTCATGGTCGCAGTCATCAACAACCAGGGGGGCTTTTACCGCACTGAAGTCTATGTCCATGAGGCGCGCATGTCCGGGGCTTCCATCCACAATCCCTGTGTCAACAAAAGTGAGGTGGAAACCACACTCTATGGCAAGGATATCTATCTGGGATTTATGCACCTGCAGGGATTGCAGGGCGAGATTGCACGCAACATTGTAGCAGAACGCGCTGCTAATGGAAACTACAGTTCGCTGGAGGATTTTATCAACCGCATCCCGATCGGCATCGAAGGGCTGCAACTGCTGATCTACATCGGGGCTTTTCGTTCTACAGGTAAAAACAAGAACGAGCTTCTGGTCACCGCAAGGCGGATCATGATGCACTTTAAACCCGAGAACCGCCAGCCTCAACTGCTTCCGGAGCCGGTACGTGAATACAAGCTCCCGGAGCTCAGGCGTTCGCCCTTTGAGGATGCTTTCGATGAGATTGAGTTACTCGGCTTCCCGGTTTCGGTAACGCCATTTAACCTTTTGAAGACTGGCTACAGGGGCACCGTAATGGCCCGCGATTTGGTACAGCACCATAAGAAACAGGTCAAGATGCTGGCCTACCTCGTTTCGCGCAAGCATGTGCCCACCAAGATGGGTGCTATGTATTTCGGGACATGGATCGACGCTAATGGAGAGTTTTTTGATACAGCACACTTTACAGGCAGCTTAAAACAATATCCCTTTAAGGGTGGTGGTTGTTACCTGCTCCTCGGTACGGTGGAAGTAGATTACCATTTCCCAACCATTACCATATCCAAAATGGAGAAAATGCCTTTTATCACCGACCCTCGGTACAGGGAAACCGATGCCGAGAGCACCAGAACACAGGAAAAACTGCGGGAAGATGTATCCATGACCCATCGCGCTCCCTATCCTCAAGAGCAGGAAATTAACCTGCCAAGACATAAGATGTACGAAACACCGCAAAAGAAAACAGTATGAAAATGACCCAATATGCCATAGTAGATATTGAGACCACTGGCGGCAATGCCAGTGGTAGCCGCATCACCGAAATTGCCATCATTATCCACGACGGCAGCCAGGTGATTGACCGCTTCGAAACGCTGGTCAACCCGCAAAAAGAGATACCCTTGCCCATATTTGCCCTTACCGGTATTAACAATGACATGGTAAAGGATGCGCCCATCTTTGACGATATAGCCGAAAAGGTATATGAGATGCTTTCAAATCGCATTTTTGTGGCACATAATGTGAACTTTGACCATTCTTTTGTCCGCCATGAACTCAGCAGGGCCGGGCTACAGTGGACTGCCAAAAATAAGCTGTGTACAGTTCGAGCGGCACGCAAGATCAAACCGGGCCTACCTTCCTACAGCCTGGGGAACCTTTGCCGATCCCTGGATATACCTTTATTAAAGGCTCACCGTGCGGGCGGGGATGCAGATGCTACTGCTGTGTTGCTATCCCGACTGCTGCTATGGGATGTTGAAGCCGTGATAGAGAAAATGATTAAAAAGAACGCACAAGACCAGCGGCTGCCACCCAACCTGCCACCAGAGGATTTTGATGCCCTGCCTGAAAAACCGGGGGTGTATTATTTCTATAGCAGCGAACGGAAAGTCATTTATGTAGGTAAGGCAAAGAACCTGAAAAAACGCGTGGCACAACATTTCTCAGGGCACAAGATTACCCCGCAACGCCAGCACTTCCTCAGGGACATTCATGGAGTTTCATTTGAGATATGTGCCTCGGAATTTATGGCCTTGCTACTCGAATGCTGCGAGATCAAAAAGCTGTGGCCCATACATAACAGGGCATTGAAAAAATTCGATCCTAAATTCGGATTATATGAATATGAAGCGCGCAACGGTTATAAATATCTGGCCGTAGGAAAACTGGTCAAACATCAGCACTACCTTGAGATGTTCCACTCCCTGCATGAAGGAGTGGACCTGCTTCTAAAGCTTGCAGGGCAGTTTACAATTGACTACCGGTTTATCCACTATGGGGCATCTTCTGCAAAAACAGCGATTAAAGACGCTACTTCGCTACCCGATACGGAATATCACAATGATGCGGTGAGCAGGGCGCTGGACTTTCTTGAAGGTTCCCGGCCAAGCTATGCTATTGTAGATAAAGGGCGAAGCCTTGAGGAGCGCAGCTGTGTATGGGTGGAAAAAGGCCATTTTTATGGTATGGGCTATATCAGTTCTGATATAGCGATTACCTGTATTTCGGACATTAAAGAGCATGTAACACCGTATAATAGCAACGGATATATTATGCAGCTTATCAATGCCTATACTGTCAGGTATCCGGGAAAAGTTCTAAAACACGGACAAAATGAAGTAACCCGGACCTACAGCTATGACACTATTTAACGATACCGACCTTTTTACAACCGGCAGCAGCCCTAAAAAATATCTTGAGCTGCCGGATTTGGA
Source organism: Flavobacterium sp. RHBU_3 (assembly GCF_046613565.1). Classification (NCBI taxonomy): domain Bacteria; kingdom Pseudomonadati; phylum Bacteroidota; class Flavobacteriia; order Flavobacteriales; family Flavobacteriaceae; genus Flavobacterium; species Flavobacterium sp. RHBU_3. The sequence continues at coordinate 123,001 of NZ_JBKJHC010000008.1, read as the reverse complement.
ATTAATGCAGTATGATGGGTTCATACCAAAGCAAGAGGCTGATAGCTATTATATACAATTGCTTCAGGATACACCATGGCGGCAGTACCAGATGCCGATGTATGATAAAATGGTTACGGCACCACGCATGATTGCCTGGTATGGCGAGCAGGAAGAACCAGGGGGAAATACGCTACCATGGACTCCCGTACTTTTAGCATTGCGCAGGAAAGTTGAACAGGAAACAGGGCTTAAATTCAACGCCGTGCTTTTAAACCTTTACAGGGATGGAAATGACAGTGTGGCCTGGCATTCCGATAAGGAGCAAAAGATTGGCCGCAACCCCAATATAGCATCGGTTACCTTTGGACAAACCCGGCCTTTTAAGTTTCGGCACAAAACCAATAAAGAAATTGGGCAGGTTGAGATACCATTGCATCACGGTACTTTGCTACTTATGTCCGGAACAACAAATACGTTTTGGGAACACCATATCCCAAAATCGGCAAAACGCTTACTTCCCAGGATTAATTTGACTTTTAGGCAAATTAAAATTTTACATCAATGACATAGTAATCATGTTTGGAATTCTACATGCATAAAATATTGACAATAAGGTGCTTATGACAGATAAAAGAAATATCCGTATGTCTTTCCAGAAGAATAATACGGAACATAAAATGCTAACTTTACAGCTAAAAAAGCTGCTTCCTATTTCAGGATAAAAACAACCAATAATTTATATAAACGGCGACATAAATAATGAAAAAAAAACATCTTGAAAGGGTTGCATTCTTTTCAAAAGAAGATTGGGCGGCGGGCCACAACCTGGGGCGTGCTGAAAAATTGTTGGAATCCATTAATCTCAGTGATGCTCTTGATATCAACGACCTTCTCGAATTGTACCATGTGAAATTGTACTTCGACAACGATATGTTTTTATTAAGTTGGGATGATACACTAAAAGGTAAATTCAATGCAAGAATCAATCAGGCCTGGGCACTAATAAAAAGCTTTTGGCTGGGTATTGACAATGAAAATGTGATGGGGTACATAAACCAGTTGGAATTCAACTATAAACCCTCCTTTTGGGAACTGGTGGACTACTTTCAGGTCTACAAGAAAATTGACAAGGCTGTTTTTGTCAACATCATGGATACGTTTTCTTTCCAGATATCGTATATATTGGCCTGCAAGAACATCGTACAATTCTTTGACCGGGAAATAAGATCTTTTTTGATGAAACATCCCACCTCGGCCGAGTTGCTGCTTTCAAGGCTTGAGGAAAAGCATACAGGGAAACGGCCCGAAGCGTACTTTCCAAAAAGCTTAAATCTTGCCGACCGGGAAGCCATTATGGATAGCTATCTCAATGGGCCAGATCCCAATGTAAATTACGTGAGGCTGATCGAAAAGTGTAAGGATTCGCCTCAGTTAAAGCTCTCTGCGAAATTAAGGCTAAAGGCAAAGCGGACGGCAGCCGCCCTGAACACTACGATTTTCGAGAAAGGACATTCATGGAAAGAAGGCGTTCAGGTCTCCATTTCTAAAGACCAGCAAGACCCCGTAAAATACTCCCGTAAACAGGGTATTCTTGAAGTGTGCTACGGCGAGGATTTCTTTAACCGTAACAAAACAGATATTTCACTATTCCAGGTTTTCAGAAGGCTTTTTGCCTACCTCGACCTTACGGGGCTCATTACCCTGGTAAGCAAGGAAAGCGAGCTTGATACGCTGGAGAAAGTACTTATGCAATCAAAGCACGAGTATGTGATCGGCACTACTTACCAAAGAAAAAGCATGCTGGCCTATCTTCAGCTAGTAATCTATGCCGATTATCTCAACAGGCGAAGCCTTTCCCTGGAAGTAATAATTGAGTCTGTAGTCACTGATTTTTTTAAAGCGCAGCATCAAATTACCCTTCAGTTTAAGTTTCCCTCAGGCAATGCTACCTATCTGGAGAAGATCCGTACACTTGCTCCCGATTTCGAATTCCTACTGCGGCAGTACCAGGCTTTTGTTAAAGAAGGTGAAATCGATATGGAGCTGTTACAGATTAACTCAGTACCGCTCTATTTTAGCGAGATACCAAGTCTGCTCCCAAAAAAGTACGCATATTCGGATCATGAAAAGATCCGTTACCTTAAATATTTGTTCTTTTCGGACCAAAGCCTACTGCATTATGTGGAGCCCTTTAATAGTCAATATAGGAACCTGTATGACCTTTTGGTTAATGAAGAAGTAAATATTGAAAATTTCGCCAATTTTCAACAAGCGGAAATTCATAGGCTGATTACCGATGATTACTTGCGCCTTGACGCAAATAATGTTGTACGTATTAAGCAATCCTATTTTTTGTTTGTCGTAGGGGAATTGTACACAAATAACGTGATTAGTTACTGGCACTATCCCGATGCCATACGCAGTGTAATTGACGATATGGCCGTAAATAATCTCCTAGTCTTTGAAAGTACCCTGTTCACTAAGGAAGAATTGGGATACTTTAATTATCATCTAAATAAGAAAGATTACACCAATGGTATTGATTTGAGAAATAAATATGCCCATGGCACAAACACGACTTCAGAAAAAGAGCACCAGTCGGATTATTACATCCTATTAAAATTACTTATTTTAGCGGTATTAAAAATTGAAGACGATTTGCTGCTTCACCAACAATTCAGCTAATTAAAAATAGCTCGTAAAAATGCTTAACACAGATTACCAAATCAGGCATTTGTCATGGTTGGTTACGTAAAGACCGGCGACTACATTAAGATAACAATTCAATAGGTATGATAATAAATTTATAAGAGAAGGCATGAACAAGAAACGGATTGCGTTACTTAAGGAAAACGTCTTTTAATCATGATAGCTTTTCTTGCAGTACAGAAAGGTAGCCGAGAATGAGTAAAAGCAACTTGCACACCCACTATTAAAATTACTATTTTTGCTTTCCTTTATAAATAAATTATCATGAACGAATTACTGGAACAAATCAATGCCGAAATCGCAACATTCCAAAAGGAATCGCAAGCAAACGCCGAAGGCAATAAAGCGGCAGGCGGGCGTGCACGCAAAGCAACACTGGAATTAACCAAACTCTTCAAAGACTACAGGAAAGTGACTATTGAAGAGGCTAAAAAGTAATCCTGCAAAGCTCCCGTTTTTTAGGGGGCTTTGTTTTATTCATCCTGCCACATCCTTTGCATATGAAATTATATGATTTTCTCGCTCTTGATGATAATAACCAGTACCAGGCCGTCTGGGAACAGGGCAGGCATGTCGATGATATTATTGTGGATAACATCCATTACCAGCTTTACAGCATTAATGATTTCTTTGTGGAAATTCATTACAACCCCGCAGACAATAAAATAGTTGGAAAGCTGCCTTTTAAACAAGGCGAACCTTTGGATAAATACCTGCGCAGTCTTGAGCTTTAATTAGCGATGGATCCCTTCTGCCTGAATCTGTTAAACAGAACATCATTGCGTACTATTACCATTGATTTATAGATGTAAAATAATTTTTATTTAACCTTAGTTGGAGGCATTGAACTTCATAATTTTTTCGAGTTTTTTTCTTCGCCATTTATAATACCAGTTGGGCACTAAAGTACTGTCCTTGCGATTACAATAAATTTTGTCCTGAATGCCGCGAAGTTCTTCCATGGAGGGATCACCCTCTCTCGCTTTAAGCTGAAGTACCGTTTTCTTCAAATCCGCGGATACTGTGAGGGATTTTTTATTTTCTACAATTATTTTTAATGTTAGTGAAATCATAGGCAACACCGGTACCAAAACAACGGTAATATATTCACTTACCTTGTTGCCTGCTATTAATGAAATAACTAGGGATATTACGAATATAGAAATACAGGTCAGGATATTTGCCATTTTAAAATGTTCGCGCAACTTCCCGTCATAAAATAGATTAGTTTCCTGACACAGTAAGATAGCGCGCTCTTTTGATAAACCTTCAAGATTAATATCATACCAGTTTTCTATAGGTGACTTCGGATCTGGTTTATACTCTGATACGCTTTCCCTGATTATGTAACTTTCCAGTTCAGACCCGCTATTTATTTTGTTCCATGGCAATTCATAAAGTGTACAGTCAAACTTTTCCTGAGCCTTGGCACCAGAGGTACGCAGCCCCGAAACATAAAAATTAAAAAACAGGATATCGGCAAAAACAATGAGTATAGAAGCTATACCTAAAAAAGCATTTAACTCAAAACCTAGGTTTTCCTTAGGGATTAATTTAAGGAAACTAAAAGTGATGGTTAAAATTACAGTCACTACGATCTGGATACCAAAAGCTACTTTAGCCCTGCTGTAAAGCACACTGCTGGCCTTAAGATAATCAAGGTTAACAGGAAGGTTTTGTTTTTGTAGTATATCGTTCATTAGAAACCTTATTTATAAATAGGGAATTCATTTCCAAAGATAGCAATCCATTTGCCTATGGCCTCACTCATTTTGCCTTCGCTCTCCAACTTTAGAGCTTCAAGGGAAAGATGGTAGTCCGTCTTGGCTTTGGCTTGGATTGAATTTCTTTCATCATTTGTCAGATGGTTAATGTCGTCCTGAAAACCTTTCGGGTCTTTTAAGGACTTATGGACATTATGAAAGATGTAGGCAAAAATAGTAGGCAGCTCCGCATTCGGGTACTTTGAACTTCTAACGCCCGAGGCGTAATAATTTAAGATCATGTTTTCCAGGAAATAGGATTTCATAGTAGGCATTGTGGGACGTTTTGTCCAATACTTAATAAGCCGCACCACATCTAATACCGATACCTGTTGGCCAGCATTCACATCCACCATACGTTTTTGATCGACTCGGGGATCCGTAGCCTTCCAATTCCCCTTGCCGTCCGGGATTAGATAAAAGGACGAACCGTCCGGAAGCGGGTTGGTAATGAAGCATGGCACTATATCATAGACCCACTCGTATGACTTCAAATTAAGGGTTACAGCCTCCTGGTTTCTTTTGATTTCCGCTTTATCATAAAAGGAAACCTTAGAGAGGTATTCCTTGAATTTATTGATAACCTTAATGGAATTCAATGTATTGGTGCCATCGTTGCACAGGGCAAGCTGCCTAGTGGCATTATTGGGAACGGAGATCTCGAACCTGTCGCTGTATTCCGTGCGCCAGTTGCCCTGGGCGTGCAAAATGATCATCAGATCAATGTCATCCAGAGGCCTGATTTTAGTTTTCCTGGCAAAAGAACCATAGTCAATACGCACATCGGGATGCAGGTAAAGGAATTTACCATCATCCGGAAATTTCTCGATTTCCGCTACCAAGGTATTTTTACTGGCTTTTGCGACGTTTGAACGGCTTGTATCCAGACGGACGCTGTCTTTCATGAACTGGTCAAAAGCATCATTTACAGTTGTTGGCATACTTTTTTTGGAGTTCTATATTAAAATCTCTACAGAAAATTAAGTTAAAATTAGTAATTCCTCAAATAAATAAATATACCTAATAATAGGTAATTTTATAGTTGCCTTAGCACTGATAAAACTTAAAAACCAAAATTGATTGCACTAAAACAGTTCTGTTTTATCTTTATCGTATGAATCCCGAAGAGATAAAACGCTATTTCGAAAAAAATCCACCGCCTTTGGAAATCCAGTGGAAACCGTGGGCAAAGATTACCGATAGCCAGAAATTCTTGGATAACTGTTATATAACCATCAGCAACTACAAGGGCACTATTGAAAACTGCCCCGCCTGGTGGAGGCTCAAAGAATTCTACCAGGATATGCTCGATAGGGTAAAACAACAAGAATAGCACGGGGCACCTTCACGCGCCCTATGCTTGTATCTTTTCCCTGTGGAAAAGGATGCCGCGGCGGTCACGGGTGCATAATCTTACAGTGAGCCAACTTCACTATTTCAAATCTGGGACTCTTCAATAGCTCGGTTAATCGTCGATACCCTACTGAGCAAATATTCGCCAAATTCAGTGGTAATTCGTAATTTGTCAGCACCCCGGTTTAAACTTCCGTAACTGTTTTTACCACTGGGTGTAATATTGAATAGCCCTTTATTAAGAACCTCTGCCCGTTGGTTAGTTGCCTTTATATTATACTGTATCCAGAGGCCTCCATAAAAAGGTGTCAGGTTCTCACCGATCACATAATTAGGCCAGCGGTCATTGGGGTCACCGGTGTTTAGTATTCCCGATTTCACCCGGTATACCGATAATATGTTTTGGTGCCCGACAGCATAGCAGATGAGGATGTCCCCGACCTTTACACCCTTTGGCTTTAACTTGGAGAAATGGAGTGGTTCCTCAAGGGTATCAAAAGCGCGATCTTTGGATATGGGATTTCCGCTAACCCCGATAGGTTTTAGCCAGTAGGTGGCCTTGCTACCAATACCATAGTAATTGCCTTTTTCCTCCAGTAAGAACGTAAGGTCGAGCGAAATCGTATTGCCCCCCGGTTTGGGAATAGGATGACCAGCAATCTGTTTCAGGCAGGCATCAATGACCGACTCGTCCAGTTCCTTGTAAAGGACTTTATCCAGCACACCCTTTTTGACCCTGCCGGCCACCTGGCTATCAGTAACCAAGATTCCCCACTCATTATTGAGCCGCAAACCATTATGGGTAAAATTAGCGGAGGTGATTATAGCCCGTGCCTGCTGATTATCATACTCAGCTACGAATATCTTCCCATGAAGGCTGTTTTCAATTAGCACAGAAAACGTTATCCCTAATGCATTTAGTCTTTGGTACAGGTATTTAAAATAACGAACCTTGGAGTATTGGTCCTTATCGAAGGCCTTAAGGGTAGTGACAAATGTCAGTTTCCTCAGGTGGGGTAACCTCTCAAAACGAAACAGGTTGGGGTCATCAGTGATAAATGGGCTTATGACCGTGATCTCTAAAGCTTCTTCGAAAATAACATGCAAATGATGCAGGTGGTTTTCCTTGGTAAGATTACTTAGTACTTCCATGGGCTTTTATAGTTGCAGGTGATACCGGCTGTGGCTGTAAAACAGCAGAAGGAGGCAATGCTCGGTTAATTTCTACAGGAGGGTGCATCGATTTTAGGAGTTCCTCATATTGTACCTTGTCAATCTTCACTTCCTGCTCAGGCTTGTCCTTAAGGTTGCTCCATATATTGAACAAAAAAGCCACAAGGGCTACCCCTAAGGCAATCTGCGTAAATAAAATTTGCCTGCGGAAACGCTGTTCATCCCTTGGGACATAGCCATTTTCGCAAAACCTTTTGAACTCTTCGGTGGTGTAGATTTCCTTATTGGTATAATCACAAAGTAATGATATCACATTAGGGTCATTAAAGGAATACCCAACCGATGGCAGGTTACCAACACACCGCCCAAACTTCTGTGCCGCCCTGCTGTTTGTACCTCTTTCGAGAAGTAGGATATAGCCGTCTTTTTCTAACATTTTTATCAGGCTGACAACATGAAGCACCAGTAAAGAAATTTCTTCCGTTTTGCTGATGATCCAATCGGTTTCAGCCTTGGTGGGGGTTGCATTGTTGATTGTGAATTCCAGCGATGCCGACATCGGCGTATGGCTTACCAGAATGCAGGTATTGACTAGCTCCCTGTCTATAATATTACCGATGTAATTATTCGCCCCACTGCCCGCAAGTATACGGTCGCAGAGTGTCTTCTCCGTTTGGTTTAAGAGTCTCATATATGTTTTATGGTTGTTTTTCTAATAAAGCACTACAATCCTGCGCGGTTGCTACGCTTGCTGCCGTGAGGTCCTTATTCTCGCGTCCGTTTAAACACAGGTATAGACAGGATGGCAGTAAATCTAAATAAAATTCCTACACAATAGCCACGTAAATACACCTGTTTTAAACCTGTAGGTAGATTCTCCACCACAGCGCAATACTATCATGTGGGATAAAAAAACTTACCTTAGCGCAATGAACCCAGAAGATATAAAACGATATTTTCAAAAGAACCCGCCCCCGCAAGAAGTGGCATGGAAGTCATGGGCTTAGATTACCGATACGCAAAAATTGCTGTAAAGTTGTTACGTAAGCATTGCCAACTTCAAGGGCAATATAGAAACCTGCCCAGCCTGGTGGCACCTCAGGGAATTCCATACCGATATGCTTAAAAATGTAAACCAAGAATAAAGGGGCGCCTTCACGCGCACTCCGCTGTATCTTTTCTCACGAAAGGATGCCGCTGCGGTGACGGGCGCAAGGTAAAGAGACTTCCTACTTTTACACCCGATGACGCCAGATTAATTTCTATCGCCAGACCAGACGCATTAGCCGCCTTTAATAGGGCACAAAGATAGCCCCGCGGAAATGTGGTACTAGCGGGCTTGCTTTTCAGCGGAGTGACTGTTGCCGTTTAAACGGTATTTTCACAACTAAGTATACTCTCGACTTCCTCCATAGTAAGGTTAGGGTTATTCATAATTATAGCAATGACTTTATCCATGTCTCCCTTTGCCAAAATGCTGAATTGTTTGATAATGACCTCTTTTACTTCCGGGTCAGAGGTCATTTTAGCAAATTCTTCAAAACTCGGCTTTTCAATGCTTTCAGGCATAATATTTATCATAACTTCATAAAACTCCAGGTTCAGGTTCTGAATCTCTTCGTCAGAATTTTGGTTGGCCAGGTAAGCTATCTTCTCGTCAATTTTTTTCGCAGTATCCCGCGAAATCTTCTTTGCCGTCTCGCGCAGGTGTTCTTCGATTTCGTTAAGCAATCGGTCCATAAATTGCCTGTTGATACCATTACCGAAGTCTGAAGGTCTGTGGCTTTGCAAATAAGGCATAACATATACCGACTTAAAGTAATCGTAGCGTTTTCCAAGGCCTTCCAACTCGAAATAGCTTACAGCATCATACCGCTTCAGGAGCTTTATATTCTCGTCCAGTTCACGAAAACACACGTCATTTAGAAGTCCGGACCTTAAGGCGAGGAAAGGTAAATATTCCCTTGGGAAAATTAATTTATCCTCCTTGGCCTCGAAATAGCTCAAAACATCACTTAATTTTAAAAGGTAATGCCATGTGTTTAACATATCCGACAATACCGTATTAAGTTCTTTTACCTTTTCAATATCCACTTCAACACGCTTACCTCGATTTCCCAAGAGGTAAGCAATGTAAGCCAATAGTATAGGTAGGCCAAATTTTTCCAAAAAGTCAACAATCATCATGAAGGTAATTTTTATAAGTCGTTTATATACTTATCTGTGTTATTATTTATGAGACTATATTGGTTTGGTAAACATTCTTTGGCGCTCCCAATCGGCGCTTGCTATTGCGCTTTCAATTCTCTGGTTCAGGAGTTTATTGATAGGCAGCAGCTTAAGCCCCAAATTGAGTTTATTTACTAAAGCCTGTATGTTCCGCCATTCAGCGGCTTCTATATCGCCAAAAATAACATCGCCTGCAACAAATCCACCGCCATTACCACGCCAACGGATACTTGAAAACAGCTCAGCATCCTGACTAAGTGTAACATGCTGGTGTACCAATCGCTCAAAAACCTCTCTTAAGGAGTGCCGGGCTACATCTACCGCTATATTCATGCGTCTTTTGTCTTGATAATTATCCCTCGCATAGGCCAGGATAAAAGTAATTGCTGCTTCCCGTTCTTCAGGTTCCTTTATTTTCTTAAAAAACACGTTACAAAAATGTTCGCTAAGTCTTATAAAAGGATCCTTTGTGGTGATCGTATTAAATATACTCGCTAATACCTGATGGGAAACAGGCAATGACCAAACCAGGCTAAGGTCTTCGCCTCGTCCATTGTATTGTCCCCGTTCATCGGAATACAGGCTATCAACGTAATCCTTCAGAAAGTTCTGGTCCCGCAGTAATATGTTTTTAAGCCCGGAACAATTGTAATCAAAATGAGATTGTATTTCATCTTGCTGTAGGTAGGTGGCCTTGATCAGCTCAAGGTCATCACCCAAGTAATCAAAAAAAGAACTAAATGTATTCATCCATAGGTACAGGCGGCAGCCTTCCTCTCTATTTTTAATGAGGATCAAATGAAGAAGCTCCCTGGTAAAGGATGTATCATTTGTGTCTTTGATAAGGTTTTCAAGGTGGATTGTAAGTTGCCTCTGGCTTTCGCTGATGGTCCTGAGTATATACCCATTTCGTTTGCCTTCAAAGGGATCCGCCTTTTGCCGCTCATAGAAATTCATCTCCCATACATCTTTATCGGGATACTCATATGATGCTATAACATCCCAGAGCTGATGTGCCTTTTCCCGGGTTTCTAGATGATTGCCGAAAGCAAGCCATGGCTGATAGCCAAGCACGTTACGATTTTCCAGGATACAGCGAATTAGTATTATCCCAAGCTGAAAATCATTCTTAAGATTTTCGTCCACGATGATATCCAAAGAACTACCATAATGGTAATTCTTAACCGGGCGGTATCGCGTTAGTTCTAGATATGATGTGTGAAAATCTTCGACAGCCCTCTTATCTTTAAAGCAGTAGGCCGAACGTATCTCCTGTTCTTTGCGTATATTAAATTTGTCATGGTCAATATTGCCATAGTCTTCACGCCCCCTGAAATAGTCCCAATCAAGCAATAGAAACATTTTGTAAATCGGGTTAGTAAAGCGTTTCTTCAGTCTCGCTGTCTCTAAAGTTCCGATTTTCTTTCGACGCAACGACCGTAACTGGTCCTGGACGTATTTGCAGTGCCTGAAATTATTTGGATCCAGGTGTTGATCGATAAGCTGAGCGACATAATCAAGGTCAAAGCTTAATAATGCCTTATTCGTATGGAACGACCTCTGACCACACGATTTCAGCATCTCGAAGCCCTGCTCTGGAAAGAAGCTAAAATATTGCAATGCCGCATCCCAAATCCTTTTCCTGAAATTTCGGGTTGTCGCATTGTTAGGTAAAGGCACCCGATAGAACTGAATTGTAAGCTTCCGGCCGCCTCGGTGCTGGTCAAAGCTATGTTGAAGGAAAGACCCGGAGAGTTCATAAAAAGCCAGCGATGTAATTTCATCGCCACCTTGCAGACCGGCTATGAGAAAATCAAATAGTTCCCCCTGTCTGTAATAATTACTATAGAGGTCCTCGAGGTCGACAGAGAGGTGTTCCCTAATAGTATAAATTAGCTCGGAAAGCTTATCAGGCCTTTTAAAAACGTATATAAAAGAAAGTTCAATGGCCTGCTTAAGATAGGTGTCGGGATGATGGAAAAAGTTGCTGAGTAACTCAAGAACCGTATCCTTTTCATAAGCAAACTCATTCGTTTCATAAGTAAGTTTATATACTTGCCGCGGTGCATTTTCAGATAGGTTAAGCTCGCTGTACAGGTATTCTAAAGTCTCAATTTTAAGGTAAAACCAGTAATCTTTAAAAAAAGGCATCACAGGTTTTCCCTGTAATTCAAGTTTTTGCAATTGCCCTTTGAGCACCGGACGTAGGCGATCCATCACTTTCTGTGCCCCGAAGGTGTTGTTGGCGGCAACGATACACTCCTTTAGCCTTTCACGCTTACTTTCGTAAAAATGTTCTACAAGAAGTGAGGGCGATAAAATTTCTGTATCAATAAAAGCCCTGTAAAAGAAAAATGTAGCTAAATTTTGTTCCGGGATTTTAACATGGTCAAACTGTATCTCAACAGCCTCAAGACGGTCCAGGTATTCTATACTGTCCGCAAATTCATCGTATGTCAGCTCGAAAAGCGCTAACATCGGGGTTAATAGGGCTCGGTCCTTATAAGGAAGTGCATAAAAAAGCGCTATAAGCCCAAGTACCTTTGTATTTACTACACCGGATAATTCATCTTTATCCTTAACGAATGTCGAAAAATAGTTCTCAAACAAAGAAGACACATCATGCAATACCGTGATATCTTTATGTGCAAGTGCCAGTTGTGCAGCCATGATGGCAAGCCTGGGATTGCCATCCGCTATCTCCGCTATGTTATCAAGGTAAGCAGGGTTGCTGATATTCCATGGCTTGCCCTTAATGATATCTTTGATTTGGTCGTCAGCAAGCTTTTCTATGTTTACTTCACAAGTCGAAAAGCCAAGACACATTTTCCTTAGGTCGGCCAAGGCATAGTCCCGCACCGTCATCACTACTTTAAGGGCACCCGTGCGCAATTCTTTCAAAAAGCCCAAAACCTGCCCGAAAGCGTCAATACGGTTGGCGTCGTCTACGAAAAGTATATAATTGCCCGATTTGTCTAAATGGGTCTGGAGGTCATCAAAAAGGGTTACATGTTTATAGGAAAGACAAAACGATGCATATCCGGGATTGCTCGCCTGAAACACGGCAATAGCCTCCAGGGCAAGTTTTGTCTTGCCCACCCCGGCTGGACCACAAAGGATAACCAAGTTTTCCCGGCCCACAACCTGGGTCAGTAACGCAAGTTCTTCCTCCCTGTGCAGGAAGGGGTTATTTAACGGTGTAGCTATAGAGTGGTTCGCTTTATTATATTCCTTAACAAAACGGTCTGAACTAATGAGCTGTCCCGTATCAATTGGGATATCAAGATACCGGTGGGCAAGGTCGCGATGGTTCAGGTGTAATTCAAGAGAGAGCGCATCAAGATTATAAAGTGTCAGGCGGATGTCTAAATGCTCGACCAAGCCTTTAAGCTTTTCAATATCTTCATTGATAATATTGAAATTGAATACCACCACAATTTCTGTAATCTTCTCAACGGGAATTTTTACAAATTCCGCATTCAGGCATTTTTCTATGTCCTCAGCAAGCTTTTTTACGCCCCTGCTCACATTAGTGGAATATTCCAGGCAGATGTAGTGTCCGCTATGTAAAAGCAAAAGGGAGTCCGGGGTACCTTTACGGCTCTTCTGTTTGCCGCTTTGGCTTCCTACCCGTGAGAATGTCGCATAATCCGGATACCTCCGTAGTATGAAACCATCACACAATTCCTGGAATACCATGTCATTTATTGCCGCGAGTTGCTTTTCGATTATCTGTAGCCTACCCATAAAAATAGCTGTTTTTTTAAACCTTAAATGTAAGAAAATGTGAGTGTAAAACTACGGTAAGGGTACCGTAGACTTTTAGATATGGACTGCGTAAAACTTAAACCTTTACAGTCACGCTGGAGCTCTTAGCCTTCTTGTAATTGCAATGTGGATAGTTGGAACAACCCATAAATGTGCTGTAGGGTCCTTTACGCTCCACAAGCCGGCCGCTGCACTCCGGGCATTTGGCAGCCAGGGATTCAGCTGTGTCCGGCTCATTCATGATCTCTGCCAGGAACTTACTGGGGCTTAGTGTATTGTACAAAATGAAGTTCTTATGCCGGGCACGGGTGATCGCTACATAAAATACGCGGCGCTCTTCTGCATTGTCAAAACCATCGCCCTCATGTAATAAGTAGTTCAACAGCGGGTCGTCAGCCATCTCTGAAGGGAAACCCAGTGTACCGGAATTCACATCCAATAGGATAGCATAATCGCAGGTCATACCCTTACACCTGTGGGCGGTGTAGTATTCAATTTTTAAATCTGGAAACTCTTTCTGCAAGGTTGTAAAACCCTGCGGTTTATTATGGTGATAGCGACCGATTAAAAATACTTTGGCTTTTGTATTGAGGCCATTGACCTCCTCCAACACCGAACGAATCGCCAGCCCCTTTGCCTCCTGGTGCGCTTCACGGCTACCGGCAACCTCCGACCCGATAAAGGCAAAACTCTTAGCCTCGGCCTTGCGGTCAGAAAACAGTGTTTTACGGATCTGGCTCGGATTTTTCTGTATGTAGTTACTTGAGACCTGTAGTATCTCCTCATTAAATCGGTAAGTGCGCAAAATAGGCGTCATACTGGTAAAGCCGAAGTGTTTCTCAAATTCGGTAATGATTGATATATCGCTGCCCGTAAAACGAAATATCGACTGCCAGTCATCACCAACAGCATAAAGCTTTATACCCGGATTTTGTTTTTTCAGGCTCTTTAGAAGTTCATACCTGCCAAGGGACATATCCTGGAACTCATCGACAAGGATATATTTATATGGCCTTGTAAAATCACCCTGTCCAATATGTAAGGCTGCCTGGTTGACCATATCATTAAAATCAACCGCGGATGCCCCGCGTAGGCGTCCTTCATAGGCGCGATACACCGGTTTGAACACATCAAGGAATACCGAGAGGCGGCGGTCGCCCATTTTGGATACGATAGTCTCCGGTGTTTTGGCATTGGACTTCATAAGGCCAAGGAAAGTATGCATAAGGTTGATGAAGTCTTCATAGTAAGCGGACTGCTTTACCATGGGCAGAATGTCTTCAGGCTTTTGGGGGTTTAGGGTCACGCCAAGCTCCAGTAATCGTTTTTTAAGGTTGTTGATCAGGCTTCCTTCCTTATTTTCATACGAATAGGTTTCAATTAGCTTTGAACCTGTTTTATGATGTATGTAGCGCTTCCATTGCATTCCTGCAGTATAATATGCCTTGGCACTCGGATAGGGATGTTTAGTCGCAAACCAGTCCGGGACATTACCCTCGCGGTCAATACCGAAGTGCTCATGCCAGATATCATAATCGGTAAGGAAAAAATCAGGGTGGTAACTGCCAAAGTCCGCATTACGATCCTCAGGGGCAAGCGGAAAATGCTTTTCGTACTCGTAGTTGATACCAAACAAACAAAAGAAATTGCCGATCTGCATTTCTTCCTTACTGCTCACTGTTTTTCCATCCAGGGTTACATTCTTAAAACTTTGCTCATATTTTAGATAGTCATCTTTCGTTTCAAACTTAAACTCATCCCGCTCGGGCCTGTTGAAAAAAGCAAGGAAATTGACCGCTTTACGCTGAAAGTCCGTATCTGTCAAAAACAATTCATCGAAGATCTCCTGCAGGCAGGCCTTGGCCGCCTCTTCATCGCCTTTAAAAGCCAGGTGCATTTCATCGTTCGAGCAGTGGCGCTTGACTAGGTAGCCATAGCTGTTAAAGGTACGTACATCCAGGTTTTCTACACCCGGGATGTCTTTACAAAACTTTATACAACGCTCCTTCATCTCTCTAACAGCATTCTTGGTAAAGGAAATGATCAGGAGCTCCTCCGGCTTTGCCAGCCCCTTTTCCAGGATATAGGCCGTCTTGGCTGATATTGTTGTAGTCTTTCCCGTACCGGCGCCGGCAATGATCAGGTTATTGTCCTCATCGCGGATAACCGCCTCAATCTGGTCATCGGACAAGGGGTATTCTTCTAAAGAGTCAAAAAGGTAGCGGTAGGCCGCTGATTCTTTTTTGACAAAGGCATCATTGTAGTCCTTCCTGATTGCAATTATAGAATCATACGTTGCTATAAAAGTCCGAATTGCGTCCTCAAGGCGCAGATCCAGTCCCAAACGCTCATAGTTAGGAACTATTGATTTGCGCAAAGCTTCAAAGTTCTTGCAGTACTGCTGCTCGTCGTAATAGGCAAAATAGCGGCTGAAGTCAACTAAACAAGCACCGTAACTATTGGCTTCATTCAATTGCTCTTCTAACGAGAGTAACAGCTGTCGTTGCTTTTTCTCAATAACGTATTTCTTATACAGGTACCAAATGCCAATAATCGAAATGCAGAGCAATACGATACTAAGTATTGATAGGGAACTGGTTTTATGTCGGCGGGGCATATAAGGTTGTAAGGTTTATTTGATGCCAATTACGTAAAAAATTGGATTTTAAACAAATAGATGATATTTTTTGTTTACTGGTATTAAATGTGAAACTTCTTTATAGAATATACCAGAATGCCGTTGTAATAAGGTGCCTTGGCGTGCTTTTCGCTCTATCTTTTCCATGAAAAAGTATGCCGCTGCAATCACGGGCGCAATTTCCGAACTTTCTTCTTATTTTTATATTTTATAAATACCTTACTATAATGACAGAGATTAATTGGAATAGTTTCAAGGCGAAGTTTAATAATCGGGAATCATGGGCTTTTGAAAGTTTATCCTATCACTTATTCTGTCACGAGTTCGAGCTACCATTAGGAATATTTCGTTTTAAAAATCAAACTGGCATTGAAACAGAACCTATTAAAAGTGAAAATAGAGTTATTGGATTTCAATCCAAATATTACACTACACCATTATCAAAAAATAAAGGTGATGTTCTTAGTTCCATATCAAAAGCAAAACAGAAGAATCCCACAATAACTGAAATTTATTTATATGTAAATCAGGAATTTTCTGAAAGCCCTTTAATTGACAAAAAAGACCCTGATTACAAAGTAGAAATTGAACGAGAAGCAGCTAAAATTAATGTTACAATCGTTTGGAAAGTACCAAGTCATTTTGAGATACAACTTGTACAGCCAGCTCTGTCTAATGTGACTGATTTATATTTTTCTCTAGGGTCTACTATATTTGATCTCATAGAGGGACTGAATAAACATACCGAACATTTACTTTTATCAATACAGAGTCAGATAGTTTTCGGCGATGATATAATTAAAATCAATAGGTCCGAAACGGTCTCTTTAATAAAGCAGTTATCAGAACCTGACAACGTGATAATTTTAACGGGGGATGGCGGATGCGGCAAGAGCGGCATTGTAAAGGATCTATATTCTGAATTAAAGGAGGTACCATTCTATTTCTTCAAAGCTCGTGAGTTTAACGTTAGGAGTATTGGCAATATATTAAAAACATACGGTAATTTTACTTTTGAACAGTTTTTAAACGTTCATTCCGAACATAGCCAGAAGATAATCGTGATAGATTCAGCAGAGAGCCTTGCTGAAATCAACGAAAACCAAGAAACTTTTAAAGAATTCTTAGCGGCAATCCTCAAAGAAAATTGGAAAATTATAATAACTACGCGACAAAGCTATCTGGATAGCTTAATATTCCAGTTTGTCGGAATTTATGGGGTCAGCTATAACACTATTCCAATCGAAAACTTATCACAAGATGACCTGAAAAACTTGTCAGTCCAAAATTCTTTCACACTACCTGATAATGAAAGAGTAAAAAAAATACTATGCAATCTTTTTTACCTCAAGGAATTTCTAAACAGCTATAGGCAAATCGACCCTAATGTCTATTATTCAAAGTTCAGGGAAATTTTATGGCAAAAAAAAATACAGAATTCTTCCTACACTGCAAGGAATACTCATGTTATGCGGGAAAAATCTTTTATGGAGATTGCAAAACTGCGATCCAATAGTGGAAAATTCTTTGTTATGCCTGAGCAATGTAATGAGTCAATCGTTTCATTACTTGTTAAAGATGAGATTTTATCTTACGACACAATCAATGGTGGGTACTTTATTACGCATGATGTCTATGAAGAATGGGCACTAGAATTAATCATCACTCGTGCCTATAAAAACACGACAAACTTAAGTAACTTCTTTCAGGATATTGGCACCTCGCTCCCGATGCGAAGAACATTTCGGAAATGGCTTTCCTTAACCTTACAGGAATCACCAGGGGACATAGATGATTTTATGTTCAGCGCAATTGGCGATTCAGAAACTGAGCACTTCTGGAAGGACGAGATTTTTATTGCTATTCTATATTCAGAAGTTTCAGAGTTATTTTTCGAACGTCTGAAGTCAAAATTGTTGGAAGACAATCTTAATTTACTCAAAAGATTTGTGTTTTTATTACGCATAGCGTGCAAAGAGCCGGATGAGGTACATAACAAATTGTATGAGAAGGACACCTTTAAATATCTTTTTACAAAGCCAAGCGGGAATGGATGGAAGTCCACCATTAAAATCATATTTCAAAATCTAAGTCTTTTCGATGAAGAAAACAATAATTTTTTTATCCCTCTATTATTAGAATGGGTACAAAAAAATATTGAAGGAAATACTACTCGCATGGCGGGGCTTATTGCGCTGGAGTTATATAAAAAAAATGAGTTTAGAAATCATTATCGCCATATCGACAACGAAAAGGAATTAGTAAATATAATACTGTACAGTAGTGCAGAAATAAAAAATGAACTTGAAAAAATATTTTCTGATATTATACAGAACAAATGGGTTTATCCTAGCCAACCATACTATGAACTAACAGAAGCTATACTTAAATCGAAATTTGAGAGTATAATATTATTAAAGACTTTACCCAAGCATGTAATACAACTCTCAAACCTTTTTTGGTGCCATGAAGATGATCAAGACGAACCGTTTCATTACCGCCGCAAAAACGATGCAGAATATGGTATTAATGAGAGAGGGCATAACGACTATTTTCCTCCTAGTGCCTATCAAACTCCTATTTACCACTTACTACGGTTTGATTTCTACAGTACCATTGATTTTATAATTAGTTTTACAGATAGAGCAATTAGACAATACGAGAAGTCAGCATACGGTAAACAAGGAGAACATATATTAATCAGTATCGAGGATGATGTTGAAAACAAACAATACGTAAGCCAAAATGTATTTCAGATATACAGAGGTAGTGGCTCTCCTGTGACGCCCTATCTTTTGCAGTCAATACATATGGCGTTGGAAAAGCGCCTACTAGAAATTGCAAAATCCGAACCACCAGCTGTTACAATAAGTTGGCTAAAGCATATTTTAAAGTCTTCCTATAGCGCTTCTCTAACCGCTGTTGTAATTAGCGTTGTGTTGGCTTACCCAGATAAATTCTTCAATATAGCACTGATTCTTTTCAGCGCCCCGAGACTATTCGTATATGATCGATTACGCTCATTCGCGGAAAAAGAAGCCTATAACCTCACCGCAATGGGATATGGACTTAACTACGCGACCAAGTATTACGAGGACGAACGGTTGGAAACTATGTCAGACGAATTTAGAAAAACATCGTTGGAAACCCTCATCATTAGTTACCAATTTTTCCATTCAAAAACGGTATCTGAGCAAGAAGCACTGCATAGAGAGGAATCAATCCAATCAGTTTTGGATAAACATAACGCAAAGCTCTGCGATATAGACACCTCTAGTGAGGAGTCTTTGTACCAAAGGCTTTTACTTACAAGAATTGACAAAAGAAAAATAAAAGTGGAAATGAGGACTGAAGGAGAAAGTACTTTTATAGACTTTAATCCATTAATAGAAGAAGATGTTGAACAGCACAGACAGGAAGCGCTTGCTGCTACAGAATCATTTACGAGATACCTCGAACTAAAACTATGGGCAGAAAATAAATTTACGAACCCGAGTGAAGTAAAGTACATGAGATACGAAAATGATCCCCTTCTTGCATTGGCCGAAATGAAAGATATACTTGCAAATTGGTCTACAGTCCGAGAAAACGACGACGATGATGAAAATATGGGCAAGGAGGATTGGGGCTATCTTTCCTCAGAAGCTACTATTCCGGCTTTCGTAAGCGCGGCAATGGTAATGCATTATCATAGCCTGCTGGCAGAAGATGATTTAAAACTATGCGCAGAAATACTACTAGAAAATGCAGGAAGATTATTTTCGTCGGATTATGATTATCAAATATCTGATGGAACTGAAGTTTCAATACATTCTTTAGCACAGCTTTCACAAACCTTTCCCGAGACCCATGCTGTGTCGAAGATTATTTTGTTACTTACATTGTTTAACGATTATAACTTAGGTTCCAAACGTATCTGTGATTATGCTTTGGATACAATTAATAATGAATGGTTTGCTAGTCATGGCGACTATACTTCTGATTTTATCTATGGTTTTCTGAAATTTCAACCCGCTTACAAGGAAATTCTACAAAAAAATAGACGGTCGGGAAATCCTCTAAATGCTTATGAAGAATTTGAAAAACTTCATCAAAAAGAATTAGAATACTTTGCAAATAACCGCGTTTCCTTTAGCGAAGACGTAATGGAGCAGTACTCGCTTAATACACTTGAAAATTTATTTTCACTTATCCCTACTGATACTTCAAATCCAGAATTAATAATCCTTGTCTCAAAAATAATTCCAAATATCTTAAATCGAATTTTAACAAGCGACCGTGACCGTGACCGCGATTATCATATGCAGGTTAGATTTTTTAAAAGATATGGAGAATACTTAATTATGAGGTCTAGTGACGATCTTCAGACTCATAGTAAAATTATTTCAGATTATTTAATTCCTACAAGAGAAGGCTCACAGCTTCTTGAAGGTATAATTTCTGCAGCGTATGTGAAAAAACGGTATGAATCTTTCTGGGCAATTTGGAAAAATTTAAATGACGCAATAGTAGCATTATCCCATACTGATCGTGGAAATTATTTTGAAGAAGTACTTTTGAGTTATATGCTGGCAAGTAATATATCTTATTCAAGTATTGAGGACTGGCCAGAACTAGATAAAGATCAGAAGAATTTTTATCAAAAATTAATTAATGACATAGCAAACCATCAAAGTATGCTGTATATCGTTGTTAAAATACTTTTGGGAAAAGGTAAGAATTATATTGATGATGGTATTATATGGATGTCAAATATTGTAGCAAACAATACTCTTAAAATAAATAGACGCCATGAGGAAGATACAATTTATTACATGGAAAATCTTTTAAGAAAATATATTTACTCGAATAGATCGAAAGTAAAGCAAGACGTAAAGTTAAAGAACCGTATACTAACTTTACTAACTTTTCTTATTGAGAGAACATCTGTAACTGCGTATTTGCTAAGAGAAGATATTATTTAAAAAGAATAAAACTTCAATACTAAGCTTAAAATTTGTCAATCAATGAATAATCTGAAAAGAAGTAACTATTTACTTTAAGAATCCGCAAAGTTAAAATCAAAATCAAATAGCTCTTTCGGATGAACGCCCAAGCCGCGAGCTAGCTCATATAATGTCTGTACTTTAAAATTTATTTCACCTTTTTCATATTTCCCTATATCACTAAAATCCAAATCACAATTTTGAGCAACCTCTCTTAAACTCAATCCTTTGATAGATCGTATTTTAAAAATACGAGCTCCAACAAGCTTTTGAAAGTCTATTTTGTAAGGATTGTCAGGCATATAAAAATTTAAACTGCAATTTCCTTAGTTTTCAAATAATTAATGTGGGTTCCAAAGCCCACATTAATTTTATATTATTATATTTGTTTTTGTTAATTTATATTTGCGAAACTTCACATAGATAATATATATGAAGCATTCGCTTTGAATCTCGCCCTCAAAACTGGTAATTTTAGCACGCGAGAAGATAAGTGCCAATGCTCACGCCACATATGGCGTGGGCTCACTTATTTGCGTGCAGGTATACCAGTACCCGAGGGCAAAAAGTGAGTTTAAACCCACGCCTCCTTTTAGGAGGAACACTTCACTCGCTGATTCTTAGCAGCTTCTTAAAGTTTCGCAATCCATTTTTGATTTTTGGCCTTCGTGGCTTTTGGAATAGTCCTGCGCCGGACCCCGTTTGAATTCACAATTGGGTTAGTAGCCTTGGAGGGGAATGGTGCAGGACATTTTTAAATGATTGTAAAACTAATACCGTAAAATTTATGGGGAAGGAAAACCTACAGACTTACTAGACTATTTAACAAGAAAAGCCTTCTGATTTCCACTTGGCGGTCGAATCACAGAAGGCCTGAGCGATTAACAAACTATGTTTTATTAACCTTTACCAATATTATGAAAATTTCCGTATTGGGCAAAGGCGGAGCTTTCATTTTCTTTTTTTTGACGATGATTTGCCTCCCCCTTAATGCCACAGCAAACAGCAAACCTGGTATAAGCGCAGGTTTACAACAGCAAGCCGTTTCGGGCATTGTAGCAGATGCCAACGGGCCAATGCCCGGGGTGAGTGTCATATTAAAAGGCACGAACATCTCAGCAGTGACCGACCTGCAAGGCCATTTTTCGATACAGGCACAAACGGGCGATACCCTGGTTTTTGAATACCTGGGATATAAAAGCCTAGAGGTCATCATAACAGGTGACAACCTTGGAAATATTGTGCTGACTGAAAATGCGACCAACCTTAAGGAAGTCACGATAAATGCAGGCTACTATTCGGTATCACAGCAGAAAAGCACGGGAAGTATTGCCAAAATAACGGCAAAAGATATCGAAAAACAGCCCGTGACCAACATACTGGCGACGCTTCAGGGCCGGATGCCCGGTGTACAGGTCACCCAGGAAAGCGGGATGCCCGGTGGGGCATTCCAAATAAAAATAAGAGGCCAGAACAGCTTACGCCCCGATGGCAATAACCCTTTATATATTATTGACGGGGTACCCTATGCATCAGACCCTATCGGCTATAGCCAGACATCCTCTGCCACGCCAAGTGTCACCAGCCCGCTCAACAGCATTAATCCCTCCGATATACAAAGCATAGAAGTACTTAAGGATGCCGATGCAACGGCTATTTACGGCTCACGGGGTGCAAACGGCGTAGTCTTGGTGACCACCAAAAAAGGAAAGGCAGGCAAGACAGCAGTAAGTGTAAATTCCTATACAGGTGCCGGTTCCGTGGTCAACTTCGTAGACCTTATGAAAACCGGGCAGTACCTGGCTATGAGAAGGCAGGCCTATGCCAATGACGGCATCAGCAGCTATCCCGCGAACGCATACGATGTCAACGGTACATGGGATCCCAACCGCTACACCGACTGGCAAGAAGAGCTTATAGGCGGGACAGCACACATAAACAGTACCCAGGTGGCGCTTTCCGGCGGCTCGGAATCGACACAGTTTTTAATCAGCGGTACGTATTACAAAGAGTCGACAGTATTCCCCGGCAATTTTGGCTACCAAAAGGGAAGTTTGCACTACAACCTGAACCATACCTCGCAAAATGGCAAGCTCAAAGCAAGCCTTACCGGCAGTTACATTGCCCAGAATAATCACCTGCCTTCAACCGACCTCACCAGTATATCGCGCAGCATTGCACCAAATGCCCCTGCGCTTTACGATGCTGATGGGGAGCTAAACTGGGAAGGCGGTACTTTCAACAATCCCTTAGCCGCATTGCGCAGCCAGGTCTTTACAAGAACCTATGATGTAATAACAAACGGCCTGATTTCATATACGCTTCTAAAAGGGCTCGAGGCTAAGGTCAGTATGGGGCTTACAAACCTACAGACTACCGAACTCCGCACGCTGCCCTCCACTATGTATGACCCTGCCTACGGTGTAGGCAGCGGTGATTCCATGCTGATGTCAAACCTGACCAACCGCCGTTCGTGGATTGTCGAACCGCAATTGAATTATCAGCTGGCAATTTTAGGCGGTGAGTTAACCGCACTTGCCGGAGCTACCCTCCAACAGCTAAACAGTAACGCGCTATACCAACGTGGTTATGGCTTTACCAGTAACAGCCTGATCAAAGACCTGGCCTCTGCCAACCAGACTTTAGTATTGGGAAGCAACCAGGGTATATATAAGTATGCTGCAGTATTTGGCAGGCTCAATTACAGCTGGGCTGACAAATACATCCTGAATTTAACCGGAAGGCGTGACGGCTCGAGCCGTTTTGGGCCGGGCAGGCAGTTTGCCAACTTTGGTGCTGTTGGAGCAGCTTGGATATTCTCACGCGAAAATATCTTTGGAGCGGATAACAGGATTTTAAGTTTCGGCAAGCTGAGGGCCAGCTACGGCACCACGGGTAACGACCAAATTGGTGACTATCAGTTCTTGAATACCTATGCGTCTACGGGCATTCCTTATCAGGGGACAATCGGCCTTACCCCGACAAGGCTCTACAATCCTGATTTTGGATGGGAAATCAATAAAAAACTGGAGTTTGCCCTGGAGGCCGGTTTTCTCAACGACCGCATTTTTTTAACAGCTGCGTATTACCGCAACCGTTCTTCCAACCAGCTGGTAGGCATACCCTTACCGGGCACTACCGGTTTCACATCCATCAATGCCAATCTGGATGCTACCGTACTGAATAAAGGTTTTGAATTTACCCTGCGGACAGAAAACATAAAGTCAGCGTCCCTGGAGTGGACATCAAGCTTTAACGTTGCCATGGCACGAAACAAGCTGCTTTCCTTTCCGGGCCTTGCAGGTTCCTCCTACGCCAACACCTACATTATAGGCAAGCCGATTACCATATCAAGGCTCTACAATTACACGGGCGTGAATCCTACTACTGGCCTGTACACCTTTTCAGACGTTAATGGGGATGGGGTAATCAGTTACGACAAAGACCGCTCGGTTGCCGCCGACCTTACACCGGAATTCTTTGGGGGATTTCAGAACCAGCTACGTTACAAGTCGTGGAGCCTGGATTTCCTGCTGCAATTTACCAAACAGAAAAATTATGATTTCGATGCCGGTGTTCCGGCAGGCCAAATGTACAACCAGCGTAATGATGCCGACAATGCTTATAACCCCTCCACGGGTGTAGGCCAGCACCAGGTCCTGACTTCGGGGGCTAACGGTGATGCGATCCAATCCTACTACAATTACACCTCAAGTAATGCGATGATAGTGGACGCCTCATTCATACGCCTTAAAAACATCTCCTTGAGTTACAGGCTTCCTTCAGAATATATTCCGGGGATCTCCTGCAGGCTATACCTACAGGGGCAAAACGTACTGACTTTTACGCCGTATAAAGGTGCGGATCCCGAATTCAGGACCTCAGGTTTTCTTCCACCACTAAAAGTATACAGCGCAGGCATTGATATTTCATTTTAAAAGAACTACTTATGAAAAAAATAAATTTTAAAATAGCAGTAACATCTACGGTATTCTGCATGATGCTATTGGTTTCGTGTAGCGATTTTGTAGAGGTCGGGCTTCCGCCCTCACAACTAACCAGCCAAACAGTCTTCGAAGACCCCACTACGGCAAATGCAGCAATCGGTTCCATATATGCGGGAATGCGTGATGCGGGCCTCTTTAGCGGTAACCTTGGCGGCCTGAGCAACAGCATGGGGCTCTATGCAGACGAACTTGATTATTACAGGCAGGATATTAACTACCTGTATCAAAATGCATTGTTTGCCTCACAAAGCGATGTCAAATTCTACTGGAATCAGGGGTACGGTTTTATATTCTCAGCCAATGCGGTCATACAGGGCGTTACAAACGCCCAGGCGCTTACCCCTGCCGATCGGAACAGAATGTTGGGGGAAGCCTTATTTATAAGGGCATTTGTACATTTTTACCTCAATGAAATCTATGGAGGCGTACCCTATGTAACAACCACCGACTACACCGTGAACCGCTCGCTGGGCAGGTTGGGTTATCAGGAAGCCTTATTAAAAGTCCGTGAAGACCTTTCTAATGCCATCACCTTATTTGATGGTAATGGGATGCCTTCTGGGCGGACAAGACCCGGAAAAACAGCTGCAATGGCGCTATTGGCCCGCGCGAGCCTGTACGCAGGCTTGTGGGAAGAAGCCTCGTCCTATGCTTCAGCAGTCATTAGTGACCCTGATATGCAATGGGTGGATGATCTAAGCCAGGTATTCCTAAAGGATAGCCCCGCAACGATTTGGCAGTTCAGCCCGGCAACTTCAGCGTTCAACACACTGGAAGCGGACCTTTTTATATTTGAATCCGGCCCACCTCCAACTATGGCAATCACTGCATCTTTAATCGCTGCTTTTGAAAGTGGCGATCAGCGCAGAAGCCTCTGGGTGCGTGAGGTGACCGCTGGTACTTCGGTTTGGTACCACCCTTACAAGTACAAGCTTCGTACAGGGTCCGGATCCCAAATGGAACATTCAATTGTGTTACGGCTTTCCGAACAGTTTCTCATCCGGGCGGAAGCACGGGCGCATCTCGGCGATGTGGTGGGCGGTCTTGAAGACCTAAATAAAATCCGTACAACAGTAGGCCTGCCCGTAGCAACCGCGCAGGATCAGCAAGAGCTCGTAGCCAAAATAATTAAGGAACGCCGTGTGGAATTCTTCACCGAATTCGGGCACCGATTCTTTGACTTGAAAAGAACCGGCCAGCTCGACAGCGCCCTTCAGGGTCTCAAACCCGGTTGGAACAGTACTGATGCGCTCTTCCCAATACCGGCAGATGAGCTTTCATTAAATCCAAACCTCAGTCCCCAAAATCCCGGATATTAAAATGCTTACCCTAAGAAACATTTTATTACCTGTTCTATGCTGCTTCCCCTTATGGGGGGAAGCACAGCAGGTAAAATCCAATGCTACACCAGAGGATTATCGGCAATTCAGCCGTCTCTCCCTCTCAGCGGTCGCTCCTCAGGGCGACTGGGTAAGCTACCATCTGGCATATAAGGAGGCCGACACCTTGTTTTTAAAGTCATCCCGTAGCAAGGCCCAGTATGCCCTGCGGGGTGGACGACAGCCCTCATTCATCGATGCGGAAACATTCATAGCACAGCTACCTGAAAATCGTTTACAGATTATTAACCTTAAATCAGGGAAAACGTTCACAACGGAGCACATTACCTCTTATGAACCTATACCGGGTCGCAGCTTGATAATAGGCTTCGAAGCCGAAACAGATAAGAGTAATTCCCTGCATCTGGTTAATTCCAAAAATGGTGGGCTCCTTACAACACTCAAAGGTGTCTTGGACTTTAAGTACAACGAAAAGAATGACATACTGGCTTATATCTGCTCTGCGGGTACTACCCAGTCGCTGAAGCTATTAAACCTTCATGGAAATGCGGAACAAACCCTGTATAGTAACAGCGCAGAAATCTCATTACTTTGTTGGCAGCAGGACGGCAAATACCTTGGCTTTGCATCAAAGGCAACAAACGGTACGCCGGAAGTGCATCGTTATGATCTGGTTCAACAAAAACTTTATTCAATAAACCCGGCAGCAGACGCTGAACAAAGAAGCTCCGTTGAAAATGTAAATGTCGGTCCGCAGGGCACCCTGCTGTTTACTACCATACCACAAGGCAATACCGGTCAACGGTCACAGCCTGAGGTATGGCACGCTGCTGACAGCATGCTGGTACCCTTGCAAACCAGGATGGGAGACTATTCTAAAAAGGAGTTGTTATCGTGGATCCCGGGTAGTGACATCATCAGGATAAATTCTCCGGCCCTTCCGATCTACCAATATACCGGCAATCGCGATTATGTATTGCTGCGAGGCACGGGAGCTAACCCTGCGGACTCGCTGCTGTATCCCATAACCGACTTTTACATAGCTGATGTCCTTTCAGCAAAGAAGAAGCTCCTTGTAAAAGGCCTTTCTACTGATCCTGGTTTTCTCTCGGCATGTCCAATAAATAATAACATAGTATTTTACGCGAGGGGCAACTGGCAGCTCTACCACCCCGAATCCGGCGCATTCCTTAACCTGACAGGCCAGATGAATACCAAATGGGATACTAGCGGGACCAATGCATTACCACCGGCACGTCCCTTTGGGCTTGCAGGATGGACAGCCGACGGCAAGGGTGTCTACCTTTACGATGAGTACGATATTTATCTGGCGACCGCTGAGGGGAAATGTAATAGGTTAACCCATGGGCGCAGCAAAGGGATTGTATTCCGGCTGATCTCACAGGGATCTGTAAATAGTTTTGATCCTACAAAGGTACTATACATTTTGGGTACCTCAGAAAAGGATAACAGCGAGTCGTACTATAGGCTTTTGCCAACCGGTAAACTGAAAATTATAGATTCGCAGAAAGGTCATGTGCGACAGCCTGTATGTTCCCAATCAGGTATTGCGTATCTCTTTGAGCGGTTCGATACGCCACCCTGCATTAAAATGGCAAGTGGGCAAAGTACTGCCCAAACAATTTTTAAGTCCAACCTGGTACAGGATAAATTCCTGTGGGGAAAATCAGAGCTTATCACATACCAGAATACCAGCGGGCAGCAAATGAAGGCGGCGTTATTTTATCCTGCCGGTTATATACCGGGAGTCAAGTACCCGGTTGTCACATTTGTGTATCAAAATATGTCCGATCGGTTACATCACTATGAAGTGCCGTGGGATGAAAATGGGATAGGGATAAACATAACACGCTTTACCTTAAACGGATACATGGTATTGCTTCCCGACATTTATTACCGGACGGGTGCTCCCGGAATTTCAGCTCTTGAATGCGTTACTGCGGCAACCCAAAAGGTAATTGATATGGATATCGCCGATCCCGGGCGACTGGGCCTAATAGGGACTTCTTTTGGTGGGTATGAAACCGCATACATAATCTCCGGGACAAACATGTTTGCAGCCGCTGTGAGCGGGTCTATGATAAGCGACCTGACAGCATCATACTTTTCAGTTGGTGAGCAGATTTTACTTCCGGAGCTTTGGCGCTACGAAACACAAATTTTCCGCATGGGAAAGTCCTATTTTAAAGACAAGGAAAACTATCTGCTGAATTCGCCCCTGCACCATGCCGATAAAATTACTACCCCATTACTGGTATGGTGCGGAAAAGATGATCCCGTAGTACCTTGGACACAAAGCTTATCACTCTATTTGGCACTAAGAAGGTTAAAACGGCAGTCAGTTATGTTAGCCTATAGCGGGGAATCACATGCTCTGGTCGATGCAAAAAACCAAACCGATCTATCAGATCGCGTTCTTTCATGGTTCGGTTACTACCTGAAAAATGAACCGGCAGATTGGATTACAGATAAAAAAATGTAAAATAAAACAGGCAGCTTTAAGCTGCCTGCCACTATTATGGACGATATAGAAGTATGCTACAATCTGTCGCTGATGCGGGCCTGTTGTAGACCTGCCAGTTGGTCGTACCATCATTAAACAT
Organism: Flavobacterium sp. RHBU_3; assembly: GCF_046613565.1. Taxonomy (NCBI): domain Bacteria; kingdom Pseudomonadati; phylum Bacteroidota; class Flavobacteriia; order Flavobacteriales; family Flavobacteriaceae; genus Flavobacterium; species Flavobacterium sp. RHBU_3. The sequence continues at coordinate 94,430 of NZ_JBKJHC010000008.1, read as the reverse complement.
GCACGGCTGCCCCGGCGTGGTGGTGCAATTCACATTCACCGCCTGGCAACTTGAAGCCAGAGGTTTGTGTATATAATAAGTAGTTTGCACTTTTTCTGCATCACTCTTATTGTTACTTGTCGCTACTGCCCCGGCACTGGCCAGGACAAATGCTGCTGCTGAAAGCAGCGCAGGTTTTAAAAAAGTTTTCATAATAATAAAAAATTAGTTGAGATCTACTCTGTTTCAGGTTTTCGATCATTCCCCTGCTACCGGCCGATAGTTTTTTGCTTGTATATTCATTACTTTTTTGATGGGCTTACCCCATGGATAGAAGTGCAATTTGTTCCCTGTGATAGTATAAAGGCCATTGTGGTCCGCTATAAAATACTGGAAAGGTTTATCCTCGATATTATACACATAGAAACTGGAAACATATTCGTTCTTAGCAATATCATATACATCAATTACAGATGCCTGGCGCCACACCTCGGGAGTCTCATAACGGCCCCTAAGACCCGACCGTACAAAGAGCAGGTTACCGCAGACTGCTGTAGTTTTATTTACCGTTAGCGGGGGGCTAGCTAATTTGACATCGCCCGTACTCTTAATCTTTACGATCTTAAGTTGGGCTTTGCTGACCGTATCAATGGTTTTACCTCTATAAAGGAGGTTAAGCGCACCATCAGCCACCAGGAATTGGTTGCGGTAATAATAGGTGTAGACAAACCGGTCCAAAGCCTGACTGTAAAGCAGCATCCCTTCGGTATCAAAGACCCCATCAATTTGCTTTTCTAAGAAAGCATTCCTGGGAATAATTTCTTTGCCATTTTCGTGGTTTAAAAACAGTAACTGGTGCTCACCCGACCTTGGCAACTGCCCACGAATCGCGAAGGTATTATCCCTTAAGGCAGCCGCTTTAGTGAACTTCCGTGGTCCGTTATATACCTCCTTGGTAAGGCCATCTTTCAGGTTCCCTTTGTAGATTGTGGGAACACTGCCGTCAAAAAGATAAAAGTAGGGCGGTGCAACACTTAAGCTAAGGGACTTAAAAGTATGCCCGGCATCTTCGATGGAAGCTTTAAAATCCTGCCGCTGTAATGTATTGTTGTACGCAAGAAAATAAAGGGGAGAATCAATATTACCCAAATACACTTTCCCATTGCCAAAGCCTGAGAAATAAAAGTTAGGATTTGGCAACGATACTTCCCGGCCCTCTGCGATCGACAAGGGTATAAAACGCCTTACAAAGGGATTTTCCCTTGCAATAAGTTCACCAGATAACATGTAACCGCCAATAACCATAAGTGTTCCGGTAATGGCAGGTGCCCCAATGCGAAGCATGATTTTTTTTACACTGGCACCCAGTACTAATGCGAAGGCGGCGGCTGCAACGAAGGCTAAATTAAAAATAAGGTGTTCATTCCAGCCCAATCCTTCCAGGACACCACCACACGAACAAGGTACATAGGGGCTGTAAGTCAATATGAAATAAATGTAAGTACTAAACATTACCATAATTCCAAAACCTAGACTAAGTGCCGTGATGCGGGTCTGCCTAAAAGTAAGGAACAGCGCAACAAGTAGTTCCGTTCCGGGTACCACCAGCGCCAGCCAGTGCGCAAAAGCGCTCAGTAGCGGTGATTGTCCTAGCTGGGCCCTGAAATTATCAAAATCCAGTAGCTTTGAGACTGCAGCATAAACAAAAAGCAGGATGTATAGAAAGCACACTGTTTTTACGGTAGCTTCCCGTAGCGTGGGTATACGGCTCATGGCATGTCAGTTTTAGTGTGGTGAAATTGGCAAAATTCACAACCTATTCAACTGACATTCAGGAATAAAAAAGGGTCAATCAGGAATTATGCTCATCGATTGTCTCCCGTGCCTTGGCGGGGCTGATGCCATACCGCTTTCTAAATGCCTTGGCAAAACCGGAATAATCTTCAAAACCGCATTGGTGTACAATCTCTGAAAGTGGTAATGCTGTCTGCTTCAAAAGCACGATAGCCCTTTCAAGGCGCACGTGCGAGTAGTGTTGGTAAATGCTGGTCCCAAAGCGCTTTTTAAATTCCTTTTTTAATTCGAATTCATTAGTCCCAAAGCGCCTGGCGAACTCATGCGCTGTGGGCAGCATTCCCTCCCGGTGCCCCAGGATAAAATCATATACCTGCTGTGCGGCCATAACGCTTTTTGCAACAGGTTCCACATTATCCTGCATATGCGCTTTCACTACAGGTTTTAGGCTGAAGAGACTGACTATAAAATCATACTTGCCATAGCGCAGCAGATCAATAAAGCAATCTGCAATAAGTTGCGTTTTCTCCGGCGTCTCAAAGGTAAGCTTCAATAATTTTGGATGGCTTTTTTTGTCTTGCCTCATGGCACTAACAGCTTTTAGAAAATCAATTTGTGAGGAGGGCGCTAAATAGGAGTTGAAATCGCTTCGGTACATGGATACCTCTGAGCGCCCGAAATAGGCAGCCGTTGTGCTTCCCATCGCCTGAATTATAAAGTCAGCATCCAACACAATTATGCCATACTGTATAATTCCAAATCTTTTGCGCGGGTGCACCAGCGCCTTATGCACTAGCAAAGTGCGTAGCTCCTCCGAAAGCAATTGGGCAAGATCACCGATGGGGCCGGAAGTCTCTTCAATTGTGTTTACTTTGAAACTTTTCAGTTCAGGGGCTACCGCATTCCATTGCCCCAACACCAATTCCAAAAGGAATTTAAATAACAATTCGTTCTCATCTATTCTTTCCGCTTCCATACCGTTACCATTAAGTTGCAGCCCGGGTGTAAGGGCAGCGCGTCCTGATGGTGTATTATGTTAGATAATGCACCGCCGATGATGCGCCCCCAACCCAAACAGCAAGGGATTAAACAATCCGCAAGGGTATAGATAAGGTGATTAATATAGCAGGCGATTACGGAGAAAAAGAGGGAAAATCAGGACTTAGGGACCGGGCTGTTTACACTGATGAATTTTGCATTGAAAGCCGTCAGGGAAGCCTTATCTAAAAAACGTTCACCGAGTTCTTTCATGTTTTCAAAAAATGTGGCATCAATGTGCTTTAAAAGCTCTGAGGCCGTTGTCAGTCCCGGCAGCCCCAAAATGTGGTTGAGCAGCAACAGGTGTTTCCTGGGAATCCTTATGTCAACCCTTACTTCATCTTCCATTCCCGGTGCACTCAAAAGCGTGTCGTACACGCGGCTTACTTCTTCTGCATTCATAACGATTAATTTAAGTTAATATTCTATTACAAAGGTACAAAGCCATCGATAAACGATCCTCATCGAAATTCAGCGGGGATTGGAAATGCCTTATCGTGCGCAGTAACTTTGTAGTACACTGTCGGTATCAACAGATCATTCTGTAGGAATTTAAAGCATCGATAACTTTCACCGGGACATAACCAGCATGCTATATTTTAGATTGAAACACTTAAGCCAAAACAGTTTTCATTCTCCAAAGTTCTTTATGCTGTTAAATCTGTCTGCAAATAGTCTTTGATATTCGATAAAAACCATTCCCTCCTGAGAGTCTGTTTTTGGGATTGCAGTGTCTTTTTGCAATCGGCCAGATGTACGGTTGTGATACAACCGGATCTGGCTGCCCTCACTCGGAACTCGTGGGCAGGGGCTGCTAAAGGTGTTCTTAATGATGTTGTAAAGATTTAAAATGATGATGATGAAAGAACCGAATTCCAAAACCTCGCGAAGCCATTGGCTACACCTCAGGCTGCGTGCCGAGGAGCATGAAAAACTTGTAAGAAAGTGGAAAGCTTCAACCTATCGAAAACTGAGCGAATATGCCCGCCGGAAATTGTTTGAAAAGCCCGTTGCAATCACCCAGCGAAATACCTCCCTCGATGATGGACTGCAGGCTCTCACCTTGCTGCGGGAAGACCTAAAGGCCATAGGCAATAACCTCAACCAGCTCACCCGGCAAATTAATGCCAACCCACCGGATGCGAACAGCAGGCACTGGCAGTCCGCTTTTTTGTCTGTGCGTAGTGAACTCTCGGCTAAGCTGGAAGAAATCCACAACCTGTTAACCCAACTCTCCCTCACATGGTTGCAGTCATAAAAGCATCTCATTCATTAAGCCGTATTTTACGCTACAATGAGCAGAAAATAACACAAGGCGTAGCACGGGTGATTGGTGAAAAAAATTGTCCGTTCCCTGCGGCTAAGGTTGGGCTTTTGGCCAAGCTGAATTTTCTTGAAAGAATGGCAAGCCTCAATACGCGCGTAGCGCACCCGGGTGTACATATTTCACTGAATTTCCCACCGGCTGAGGACAAGCTATCCGATGCACGCCTTTCGGAAATTGCAGCAGCCTATATGGAAGAAATTGGCTTTGGGAGCCAGCCTTGGATGGCATATCGCCACATGGATGCAGGGCATCCACACATACATATTGTAAGCCTTAAGATACGCACCGACGGTAGCCGCATTGACATGCATAATATGGGACGTAACCAATCGGAGCACGCAAGGAGAACGATAGAGAAAAACTTTGGGCTGCTTCCTGCTGAGAAATCGGGTAAAGTAAAGCAATACGAGCCAGAGGCGGTCGCAATTGCAAGGGTGACCTACGGCAAGGCTCCTGCCAAAAAAGCAATGTCGGGGGTATTGCAGTTTGTGATCTCTAAATACAGCTATACTACACTTGGAGAACTCAATGCAATCCTGGGGTTGTATAACATGACAGCAGACCGCGGAAAGGTGACCTCACGCACCTATGTAGGCGGAGGACTTTTATATCGGGCGATAGACGCTCAGGCACTGCCCGTGGGGGTGCCGATTAAGGCCAGTGACTTTGCCTTTCCGGCCACATTAAAAACACTCGAAAAGCACTTTACTGCCAATAGAGTTTCTCAGGCTAAATCCGGTGCTGCTATACGTCTGGCTATTGACAAAGCGATCACGCTTCAAAAACCGCAGTCGCTTGATGCTTTGCAAGAAATATTGAGGCAATCGGGTATTGACCTTGTGATACGAAATGCCTCCAATGGACAGGTATACGGCCTAACCTTCGTGGATCACCGTGAACGTTGCAGTATTAATGGCAGCACCCTTGGAAAGCCTTATAGTGCAAAAGGTTTATCAGAACGCTGTGCGAAAGGCCTGCGGGAAACTGCCCCCGGGCAGCAACCCTCAGCATCCATTGCACCGAAGCACCGCACTGGCGTGGATGCACCGGCAAGCGCTATAAGTGGCCTTAAAGATCATACATCACCGTTAAATGCGCTTTTGAACCCTGAATACACTACCGATTACCAAGGAAAGCCCTTGGATAAAAAGAAGAAAAAGAAGAAAAGAAAAGGAGGCCAATAGTAAAGTACGAACTTAAAAATAAATGAAATGGGAACAGGAGAAAACGAGCAGGCACTGCGCAAAATAGCAGACCTCTCAAGACTAATTAGCATCACCCTGCTGGTGCTGCACTTTTACCATAGCTGCTATGTATTTTTTTACCGGCTAAACATCTATAGCAGCTTTTCAGACCGGATACTGGGACACATATCGGAAACGGGCCTGTTCAAGCATTTTATATATGCCAAAATAGCCAGTTTAATTTTCCTTATAATTTCCCTATTGGGTGTAAAAGGCCGAAAGGATGAAAAGATGCGCTACCCCCGTGCGTTTAAGTACATCGTTGCGGGGCTGTTATTATTCTTTTCAGGTTATTTTTTATTCAGCATCTTAAGCAGCTTGAATGTTCTTGCAATCTGCTATATGGTTGTTACAAGCATGGGATATCTCCTCATGGTTAGCGGAGGGGTATGGCTCAGCAGAATTATTAAAGACGGCCTGGATGACAGCGATGTCTTTAACCGTGAAAATGAAACCTTTCCCCAGGAGGAACGGCTGCTGGAAAACGAATATTCAGTCAACCTTCCGGCGCAGTATCAGCTGGGAAAGAAAACAAGGCGATCCTATATAAATATTATCAATCCCTTTAGGGGCATATTGGTACCCGGAACCCCAGGTGCCGGTAAAAGCTATTTTGTGATCCGCCACGTGATCACACAGCACCTTGCCAAAGGGTTCACGATGTTCGTATACGATTTTAAGTTTGACGACCTCTCACGCATTGCCTATAATGCATGGCTAAAGAACCGCCACCGCTATGCCGCAGAATGCAAATTCTACCTTATAAACTTTGATGATCTCTCCCGTACTCATCGTTGCAATCCGCTGGAACCTTCTGCAATGACCGATATTACCGATGCCTCGGAATCGGCCCGCACTATACTTATGGGGCTCAACCGCGAATGGATAAAAAAACAAGGGGATTTCTTTGTGGAATCTCCTATCAACTTTGTAACAGCCATAATATGGTACTTAAAGAAATACAGGGACGGTGAATTTTGTACCTTACCTCATGTAATTGAACTTATGCAGGCGGACTATAATGACCTCTTTACGCTGCTGCGCACGGAAAAGGAAATTGAGGTGCTCATCAATCCATTTGTTAACGCTTACCTCAACGATGTAATGGAGCAGCTGGAGGGACAAATTGCCTCAGCAAAGGTCGCCATGGCACGGCTGTCATCACCACAGCTGTATTTTGTGCTGTCAGGCAATGATTTTACCCTTGACATCAACAACCCTGAAGAACCAAAAGTGGTGTGTATGGGAAACAACCCGCAGAAGATACAAATATACGGAGCAGTACTGTCTTTATATGTGACGCGTCTGGTAAAACTAGTCAACAAAAAAGACCGTCTGAAGAGCAGCCTGGTTTTTGACGAGTTTCCAACATTATACCTCAATAATATGGACAGCTTAATCGCCACGGCACGCTCGAATAAAGTAGCAACCTGTCTGGGTATACAGGACTTTAGCCAGCTCCGTAAAGATTATGGGCGTGAACAGGCAGATGTTATTGTAAACATTACCGGTAATATCATATCGGGCCAGGTCAATGGAGACTCAGCAAAGCAACTCTCAGAACGCTTTGGAAAGATTATGCAAAAACGACAAAGCCTATCTATAAACAGTAACGATACATCCGTAAGCCATTCGAGGCAACTTGATTCGGCGCTGCCGCCTTCGCGTATTGCTACGCTGAGCTCCGGAGAGTTCGTTGGTATCGTTGCAGATGAACCCGCCTCCCCAATTGACCTGAAGGCTTTTCATTGCAGGATACAAAATGACCATGAGGCGCTTAAAGCTGAGGAAGAAAATTATAAAGAAATTGAAGCGGTACGCAAAATATCTCAAGAGCAGGTACAGCAAAACTATCTTCAGATCAAACAGGATATACGCGAGATAATTAACAGTGAAATGCAGAGGCTTTTAGATGATCCATCATTATCGTGGATGATCGTAAAAAAATAAAAAATCACCGGCATTAGGCCTATTTAAATCCTCCCGAGCAAAACCATGAATTTTCACTTGTAGTCCTGTATAACGCTGCTTGCCATGAATTTTGATTATAGGCACCGCGACAGCGCGCCTCGTCCTTTAAGTATTTACCGAAAGTAATGGAACGCATTCCCAAAGTAATTGAGCATTCATTGATAGAGAAAATACATTATATATGACAGTCTACTTTCTGTTCGTCGGCTTTGATCCATGCCCCATAAAATAGGCATCTGTAGCACTTGATGTTTTGTTCAATTTATAACCTGACACCTTACCTAGCACATTTTTTTCAACTAGAGTATAATTATCAAGAAAGAAGCCAAAAAAATCAATTTCATCTCCATCGACGAATCCCGCCACTGTAACACTGCTGGTAAAATTCAGGGAGCGCTTTTTACCCATTGCCTTTACCCATGTCGCTCTCTTCTATCTTGAAAATGAAATTACGTACCTATATACTTAAACTGGCAGGACATATTGTATTACAGAAACCCTTCAGGAACTTGAGAAGAAAGCGGGATTAGGCTTTTTTCGTATGAACAGGCAGTAACTTTAGGCAAGTCATTATAGTTACAGAAGTTTACGAATCCTGAAAATTAGTCATTAACTGAATTTTATATTCACGAAAAAAATTATTGTCAGTAAAGAAAAGAAAAAGAAAGTAATGGAGTAGCTTGTTACACAGACCGGCAGTTAAACTGTTTCATATAATTATTTCGTCCTTCTATTTTTGATACTTTTTCTGTATTACTATTTCAGGAAAAGACAATTTTATGAATATTGAATCGATTATACACTTTACTTGGTCTACAAAAAACACGTATTTATCTATTTTAAAGATTTTTTTCTTTTTTAATAAGTACTTTGTAGTAATAATTAATGAGAATTTATCTTAAAACGAAGGAAGATATAGTATGAAAATAATTTTGATAACCTGCTCAGCAATTTTACTGACAGTAAGCGCCTGGGCACAAAAAAAAACGTATTCCCTTGATTTCAATGCTGCAAAGTATGACAAACAAACGCTGGAATACAACGGTAAAAAAATATCCGTAAGGGCGTATGAAAACATTGTGTATGTAGCAAACCCGATAGATACAACCTATCAGGTTATGAACATTTATGTACCGGAAGCGTTTTTTAAAAACAAAGAGGTTCATGGGTATAATGCCGCCACTGCTCCCATTTTTTTCCCAAACCAGGTAGGGGGCTATATGCCTGCCAAACCTGCATCTACAAAAAATACCGGTTTTTCGGGTCCTCCGGCTAACGGAATACCACCGCAAGGAATGCCCGGAGGTATGCCACAAGGTGAACAACCCAAGGGAGACAGGCCTCAGGGCGGTGGACCAAATGATCCCGGCAAAAAAGAAAATACCGTTGTAGCAGCACTGGCCCAGGGTTATGTTGTAGCATCGGCCGGAGCCCGAGGACGTACTAACAAAGATGCTGATGGGTTATTTTACGGTAAAGCCCCAGCCGCCATTGTTGACCTTAAAGCCGCTGTACGTTACTTAAAATTTAATGACAAAGCCATACCTGGCGATGCTAATAAAATTATATCAAACGGAACCAGTGCGGGTGGCGCCATGTCTGCACTGCTGGGGGCTACGGGGGATAATGCAGATTATTTGCCTTACCTTAAAGCACTGGGTGCTGCCAATACCAGCGATGCTGTTTTTGCATCTTCAGACTATTGCCCCATAACCAATCTGGATAATGCCGATGCTGCTTATGAATGGCAGTTTAATGAGATTAATACCTATAAAAAAGGCGGTTTTGGTCCACAGGCAAGCGCAGCAGCAAAAACATTGACAGATGCACAAATAAAAGTATCTGATGATTTAAAAACCCTTTTTCCCTCTTATGTAAATTCTCTACAACTAAAAGACAGCAAAGAGAATACACTACATTTAGATAAAGAAGGAAACGGAAGTTTTAAAGACTATATAAAAGATGTAGTCATTGCCTCAGCTAATAAGGCACAGAAACAAGGTACAGATCTCTCCGTTCATAAATGGCTTACTATTAAAAACGGTGTGGTAACCGCATTAGACTGGGACGGCTACATTACATATATGGAGCGCCAAAAAACACCTCCTGCATTTGATGCCCTTGATCTTACTTCTGGTGAAAACAATGAATTTGGCACTGAGACAATAGATAACCAACATTTTACAGATTACGGCGTGCAACACAGTAGCGTAGCGGGTACTACAAAAGCCGACAGCCATATTGTAAAAATGATGAACCCTATGAATTATATAGGTGCACAAGGCACTAAAACGGCTAAATACTGGAGAATCCGCCATGGGTCTAAAGACAAAGATACCGGCCTGGCAGTTTCGGCTATACTCGCGTTATATCTGCAAAATCATGGTGCCAGCGTAGACTATGCCTTACCCTGGGATAAACCGCACAGTGGAGATTACGATTTAGATGAATTGTTTGTATGGATAAACAGTATTGCAAAATAAGACGTACCGTTTATTTACCTGCTAAAAATAAAAAGAGTGCCTGTTTATTATTTTAAACAGGCACTCTTTTTATGTTCAAAACGTCTTTTAAACCGTTGTGGCTTTTTCAAATATACGCCAATAGTTTCCTCCGGTAATCTGTAAAATTTCCTTTTCAGAAAACCCGGTCTTGAGCAACGCATCTACAACATCATACATAAAACCGTTAGTACTTTCACCCCAACTGAAATTTGTTTTTCTGCCAAAACGTTCCTGCTGCGCATTACTTGGTGGTGCCATTTTAGTGTCGGTACCAATACATACATGCTCTGTACCCACCACATCGGTAAGTGCACGTACGTTTTGTGCAAACTCTAAAGGAGTATCAGCTAAATGGGTCCAAACTCCAATAACTCCGCCGGCCGACGCAAATAGTTTAGCCTGCTCTTTGCTAATTAGCCTTGGCTTCATCATCTTAGCCATACGCGGGTCTTTACCTAGCTGGGAATCCAGGCCGGTATGCGAAATTACCATGGGCTTAGTTGATACCTCTATCGCTTTGTTTATGGCCGCATTGTTACAATGGGCAAGGTCTACCAAAATACCTTGTTTGTTACACTCCTTCACAGTGTCAATACCTAATTGGGTCAACCCGTTAAATTGCGGTTCATCGGTATAAATATCGCCCATAGGAGGTGTTGTTTGTCCGTCGTGCATCAGTCCCAAATGACGTACTCCTCTGTCATATGCCACTTTTATACGCTCCAGTTTACCCTCTATAAAGTGCCCGCCTTCAACTGACTGTACTACAAACTTACTCTTGCTTTTTTGTCCCGCTTTTACATCCTTGTAGGTTAAGGCACGTGTCATATTGTTAGCCTTAAGCATTATATCCATTTCGTCAAGGCTGGTAATAAACCTTTGGAAGGCGTCTCCTTCGTTTTCTAACCTGGGACGGTCTACCTGAAAGGTCATACAAATCGCGGCAAGCCCAGAACTTTTCATTTCGTCTGCAAGGGCGTATTGTTGCTTGCTGAATTCCCCGATATTAAATGGCACATCCATATGGTTGTGCGTATCAATACCCATAGCTTTAGCTACGATCTTCTTCACAGAATCATCTGTTTCAGGCATTGCCCATGAAGCAAGCGGATTCAACGTTAAAGCGGCACCTGCACCAGCACTGATAATAATAAATTTCCTTCTCGACCAATTGTTATTCATAGTATTCAAGAATTTTTAAAGACTTTTATTAGACATTTACTTTTAGTAACATAATACTCCGTAGGCTGTAAATTCCTTTCGTCACTTTGGTGGAGCCAAATACTATATCATCAGTAAAAGTAATCAGAGTCGCTTCCTTACCCCGTTTTCCACACATCTTGGTAGGGTACAAAGTATGCCCTATGATTCAGCCTTTAAGCCAGGAGGGCTATACGTTAATTCCACACTACCTATAGCAAATTCCTATTTCATCGGGTGCTGTATTACTCGTTTTTGCAGACACCTTCAAGCACCTTCTATTTGGGTAAAAAATAGTTGCGGTTTTCAGTGTGTAATTGTTGATACTTTTTTCCCTGAAATATGTCTAAGGAATCTAAATGCTTATTTTTTGTACGTTGTACCTAACGGATTGCTTCCTCAAAAGATGTTTTCATAAGCTTTCACTTCAAAAGATTTTCCTTAAAAAGTTAGATTTTTGGATTGACACTCCTTGCTGCCGAATTTTTTGATGAATAGCATTTTCATTTGCTTGCATTAAGCTAATAACCCATAAAATGAGTAAAGAAACACTTAATATTTGTTTATAACTACGCTCTTTTTAACTTTTGCATAAAGGCACCAATGGCAGGTTTTAAATCATCAAAAAGAGGATTTTCTGTATTTCTCAAAACTACTTCGGTAAAAAGTTTTAAACCTAAAGCAAATTCTGTTGCCTGCTTCTCGTCGGGGAAAATATTTTTAGATTTTGCCATTTCAATGATTTGAAATAAATCGTCGTGGTTTACTATTTCAACCTGCAAATTTTTCCCAGTGCTGCTGCCATCTTTCAATTCAATTTCTTCTACAAGAATTTTGTATTTATTGTTTCTTTTTTCCATCGGTTATTTAATTTTTGTCCGGATGATTTTATACGGCCCTTTTCGTTGATTACCAAAACGTGGCTCTTCATCAATCCTTGAAAGACTGATGTACAACCAACCGTCTTTAGTGATGTGATAACTATCTGGCCAAGCCAATTCTTCGTTATTCGGAAGAACGATTTCTGTTTTCAACTCGGGCGTTAATCGAATAATTTTTCGTTGCTCCAAGTCACCCAAATACAAATTGCCCTTTTTATCAAAAGCCATTCCGTCGGTAGTGGTAAAAGCACCCAAAATTTCCACTTGCGTCAATAGTTGAGTTTTGCATAACGTCTTGTCGTTTAAAACGTCTGTTGACACACGATATAGCTTATCATCCGTCAACGATTTAAAATATAAAAACGAGCCATCAGGATGTAAAGCAATACCATCTGAATGCACTATAAACGGTTTTCCGTTGCTCAACAATTCTTTTCCGTTGCGTTGCATAATATAGTTAGGATCTGCTTTTGTCACTTCCGTTTCTAACAATACTTGCCGCACATTTCCAGTTTTCAGATTTACTATCACAATACCACCTTCGCCAGAATTGGTAAGATACGCTACTTGTTTTTTAGTATCTATTCTAATGTCATTGGCATAACTTTTCGCACCCAATGTTGGGTAAAGAGAATACACTTTTTCTACTTGGTTTTTGCGAAGATTAATCTTTACCAATTTTTGTCCTTTGTTATCGCCTTCCGCATTTTTTTCATAACCAGCATCTACCACCCACATCACATCTTTATCATCAATCACTACGGCTTGTACTCCCAAAAAATGCGTATTTTTATCGCCACCTTTTATTACATCCCAAGTGTTCCATTCGGCATTAGGGAATGGTTTAACTTCGTTATTTTTATCTACTTCTACCAAGGCATAACGATACGGTTCGTGCCAACGAGGGTAATTGGTAAAAACTCTTCCGGATTTGGAAACCGCAACACCTGTAAGTTGATAGGTATTGTCTTCAAAAACGGTCTGAAATGACTGAGCGTTTGCAAAATTTGCAAACGCCAGTAATACCAAGATGATATAATTTTTCACGAGCTTATAATTTATTTTTTGCTGCTTCTGCCAATCCGTCCAACCAATCCTGGTGCCCGTTAATCATTGGATTTGGCTTTTGTTTTGCAAGGTGTTGTGCCGGTTTACCAATCTGACTTTCTTGTGTTAGAATACGAACTCTTCCACCCGATAAATCTTCAATCAACCAAGCGTGGATGACATCTAAACGCGTTTCTTCATCGCCTTCTGCCCAACCGTGCCAAGCCAATCTTGCAGCTTCGCCGGCTGCTGGAGGAACACACTCTGTTACCTGTGCTTCAATAGGAAATCCAAAGGTTTTAAAACGGAATCGTACACCCTCGTATAATTCTTTGTCTTCTGGATTTAAAAATTCAATGTCAGATGAATTGGAATAATAACTTGGCCAAGCAAATGGATTAACCAAATATTTCCAAACCTCTTCGGAGGTTAAACCTACAACAATGACTTCGTTAGAACAATAATTGTCTGTTGTACCTGGCGTATATTTTTCTGGCCAGATGATTGCATTTTGTTTCATTTTTTTAAAATTTAGTGTTTTATTTCTTAAGGAATTTTACTAAACCAACTACGTCTTGCTGGCCTAATCCAGCTTTTTGTGCGTTTAGATACGTTTCAACCAAAGGTTGCGTTAACGGAAAATCAGCACCATTTTCTTTGGCAAGTAATATGTCTTTTAGCATTAAATCCAATGCAAACTGTGGTGGATATTCATCATTGATTAATAAAGGCGTTTTCAGTTTTGTAGCGCCGCTTCCCAAAGCACTTTCGTTCAGAATTTCAAGAAAATCTTCGCGTTGAATGCCTTTCTCTTCGGCAAACAAAACAGTTTCTGAAAGACTTTGATACGTTAATGCAACATAGTAATTGATGGCTAATTTTGCAGCAATACCCTTTCCGTTTTTGCCCAAATGCTGTACCTTTTTTCCTAGCTTTTCAAAGTAAGGCAGTACGGTTTTTAAGGTATCCTCTTCGCCACCAACCATAATAATCAACGTGCCGTCTGTTGCAGGTTTAGTACTCCCTGCAACGGGTGCATCAAGAAAAGAAGCACCTTTGGCTGCCAATTGTTTAGAAATTGCTTCAGATAGTTTTTGTGAAATCGTACTCATATCCACAAAGATTTTTCCAGCGATATTTTCTAGCGACAGTATTTCATCATACACTGATTGTACTGCCTTGTTATCGCTAATCATTGTAAAAATGATATCTGAATTTTCCGCCAAATCCTTTAGACTGCTGGCAATTTTAGTATTGCTATTCTTAAAAACTTCAGTTTTTGCAACCGTACGATTATATACTTTTAATGGAAATCCAGCTTTCTCAAGATTCTTCGCCATTGGCCTTCCCATTGTTCCAAGCCCTATCCAACCTATTTTTTTCATATTAAATTTGATGTTTTATTTTTTTTTTAAATGATTAGCTTTCCTGCGTTACTTTTATTTTGAAATCATTTTTTGGCACCAAGATAGCTTCTTGTTCCATTCAGTAATGGTTTTGTAAGATGTTTCACTTTGATAAGTGAATTTTATGATCAATTTATAATGACAACTTTTTAGCTATAAAAATTATAGTTGCAAAACTAATTATAGCTTTATACTTTTGCAAGACCTATCAAAATAGATAGGCTTTCAATTATGGAAAAAGGCATAGAATTAAACGGCAAAATTTATCCTTGCACAGTAAGCCTCGCAATGGATTTGGTAGGCGGAAAATGGAAAACCGTTATTTTATATCATTTAAAGGATAGTGAAAAACGTTACAATGAATTAAAAAAGGAAATTACTAATATTACAGAAATGACGCTTAGTTTACAACTAAAACAGTTAGAAGGAGATGGCTTGATTTCTAGAAATGTATATGGTAATAAACCGCCCATAAAGGTTATTTATCGATTAACAGAGTTTGGCAAAACCTTTATTCCGGCACTGGAAGCAATCAACAATTGGGGACATCAAATTGTAGAAGAAAAACTGAATCTATCTACAAACACAATTAAATGATAATCAAACTTTATAGTTAATCATGTATTTTACCCGCCATACTGTAGAAATTAATAAACTTTACAACTGACTGCACTCAGGTTTTAAATAAGATATCACTGCAAAATAGTATTAGATTTAAAACTTATAAGATAAAATACAGAAGCAACCTGTGAGCTACTTCTGTTTTTTTTATAGCTACTGCGCATTGTAATTTATAGCACTAGTAAAATAAATCCATTTGTTGTGATCACCTTTACTGCCATCCACCCCCTAAGGCACGGTAAAGATCGACTACTGATTGCAGGCGTTGCAACTTGTCGCCAACACCGTTTAGTTTAGCACTAAGTAGGTTTTGTTCGGCTGTAAGAACATCGGTATAGTTTGTAGCCGATGTATATTTAAGAAGCTCCTTAGTAAAATCGGTGGCTTTTTGTAAATCTGCAATTTGCAGTGCCCTTGTTTTTTCTTTTTCAAGAGCCATTTGATGAGCATATAAAGCGTTGCTTACCTCTTGTCCTGCTGTGAGTAATGCCTGCTGAAAGTTGTAATAAGCTTCTTGCTGAGTGGCTTTAGCAGCCTTTAACTTTAGCCTGTTTTGCCCTTGGTTAAATATGGGTTGCGTAAGCCCGGCAATTATATTACCGTAAAACCTCTGCGAAAAAAAGCTTTGCAGTGTGTTTGCCGTAGCCCAGCCTCCCGTGGAAGATATAGTAAGCGATGGATAAAAATTAGTACGCGCTACATTAGTAAGTTCAAAGGCGTTTTTAAAAGCAAACTCCGCCTGCTGTACGTCTGGTCTATTGGCCAATAGCTGTGCTGGCAAGCCTGTTTTTAAAGCTAAGCTGAATTCTTGTTTATCAATTGTATTACGCGCTATACTGTCGGGTGGAACTGCAAGTAATATGCTTAAGGCGTTTTCTACTTCCCGCCTTGATTGTTTAAGATCAGGTAACTGCAATATGGCAGCTTTAAGGTTTGCCTCGCTGTTAGCAACATCGGAACCTGTTAGAATCGCAGCTTTTTTTAACTCTTTAACTATTTCAACATCCTTACCCCTATTTTCAATGGTAGACTCTACAATTTTAATTTGCTCATCATAAGCAGTAAGTTGGTAATAATTTGTTGCAATATCAGCTATTAGCTGTGTTTGCACCACCCTACGATACGCATCACTCTCAAGATACGCAGCTACGGCAGCCCGTTTATTACTACGTAACTTACCCCAAACATCTAGCTCCCAGCTTGTGGTACCCGTTAGGGCATACAAATTATAACTGGATATACTGGCCGCGTTTACTCCATTTGCCCTTATCTGTGCGGTAGAAGGCTTGCTGTGTGTTACATCGGCATCAGCGGTAAGAGTGGGTAAAAAGGCAAGCTTGCTTTGCTTCAGGCTGGCACCGGCGCTTTCCATGCGTGCCAGTGCAATTTTAAGGTCATAATTATTTTGCAAGCCTTTTTCTATCAGGTCTTGCAACTTATTATCCGTAAAAAGCTCCTTCCACGGCGTTGTAGCCAGTGTTGTGCTATCGGTTACTGTCACACCCCTGTATAGATTATTAGTCTTAAGATCTTCAGGGCGCTTATATTTTTTTGTAATACCACACGACACAAGCAGCAAGGCTGTACCGCCGTACACAACTGCATATTTTATAATTTTCATAATTCTTTTTAGTTTAGGCGGTTACTTCTTCATAATCGTCATCTTCGTTGTCATAATCCCTTGCCGGGCGCAGCCTTTCCTGTAATCCCTGGAAGATGATAAACAGTACCGGTATAAAAAATACTCCAAGTAGTGTACCTGCAAGCATACCTCCAATAGAGCCAACGCCAATGGAAATGTTACCGTTAGCCCCGGCTCCTGTAGAAAACACCAATGGCAGCAGACCAAATATAAAAGCAAACGAGGTCATGAGTATGGGGCGAAGCCTGGCTATAGCACCTTCTTTGGCCGCTTCATATAATGATAGCCCATGCTTGCGCCGTTGAAGTGCAAACTCTACTATAAGTATGGCGTTCTTGGCCAACAGACCTATGAGCATTACCAGAGTTATCTGCACATAGATGTTGTTATCAAGACCCCATAGGTTGACGAATAAGAACACCCCAAATAAACCAAACGGCAACGATAAGATAACAGCCAATGGCAGCAGATAGCTTTCATACTGGGCACTAAGCAGAAAGTACACAAACACCAAGCAGAGGCCAAAGATGTAAACCGATTGTGTTCCGCTTTTTTGTTCTTCGCGGCTAATGCCCGAGAACTCATATCCATAGCCCGCAGGAAGCGTTTGGGCAGCAACTTCTTCTATGGCTTTAAGTGCTTCGCCACTACTGTAGGCAGGGTTTGGGGCACCGTTAACCGACATAGAACTGAACAGGTTAAACCGTGAAATACTTTCTGGACCATACACCCTTTTCATGCTTACAAACTCGGTTATAGGTGCCATGCTTTCACCATCATCAGTACGTACAAATATTTTGTTCAATCCCTCTACATTGGCTCTGTAAAGCGTATCGGCCTGTACCATAACACGGTACTGCTTGCCAAACTGGTTAAAGTTACTGGCGTATGATGCCCCGTAATATACCTGCATGGTAGAGAGCAGCGAGCTTACGCTTATACCCGCCTCCTCGGCCTTGGCCACGTTTACATCCATCTGGTACTGCGGAAAGTTAGGGTTAAAAGGCGTTGCCGCATACTGTATTTCGGGACGCTTGCCCAGAGCTACCAAGAAGTTTTGTGCTACCTTGTAAAACTCATCAGTAGTATGGCCGGCCTTGTCCTGCAACTGGAACTCGAAACCACCACTTACCCCAAAACCGGTAATGGTGGGCAACGATATAAACAGCAGTTGGGCATCTGTTATACCGGCAGTTTTTTGGCGCAGCTGTGCGATAATATCTTCATTAGAAATACCTTTACGGTCGTCCCAGTGTTTTAGTTCCAGTATTTCCATGGCATAGGCACTGCCCGAACCGGCGGTAAAGTTTTGCCCCACCATGCGTAGCGCGTTGTTTACCTGTGGTATGGTGCGTGCTATGCTGTCTACTTTATTGGCAACTTGGGTAGTACGCTCCATAGACGATGCCGGTGGCAGGCTTATGCTTACAAATATGGTTCCCATATCTTCATTGGGCACAAAGCTCGACGGTGTTTTTTTCATCATAAAAAACAATCCGCCGCCAAAAAGTACCACACAACCCAGCGCTACCCATTTTTTAGCCGAAAGGAAATGGAATACCCTTACATAGCGTGACAATACTTTGTCATACCCGGCGTTAAACGCTACACCAAAGCGGTACATAAAACCTTTCTTTTTGTCATCTGCCTGCTCAGTAGCGTGGTGCGGCGGCTTGAGGAATAGCGCTGCAAGAGCAGGACACAGCGTAAGTGCGTTTAATGCCGAAATCATGATGGCAACTGCAAGCGTAATACCAAACTGCTGGTAGAAAACCCCTGTAGAACCTCCTATAAACGATACCGGCAGGAACACCGCAGCCATAACCAGCGTGATGGACACAATGGCCGTAGAAATTTCCCCCATGGCATCTATTGCGGCTCTACGCGGCGATTTATAGCCGTTTTCGAGCTTGGAGTGTACGGCCTCTACCACCACAATGGCATCGTCTACCACTATACCAATGGCTAATACCAAAGCAAACAATGTAAGCAGGTTGATACTGTAGCCAAAAAGATACAGGAAGAAGAACGTACCCGCTATACTTACGGGAACCGATATGCCGTGTATTATGGTACTGCGCAAATCCTGAAGAAAGATGAATATTACCAAAAACACAAGCAGGAAACATTCTATAAGTGTATGTATAACCTTACTGATAGACGCGTCAAGAAATTTGTTGATGTTTACCAAGTTAGTATTGTGCAATCCTTTAGGGTAGGTTTTTGCTACGTCTTCAAATACTTTTTGCGCGGCTTCTATAACATCCTGTGCATTGGCACCGGCCACCTGGTTTACCGATATGTTTACCGATGGCTTACCGTTTACCGTAGCAATACTGCTGTAGCTTTGTGCACCGAGTTCTATACGGGCTATGTCCTTGAGGCGAAGCAGCTGGCCGTTGCCTATAGATTTAATGATAATGTTTTCAAACTCGGTAGTAGATTGAAGCTTACCCTTGTATTTAATAACATATTGGAAGCTTTGCCCGCCGTTTTCGCCAAACTTACCGGGTGCAGCTTCTATGTTCTGGTTCGCAAGCGCATCGGTAACATCGGCAGGTACTAATTTATATACCGCCATAACATCCGGCTTCAGCCAAATGCGCATAGAGTAATTGCGTGACCCGAAAGCTGCAGCATCGCCCACACCATTAATACGTTTAAGCTGGGGTATAATATTTATCTCGGCATAGTTTTGCAAAAAGTCCTGGTCATATTCCGGGTTATCGCTATATACGGAGGTTATAAGCAGGTTACTGCTCTGCCTTTTCTTAACGGTAACACCCGCCTGGGTAACCTCCTGTGGCAGCAGGCTGCTGGCTGTAGAAACGCGGTTTTGTACGTTAACCGCAGCCATATTTGGGTCGGTACCCACTTCAAAATATACGCTTATGGTTGCTGTACCCTCATTAGTGGCTGATGAAGTCATGTACGTCATGCCTTCTACACCGTTTATCTGCTCCTCCAGCGGAACGATAACACTTTTTAGTACCACATCGGCATTGGCACCCGTATATGATGCTGAAACCTGTACTGTAGGAGGCGTAATATCTGGGTACTGCGCCACCGGTAGCGACAACATACCCAGTATACCCAGCAGCACTATAATTACCGAAATTACAGTACTTAGCACGGGCCGGTCTATAAATACTTTTAAAACTGATGGTTTCTTTTTCATTACTCTTTAGCCTTTAGGTTTGCATAAACATCTTTTGGGTTAACCTGCTGATATTGTATTTCGGCACCGTCTTTAAGCGATGCAAGACCGTTTAGCACCACGCTCTCGCCGCTGGTAAGTCCGCCGGTTACCACAAAATACTGGCCGTCGTTAGTCGGCGTTACTGTAATAGCCTTGCTTGCCACCTTGTTATCGGCACCAAGGACATATATCATGCGTTTGTTCAGCAGCTCATAGGTAGCGCTTTGTGGTATTACCAGTGCCTGTTTGATATTGTGCGGCAACCTTACAGAGGCGCTTCCACCGCTTTGCAGCAAAAACTCGGTGTTTGGGTATATAGCCCTGAAGTTAACCGAACCCGTTTCGGTACTTATAAGCCCGCTGGCTGTTTCTATTTTACCCTTGTGGTTATACAAAGAACCATCGGCCAGTACCAGCTGCACCTCGGGGAGCGAGAGTAATTTTTGCTGTAAAGTGCCGCCTTTAAACTCACGGTTAAAATCAAGTAACTGTTTTTCGTTCATAGAAAAGTAGGCATACACGTTGCCATCTGCCGAGAGGCTGGTAAGCGGGCTGGTAGAGGTACTGCTTACCAGGCTGCCCTTTTTATAAGGCAGTGTGCCTATAACACCGTTTGCAGGTGCTGTAATAAGAGTATAGCCCACATTAGCGCGGGCATTGGCCAGGATAGCCTTAGCCTGAGCCAGTGCTGCCTTTTTAGACTTAAGCGTATATTCTGCCGACTGAAGTTCATACTCGCTTATAATTTCTTTTTCAACCAGGGGGCGGGTTTTGTTTACCGTCATCTGGGCGGCATCTACATCGGCCTGGGCGGTGTTAATACCGGCTTCGGCACTGCGCAGTTCCTGTTCGTATTGCGGACTACTAATGCGAAACAGTTTTTGCCCTTTGTGCACGGCAGCGCCTTCGTCTACAAAAACCTCTTCAAGGTATCCTTCTACCTTAGGGCGTATTTCTATTACCTCCTGACCCTGCAGCGTAGCCGGTAAATCGGTATATATACTTACCGATTTAGGCAGCACCTGCACTACATTATACTTTTGTGCACCCTGCGCCTGCTGGGGCGCTTGTTGTTTTTTGCCATTGCAGGCCATAAATGCAGTTGCCAGAACCACCAAAGCCGCAATTTTTTTAATTTCGATTTTATACATATCTGTCAGGGTTATTTCTATTGATCACCATGCAAATAAAAGACGTATATCTGCACGGGATTTTTTAAATAGACCCTGCCATATTCACAATAGACCTACAGCCCGCAACAACCGATAAAAGCCTTAATTTAGAGTTTAAAGAGTCGTATACAGGCTTTGTCGACTGTAGTGCCCTTTTGGTTGCCTTATTGCATATGCTTATCTATTACTGGGCTAAGGGTAATTTATTCCCACTATTTTTGTACATTAATTAATTCAACGTATCTCATGAAACAGATTAAAGGCCAGCAACATCCGTATATTTCATTAGGCATACACTTGTTAGGATGGTTCATTTTGGGATTTATGATGTTTATATATATTCCCCTTACCTGGGATATAGAAATACCCTTGTTCTTCTGGATATGGCACTCAGTAGTGTTGCTTATGATGGTGGTTTTGTTTTATGCAAATGCAAAACTCGTGGTTCCTAAAACCATTGTTAAAGGTAAAATGGGCCTCTTTCTTATATGGGTTATCTCAGCCATACTACTTACACAGATTATTGCCCACTACTACACAAGCCTTACTGATTTTCATATTAAGATGGCAACACTTTTTGATGACAGGCACCATAAAAAACGCCTTATAGATACTTTTGTTTTTAGTATGAGCCTGCTGGTTTTGGCCTTTAGTACCGGCTGGGCCATGCTTATGCACTGGCAGGAAGCTGCCAGCCGTGAAAAAGAACTGATACAGGACAAGACCGATACCGAGCTCGCCATGCTGAAAATGCAGATAAACCCGCACTTCTTTTTTAACTCGCTAAACAGCGTTTACTCCCTAACGTATATAAATGTAGATGATTCACGGTCGGCACTGCTTACCCTGAGCCGCATGATGCGTTACCTACTGTACCGAACCGGTGACGAAATGACCACAATTAGTAAAGAAATTGAGTTCCTTAACGACTATATTGCTGTAATGCGCATGCGCGCTACCGACCGTCTAAAGGTAACGGTAAACATAGCCGAAACCGAGCGCGAATATAATATTGCCCCTATGCTGCTGCTGCCTTTTGCCGAAAACGCGTTTAAGTATGGTATCGACGCATCTGAAAAATCGGAAATTGTGGTGAAATTATGGCTGGAGGGTTCGCAATTACATTTAAATTTGCTTAACCCGGTTTTTGCCCTGCCGGATAAAACATATGGCGAAGGCGGCGTGGGTATGACAAACACCCGCCGCAGGCTACAACTGCTGTATCCTGGCAGGCACAAACTGGAAACCGGTATAAGGCCGGATGGGCTATATGAAGTAAAGTTGCAAATAGATTTGTAAGTATGAAAAACCTAAAGTGCATAGCAATAGATGACGAACCATTGGCCGTTAAACTCATAGAGACGTTTGTAGCACAAACGCCGTTTTTATATCTGGCAGCAACGTCTGACAATGCGCTCGATGGTATGAAATTAATAAAGGAACACAACCCCGACCTTGTTTTTCTGGATATAAACATGCCGCAGTTTACCGGTATGGAAATGGCACACTGGCTGCAACAGGCTAACACTGCCGGTATAAAAATTATTTTTACAACAGCTTATAATCATTTTGCCATAGAAGGCTATAAGGTAAATGCTATAGACTACCTGCTGAAACCTTTTGGTTACGACGAATTTTTAAGGGCAGCTTCAAAAGCATTGCGCCTGTCTCAGCAGGAAACAACCACACCCGAAGTAAACCAGGAACAGGACGCCCTTTTTATAAAAGTAGAATATCAGTGGATTAAGGTTCATTTTGATGATATACTGTATATTGAGGGGCTTAAAGACTATGTTAAGTTCCACCTGCGCTCACAAGACAGAGCTGTACTATCACTTACTTCGCTAAAAGCGCTTGAAGAGCGACTACCGTCGACACAGTTTCTACGCATACATCGGTCTTTTATTGTTGCCCTTAAGAAAATAGACAGCATTACCAAGAGTTCTATAATAATAGGCAATAAAGAAATTACTATAGGCGAACAATACAGGGAAGCCTTTAAGGTAATAATAGCGAAGTGGATTCTGTAGCTCCGATAAATATTAACAATTTCACTTCAAAAAAAGGGATAAACCGGTCGTTTTATCCCTTTTTTTGACCAGCAGTCATTAAATTTAGGCAACAACCCGATATTACATAGCTACTATATTATACCATTCTTGGCTTTATATTGTCATTTAAATTTACTTGTTATTTTAACAACAATATTTGTTATCCCATTATACTTAGTCATTATTGCAAATTACCTGGTTACTACCTGGCTACCTAATTTCCACTTTTGATACGATTTACATACTATTATGATAGATACCAGTAAAGAATTTGTAATGTAGCTCCAAGGAATGAATTAGAAATGGTTTTTTAAAAAGTATAACGCATCATAAGTCGGGCATTAAAGGGCGTTCCTGCCGTAAAATGTATCTCTTCAACTGGGGAAGTTTCATTATACAGCCTACTTTGGGTAAGAAACTGGGTTTCTTTCCATTTTACATTAAAAATATTATCAATATTTGCACCTAATGAAACACCTCCCAGCTGGTATGAAATTGTAGCATCAGTAACCATATAGCCTTTTGCCGTTACACTATAGCTTTCATTTGCAGGACGATTACCTAACACACGCGAACGGATACTGCCCGAAAATCCCTTCAGGCCTTTTACACTTAAACCGGCGGTTAAAGTAGTAATGGGTGCCAGTGGAATATAATCTTCACCTGTTGGCGATTCAGTGCTGCGTGCATGTGTATAAGTAAAGTCAGAATTAAAAAACAGCCACGGGGCTAATTGCCAGCGTAAGCCGAGGTCAGCACCTTTGCGAAAAGTTTTACCGCTGGGTTCTACAACCGCCTCATCGCCCACATAGACAAATTCCTGTTCAAGATAAAGCACCCATATCGCAGCATTAATAATAACATTAGGAAATGGTTTCCAAACCGTACCCAAATCACTGCTATAGGCAGCAGGCAGAATTTTCCTGCCCTGCTGGGAAACCACTACACGGGTATCGTTACTATGAAAACCCTTACCACTTTTCAGGAAAAACTGTACCTTATCTGTTGGCGTATACATAACGTTTAGTTTTGGGCTCAGGATTCCTTTCTTCACTCCTGTGTTATTATAAGTTTCTATAAGTTCATTCTCGTATCCAAACTTAAAATAATCATAACGCAGCCCTGCATTCATAAGCCAATTTCCAACCGTATAATCAGCCGATGTATAGCCAAACATATTGGCCTGGCTAATGTCACCAAGGCTTAGCCGTTCCAGTACTGTAGTACGGTTTACGGTATGTGATAATTCAGTATCATTTGTCTGGTCACTGCGCAGGCCTGTACCTAATTTATAGGCAATTCTTCCGTCGCCAACATTCCATAATTTCTGATATTCCGAGTTAAACCCACCCAATATACGTCCTTCCTTTTGGCGAATTTGGTCACCATTCACCGGGTCGTTCAGATAGAAAGTAAAGTTGGAATACAATTCAAATCCGTAATGGCTCAAATAGGCATTACTTTTTATAGACGAACTGCCATCAATAACTTTTGTGTGCTGTAAAATAAAATTGCTTCTTGTGGTGTTCCCTCCTTCAGTTGGGTCTATAGCTCCGTAAAAAGATATTTGCCCATCTTCAACAGCACGTAGGGGGATTTGGCCGCTGGCATCCCACTTACTGGTAAAGTGTGAAGCAGAAACGGAAAAGCTGTCGCCGTTATCAAGTTTAGAAGAATATTTTGCAAACAAGTTAATGCGACTGAAGTTTTGTGGGGCATCAAAATAATTATCTGTAAAAAGGTACTCAGAAGCAAAATATGCCGATTGGTTGCCGTTATTGAGCAGGTTAAGCATCCCTAATAAACGATATGTGTTGTATTGGCCTATATCAAGGCCTATGGTGCTTTTATCTAAAGCTTCTTTGGTGGAAAAGGCTACGTATCCGGCAGTTGTAAGGTCTCCCTTGTCTGCAAAATAAGGTCCTTTGTCAAAATCAATATTACTGATGGTTTCCGGTATCAGGAAGTGGAGGTCGGCATAGCCCTGGCCATGGGCATGCGATACCATATTGACCGGCATACCGTCTGTCGAAATATTTATATCTGTACCGTGGTCAATATCAAAACCCCGCAAAAAAATCTGCTCTGCTTTGCCCCCGCCTGCATGCTGGCCAATAAACAGCCCCGGAACCTTTCGTAACAAATCTTGCGATGAAAAAACCGGCTGAGTGGTAAGGTCTATTTTTGAAATGGTATTTAAGTGCTTAAGATTGTTAGAAATCACAACTTCCTTCAACATTAATCTTTCTTCTTCTAATGTAATTTTCAGTCCGTTTACGGCTATTACCTTTAGGGATTGATAATGCTCTGCGGTTACTTTTAGCGTGTCGCCCGGCGTGGTAGTTTCTATTAAAAAACTCCCTTTACCATCAGTATGCGCATGGCTGCCACTGCGCAAATTTGTTACCTGTGCATGATGTATTGGCTTACTTTCATTACTAAATACAGTACCTTTTACCTGCTGTGCCGGTGCTTTTACAACAGTAAGTAGAAATAAAAAGTAAATTAAGTATCTCATAGAAGAAAAATTAAAAAGATTGATTTTTGTCAAAATAAATCAAATTAAGCACATGGTATTAAATCCTGCGATAAAGAAACTAAATTCTGCGATAAACAAACACAAACTACTCGCAGACCCCTACAAAATGCTATTTTTTTTAGCTATAAAAATACCCTCATCAATAAGTGTGAGCAACAATATTATCGCTATCAAAAAACATTACCATTTTTTAAAATTTTCAGAAAACTTTTGCGGGATATTCCTCTAAAAACAGGGTCAAAGGCAGTAAATAATACTTAATGTTTATCTTTGTAATATGAAAAAGTACATTATCTTATTGTTGATACTGGGATCGTGCAAAATGAATGACGCGCCGCAGCTTCCTTTTTTAGGAAATAAGGTAAAGCAAAATGGAACAACCGATTATCCTAAAATTGCCGACTTTAGTTTTACAGACCAAAATGGCAGAACAGTAACTAATAATACTTTTAAAGGCAGGATTTATGTGGCAGACTTTATATTTCTTTCCTGTCCGACTATTTGCCCCAAGATGAACGCTGAGATGCTAAAAGTGTACACGGCATTTAAAAATAATAATCATGTAGGCTTTTTATCTCATACTATAGACCCTGAGCATGATACTGTAGAAAAACTTAAAGCTTATACAGACAACCTTGGTATTAAAGGCAATTGGCATTTTGTAACAGGAAACAAAGACAGTATTTTTGCCATCGCCACTAAAAGCTATTTTACCACAGCTTATCCGACTGCAAAAGAGCCTGGCGGTTACATTCACGGAGGGGGGCTTTTACTGATAGATAAAAATCGCTATATTCGCGGAGTTTATGACGGGACAAATCCAAAAGAGTCTGAACGACTTATTAACGATATAAATATGCTGCTAAAAGAGTAGTTGAGTCTATGATGAACAGGCTTTTCACATACTTACTCCTTACTCTGTTTGTAATACAAACTACAAGCAGTGGATGGATTATAGCCTCTTTTTATGCAAACCGTGATTACATAGCATCGAATCTGTGTATTAACCGTTTTGATAAAATACCGGTATGCCGGGGTACCTGCTACCTTAACACACAACTCGAAAAAAACGATAAAAAGGAACAAAAAATCCCTAATGGTAAAGAAAAAGAAATACAGCTCTTTTTACAGCAGCCTGTAACCTTTTCCGTAGGTACAGCACATACAATAACGGTTATTAAAAAAGTTCCTCTTTATAGACAACAACCTGTAAAATCATCACTTCTGTGTTGTGTTTTCCAACCTCCCGAAATGGCATAATACCTTAACGTATTATTCTTTAATCAAATTTATTTCACCATATGCAAACAGGATACATACCCGTATGCAGCATGGATATGTTTGATGATGGCCTGCTACATTTCAGGATAGGACCACTGCAACGACTGGAAGAGTATTTTCCCATGCTGGAATATCCGCATAAAAATGCTTTTTACACACTACTGTTTTCAGACAACTGGCAGGGCAGTATCAATATTGATACCCATACACTGCAACCATCGGGCACAGGCATCATCATAATAAAACCCGGCTGCATAAATGCAATACATACAAACAATATAACATCAGGAACAATTTTGTGCTTTTCTGAAGACTTTTTTTCGTTACGCTATAACAATAACGTGCTTAACCAGTTTGGTTTTTTACATCGCGAAAGCTATCCTTTTATAAGAATTTTGCCTAAATCAACACCAAAGATTACGAGTATACTAACACTCTTACAAGAAGAATTTGCAAATGCACAAACTACTTCGGTAAACATCTTAAGGTCTTACCTTAATATACTACTTGAAGAACTTGAACGGACTTACAGTCCGATACCTGTACCGCGCACCCGTAATCTTGCACAAGATAAGATAGCAGCATTTGAAAAGCTGGTTGCTGAGAATTTTATAGCCCAAAAACGTCCTTCGGGCTACGCAGCGTTGTTAAATGTAAGCACCAATTACCTTAATAAGCTGTGTAAAAAAGAAACCGGCCATACGGCGGGAGACATTATCCGTAAGCACATAATTATTGAAGCACAGCGCTTGTTGCATTATACCCGACTTAGCATAGGAGAAATTGCGGTAAAACTGGGGTTTGAAAGCACATCTTATTTTGTTACAACATTTAAAAAACATACACAGCTTACCCCTGAACAGTTTAGGAAAAGCCAAAACATTTAAATTAATCTTATGAAAAAAGCAATTGTAGTAATCATGCTTATGATGGTAGGCATAGTAAGCGCCCAAACAAAAAATACCGAATGGTCGGAACTGAAAGCATTCCACACGGTAATGAGCCAAACCTTTCATCCGAGTGAAGATGGTAACTTAAAGCCTGTAAAAGAGCGGTCTGGCGAACTTGTAGAAAAAGCCGAAGCACTTAAAGAATCAGCTATTCCGGCGCAGTATAATACAAAAGACATTAAAATCGCTTTATACGAGCTTGTTGCCGAAAGCAAAAAACTTGACAATATGGTAAAAGCAGGAAAAAGTGACAAAAAAATTACAAAAGAACTTGAAGCCCTGCACCACGTATTCCATAAAATAGCCGGGCTTTGTAACGATAAACACTAATGCGTATGAAAAAAAATATAATACTGCTCATTGTGGCAACCCTAACGGCTGCCTGTAAACAAAAAGACACGCAAATACGGCCCGATAGGCTAGCGGAAACTGAAAAAGTTAAAGAAGCTACACACCGAAAAACCTTAGCCGGGGACGGTCCTTACAAAGGACTACCCCTTGACAATGCAAAAGACTTTTACTGCGGTATGGATGTGCATAAATACGGCATTAGCGACACCCTGCACTACAAAGGAAAAATATATGGATTTTGCTCTAAAATGTGTAAAGAAGAATTCGCAAAGGCGCCAGACAAGTACCTTGCAAAGCAATAAAACTGTTTACAATTGATAAACAAATCATTTGTCCGTTTTATTGATACAATTAGTACTGATTTTATAAATACATTGCCACATGTTTTGCAGTAAATAATCTGGATTTGTTACATTTTTGCGATGATAAGTTTTAGGGCAGAACATACAGTTTTGATTTTTTTAAAAACCTTAAACTTTAACAATATGGTAAAAGCACTTTTGATATTACTGGGTGTAATGGTAGTAATAGCTACAATTGTACTTATAAAAACCAACAATTTCTCTAAGAAGCTTGTTAAAGCCTACCAGGAAAGAAACAATACAAAGAGCGTTTCTGAGAATACAGATGCATAACAGAGTTAGTCTGGTTATGTTTTCAAAGTGTCCCGTAACTTCTGCACGGGGCACTTTTTTTTGTTATTACGTTATTTTAAACGATACTTTTAGTAGAATATTTTTCCTTTTTTTTAAAATATACAGTACTGTTTTTTGAAATATGAAGCCTTTTATTTTGCTTCGTTTTCAGGATTATGACCTGAAATTTGTAATGCAAAAAATACTACAGAATATGGATTTTCCAATGTTTCACTTAGACTGGCTAAACAACAGGATGCTAATAGCTGCCATAGCCACGCTCCACGTTATTATAAACCATGGGCTGGCCGTGGGATTTATTCCTTTTGTAACATGGCTTGAACAAAAAGGAGTTAGTAAAAGTGCCTCAGGCGATATTACGGATATAGAATGGGACAAAATGGTCTATAAAATGATGAAAGTAGCTTTTATCATTACCACAACTATAGGTGCCATGACCGGGGTAGGCATTTGGCTTTCTGCCTCGTTAATAAGCCCTGCTTCTATCGGAAGCCTAATCCGCGTTTTTTACTGGGCCTGGTTTATAGAATGGATTGTATTTGTTACCGAAGTAGTACTTATATCTATTTATTTCCTTACGTGGAAAAACAGTAATTCTTCTTTAACGGCTAAGTTAAAACACATTCGCTTTGGATGGATATTAAGTGTTGCTTCATGGATTACAATGGCACTTATCGTAGCTATACTAGGCTTTATGATGGATCCCGGAAACTGGAACAACGACCATACCCTTATCAATGGTTTTACAAACCCACTATATCTACCTCAGTTGCTTTTCAGAACACCTACAGCCATGTTGCTGGGAGGGATTTTTGGAATGATGCTCATTACACTGTTCTCTAAATCCGGAAGTGAAATACGCAAAACAGCCATTAAAAAAGCTTCAAAATGGATTTTATTCTGGGCTCCCATTTCATTAATTGGGGCAATAGTATACTACAAAGTAATACCCGATGCTATGACGGCAAATCTTAGTACCGCAGTAGGTACTATGGATTTTGAAAAGTATTACAATCTGATGAAGTATTTCATAGCAGGTGGCATAGGGCTAAGCGTCATTGTAGCCATAGTAGGATTATTCCGTGCGAAGTTGCTAAAACCGTATATGGTGGTAGTCCCTGTATTTACCGCATTTGCCTTCCTTGGTTTCTTTGAGCGTGTGCGCGAATTTATACGTAAGCCTTATGTTATTGGTAAGTATATGTACTCAAATTTGCTTTTGGAAGATGACTATGTAGCCTATCAGCAAGGGGGAATCCTGAAAAATGCCACATATACCAGCGTTACCGAAATTACTGATGATAATAAAACAGAAGCCGGAAAAAATATTTTCATTCTTGCATGCAGCCGCTGCCATACTGCACAGGGTGTAAACAGTGTGGTCGATGTTTTTGAACGTATGTATGGTAAAGACAAGACTCTGGACATAAATTCTATGGCAGCGTACATCCCCAATATGCACAACGGACGAACCTATATGCCACCATTTCCGGGTACACCACAGGAAGCCGAAGCATTGGCGGCTTATATACAGGAACTACAGCAAACCGGAGAAATCCTTGAAGGTGCGCAAACTGATGGGATAACAATAAATCCTGAACATACTGCAAAGGCATTGTTACAGCAAACATCTAAGCAATAAACACGAATAATTATCATGATTCATTCTCTTTTAATAGCATTACAGGCTTCAGTCACCCCTGTACCCAAAGATATTCCGTTACCCCTGCCCTTACCCCATTGGCTGGCTGTAACACTTTTAATAGCATCATTTTTAGCTCACATTGTTTTTGTAAACCTGATGTTGGGAGGTTCTATACTCTCACTTTGGTCAGAAATCAAAGGCCTGAAAGACAAACGGTATGATTATCTCGCCAAAGAAATTGCTACTACAATTACAGTGAATAAAAGCCTTGCTGTAGTGCTTGGCGTAGCACCACTACTTAGTATTAATGTGCTGTATACCATTTATTTTTACTCGGCTAATGCCCTTACGGGATTGCTGTGGATATCTATAGTACCCCTGGTAACTACTGCATTTTTACTCACTTATCTGCACAAGTATACATGGAAGGCATTAAAAGATAATAAGGCCATACACATATCAATTCTAGCCCTTGGTGTAGCCATATTTCTATTTGTGCCCTTTATTTTCCTTACAAATGTAAACCTGATGTTGTTCCCGGAAAAGTGGTCTGTGGTAAAAGGCTTTATGGATGCTTTATTGCTGCCAAACGTTTTCCCAAGGTACTTCCACTTCATATTTGCATCGCTTGCAGTTACAGGATTGTTTCTGTTTTGGTACACCAGCCGTAAGAAGTATCCATTTGAAGAAAAATTACCGGGCTTTACCCGTTATGATATACAACGAAAAGGTTATGCACTTACTCTCACGGCCACTATCGGTCAATTTCTACTGGGACCATTAGTATTCTTTACACTACCGTCTAAAGGTATTGGCATAAACCTGGCACTGGTTATTGCTGCCGGTGCCGCGATAGCACTACCCGCTATGTGGATGATATGGAAAGCCCTTACCGGTGAAAAAGAATTTATAGCAAAAGACTTTAAAAAAGTGGTGGTATTACTGGGCATTACAGTGGTATTTATGGGATCAGGCAGACACATATACAGGGCCAATGCGCTGGAAGACCATCAACGATTGGTAGCCCTGCGTACCGAACAGTTTAAAAAACAGAAAAAAGAAGCCATAGCAGCATTAAATAAGGCAAAGGCTGAAGAAAATAGTGCTGCCCTGTCTCCGGCTGATAAAGGCAAAGCCATTTTTACGCAAAACTGTTCTTCGTGCCACAAACCACAAGAAAAACTGGTAGGGCCGCCGGTAACTGAGATGGCTTCTATTTACAAAAATAACCGCGATGGGCTAAAGAAATGGATAAAATCACCCGGTAAAAAACGTCCGGATTATCCGCAAATGCCTGGATTCCCTCAGATTCCTGAGACAGATTTACAAAACCTTACAGAATATATACTAACAATAAAATAAAACTATATGGCTACCGGACTCGTGATAACGCTCGTTGCGTTGGCATTCATCGCAATATCAAAGCTCATTGAATTTAATAATCTTACACTAAGGATTAAAAAGGATAAAGACGTAAATAACAAACCGAATAACCTTGATAAGAATTACCAGTTTATAAAGGGGCTTTTTTAGGTTAAAAAGTAAAGCCCTAACTGGATATTGCCAATGCCCCGTAACTGCTGCAACGGGGCATTTTTCTTATTCTATAGGCTATAATTTAGAAAATCAATCCAATGATTACGCAAAAGCGGAAAGATTGACCCTGTGGCTTTTGTAAACCTTCAGGTTTACTAATTTTGCGCCGTGAAAAAGTTTGCCATTTTTTTTGCCTTGTTTTTATTCTTGAGGCCGTTACTGCCCTTAGGTGAGTTTATAATTAACTATGACTATATAGTTAACAAACTCTGCGTTAATAAAAACAAGCCGGGGATGCACTGCAACGGTAAGTGTTACCTAAAAAAGAAACTTTCAAAATACGCTGCAAAGGAAACATCAGAAGCAGAAAAAAAAGTGGCTGAAGACAATCCTGAATCCATTGCTATTTTACCCATTGTCACTGAATTTTGCCTCAAAAAAAATGTAATTTATACCCATAGTCTACAAGTACTGTATACATTACAACAATACAACTTTTATTTTTCTGACATCTTTAAACCTCCCCGTAAAGTAGTGTAGTAACCTTTATTTACACCACCATAAATATTCTTGTCAAGATAAAAATTATCCTAAATCTTTACTATTTAAAAAATGAAAAAATCAATTATACTTAAGTCTGCATTATTTATTACTATATCTTCGTTATTCTTCTCATGCTCTGATGATGATAATTCAACAGCAACTGTTAGCGAGTCAGCTACAGGCGCTCTAGCACTTACATTTGACTCAACAGTAGGAAATACAGATTTTGCAATTAATACTCCCTTTAGCATTAATGGTAGTAGTTATTCCTTTGATCATTTAAGATACTGGGTTTCTAACGTGCAGCTAATAAATGAAGATGGGGTGGCTTACAGTGTTCCACAATCTTATTACCTGATTGAAGAAACCGGAGCGGTTGACATACAGGATGGTACATTTACCTATCCTGCAAAAAAAAGGGAACTGGTTAACATTAACGATATCCCGGCAGGGCATTATACTAAAATACGATTCTCTGTTGGTGTGGATTCAGCTTACAACGATAATATGAGCCTGCAGGCAGGAGAATTATCGCAGTTAAACGGCATGACTAATATTTCATGGATGTGGCATACCAGTTATATTTTTTCTTCTCTAACCGGTACTGATGCTAGCGGAAATGCAATTCAGGTTGAAACAGGGTTAAATTCCAACTACAGAAGTATCGAACTTAGCCTTACAGATCATATACACATAGGGCAAACAGCTGCTGAAATTAACCTAAATGTAGATGTTGTTAAGATATTGCAGGGCTTAAATCTTGCTACAACCCCTGTTGTTTCTGCTTCTACCCCTACAGAAATGACCGTTGTTGCAGATAACTTTAAAAACAATGTGTTTACAATAAAAAGCGTTAAGTAATGACGTTACAAAAAGTAAAAGCTTTTGCCTGCCTAGTGGCAGGCATTACTTTATTTTCTTGCAGTACAGACGATTCTGAAAACTATCAGCAGCTGATAAAACTACCTAACGGCTTTCCTAAGTTTGAGGACTCAGAAACCAATCCACTAACTACAAGTGGGATAGAACTTGGAAAAAAGCTTTTTTTTGATGTACGTTTGTCTGGTAAAAATACTGTCTCTTGTGCCACATGCCATATGCCCGAACGGGCTTTTTCAGATGGCGTAGCCTTAGCACGGCACGGTGTTTCCGGAAATCAGCTTCACAGAAATGCACCTGCGCTAATTAACCTGGCCTGGGCAACTAATGGCTTGTTTTGGGATGGTGGATCTGCCAACTTGGAATCTCAGGCCTTCGCGCCACTGGCACATGCTGACGAAATGTACCAAAACCTGGACGAACTGGTTGCCGAACTTTCAGCCGACGAAACCTATAAAGTGCTCTTCGAGAAAGCTTTTAGTAGTGGTATTACTCAAGTCAATATAGTTAAGGCAATTGCGCAATATGAGCGGACACTTATTTCAGGCAACTCTAAATATGATCAGTATTTAAGAGGACAGGCAGGGGTAGATCTTTCTCCGGAGGAGCAATATGGAAAACAACTGGCTGAAAAGTTTTGTTTTAGTTGTCACTCAGGGGCATTGCTTACAGATAATGATTACCATAACAATGGGCTTGATGATGATTTTACAAATCAGTCATACGACAGAATATATCAGGGAAGGTACAGGGTTACCTACAATTTGGAAGATTTAGGAAAGTACAAAACCCCTACATTAAGAAACATTGCGTTAACCGGACCCTATATGCACGACGGAAGGTTTGAAACGTTAGAAGAAGTGGTAAATTTTTATGCTGAATCAATTAAAGATTCACCTACCTTAGATACGCTGCTAAAACAAAATAGCACTCCAGGATTTGCTCTTAATGAGAACGATAGAAAAGCATTGGTACGTTTTTTAAAACTACTTACGGATGATGACTTTGTATCGGCATCCCAACAATAACCTTTACAAGATTTATAGTTACTGCATTTGAAGTAAGATATAAATTTCCATCTGGCTAAAAGGTCTGAAACTACATATGGAAGTATCTGAAACAGATAAGCAACGGAACAATGCACTATGATAAAATGCCCTTTCTAAAGACTTAGATAAGGGCATTTAAAACCAACCAACCAAGGAATTCTATCAGAGAATTCCTAATGTGCTAAAATAGTGCATCCTTCTTTAAAACGGCTATATTTTTTATTTTTTTTACCTTTGGATTATTACATTACAGTCCCACAGTTTGCTCCCCTTGTTTCCGACAACACCAATAACTAAAAATACCAGAGGTAGGAAAAGGTCAACCTCATCAAGCAATAATTTCCCGACTATCCCTCTAAAAAAAAATGTAATCGCGGATAAGAAACCTAACCAGACCAACCGGAATCGTCATTGTTAACTTTTAAGGGACATAACTCTCCAAAAAGTATTCTAAACTATCCGTGAGTAATAATTACCATATCTACACTACTTCTAAAACCTGGGTGATAAGAGGGCTTATAGACAATCAGACCCTTTTATATTTTCTGATAAGATGAGCCAGCAACGCGCCCTCAATATATAACTTTTCATCTAATTATCGCACAGGATCAGGTTGCTTCCAGTCCTGAGTTGATCCTTCAAATTATATAGCTCCTTAAACCAATAACCTTCAAAATTTAAACCCTCTATTTGTCTGCTTAAATCATTTACCATATCTTCCAATGGTCCATCTTTCTTTTTACCATCTGTGGCCAATACGTAGATCATGTAATACAATAACTCAAAAAGAGTACTTTTCCCACTTCCATTTTCACCAACTACAGCTGAAATACTAACATGTATCTCATTTTGTAATGTGTATAAATTAATTTCAGGCTGCTCTTCCGGATCAACTGATATTGATTTTACTCGGTCGTCGACTACTGATATTGTATAGCCTTTGTAAAAATAATAGGGCTTGCCAGTTTTTAGGTTTTTTGAAAACTCCCCATCATTGTCCTTTAAGGGAACTATAGCAATTAGTTTAAACGAATTCATTGGTTTGGATTTATCTATTGATAGAATTAGGCATTTAACAAGGATTAAACCTACACTATTATAATTATTTTTTTGCTGACTGCGGCCCTTTCATATCCCTTTTTCAATAAAAATCTGAATAGCAAAATATGCATTGATGGATCTTAATACCATCACAAGATTTAAGATGTAGTAGTGCTTTTCCAGTGCAGAAAAGGGCTAAAAAGGGCAGCTAAGCTAGCGGGGCCACTTGGCTGCATGCGCATAATGGCACCTATGGGCGCCACCCGTTGGGACTTATAGCACTCCGCCTGTGCTGGTCTCCCGCATTACACTTGCTTTCTTTTTTTCCCTTTTTTCTTTTGGAAAAAACTTGTGGGATTTGGGAAAGACACTGACGTAAAATTTAAAAGAGTCATTATGGAAATCACCGGAAGGCTTACAAGGGATGCGCAGGTGCGCAATTACAATGGCAGGGATGTGGTGCAGTTTGCACTGGCTGTAAACGAAAGCTACAAAAACAAAGAAGGCAAAAGAACAGTGAAAACAGAGTTTTTTAACTGTTGGTACTACCTCACAACAAAGGTTGCCCAGTATATGGTTAAAGGCGGTGTTGTGGAGGTGACAGGATGGGTAAGCGCAGGGGCATATACCGACAATGAAGGCAAGCCCAAAGCATCACTCAATGTAAATGTAAACCGCATCAAATTCCACGGGGGCGTGGCAAAAGACCCTGTGAAAGATGCGTTGGTATACAAGGCGGAAATAGTACAGGCGGGTGGGCAATACGCAGAACAGGGACATGACGACCTGCCCTTTTAAATCATTCTTTAATTTTTAATATCAAGAAATCATGGGACACAATATTAATTTCAACGAGCAGACCGGAAAATATTCATTTTTCAGCGTACAGCAAAAAGCATGGCACAACCTTGGGCAAATCGTTAGCGATTATCCCACCAGTGCAGAGGCAATTCAATACGCAGGGCTGGATTTCACCATTGCCAAACAGCCCAATACCCATAACCTGCCCAGCGGTAAAAGCATCGAATCGAAAACGAGCTTCTTTACCTACCGAACCGATAACGAAGCTGTACTGGGCGCAAGTGTGGGCAAAG
This sequence comes from Flavobacterium sp. RHBU_3, assembly GCF_046613565.1. Classification (NCBI taxonomy): domain Bacteria; kingdom Pseudomonadati; phylum Bacteroidota; class Flavobacteriia; order Flavobacteriales; family Flavobacteriaceae; genus Flavobacterium; species Flavobacterium sp. RHBU_3. The sequence goes on along the minus strand of NZ_JBKJHC010000008.1, from coordinate 57,790 downwards.
ACTATCATATCGTACAAAACCGTGAAGCATTCGCCTTTTTTGATGCTATAGTGGGCGGTGGCGATGGTATCTTATACGAGACCGCAGGGGCGTTTGGGCAAGGAGAGCGCATCTTTATAACCGCAAAACTGCCAGGTTACATTAGGGTAGGCAGTGGCGAGGACGTTACCGAGAAATACATTTTCCTGACCACCGCCCACGACGGCTCGGGCAGCATCACTGCTGCCTTTACCCCAATACGTATCGTCTGCCAGAATACACTCAACGCTGCCCTGAAAGGGATGTCGAATGTAGTGCGCATCAAACATACCGCAGGGGCAAAACAACGCCTTGAGGATGCCCACAAAGTAATGGGCTTAGCCGACAGGCTGAGCGTTGAGCTCGAAGGCATATTCAATAACTGGGCTTCAGTGCGGGTATCGGATAACGAAATGAAAAAGCTTATCGAACTCGCCCTTTGTCCCAACAAAGAAACCTTTGACCTGTTGAAAAAAGGTGCGCAGGACGAACTCTCTACCGTCTTTAAAAATACAGTTCAGGATGCCTTTGCCTATGCGATGATGAGCGACACCCAACAAATGGAAACTACAAAAGGCACGCTCTTCGGTGCATACAACGCCGTGACAGGCTATTACCAAAACGTGCGCAGTTACAAGGATGATGAAGCCAAATTGCAATCCCTTATTATGGGCGGGACAGCACAGGGTAAAGCACAGGCAGCCTTTGACCTGTGCAGGGGGTTCGCTGATGCAGGGGCAGACATTTTCAAATTCAATTAATCATTACAGGCGGTTGCCTCACAGGGCAACCGCTTTTAAAAAACTAATACTATGGCAAATTTTTGCAGTAACAGGGTTGCTTTTGAAGGAAATACAACAGCAATCCAACAATTGCAGGCACTCTTCGAGGGCATGCGCAAAAAGGAAGAAGAAACGGGAAAAGGGCAACTACCTGAATTCACAGGCCTTGACCATGGCTATTTCCTTGACCTGTATTGCGAGGAAGGGGATATTGGTATATTCCAGTATGAAACCCGATGGACACCCAATACCGAAATACTTAAGGTAATCGCAGACCACTATGCGGTGGGTTTTACATTGGAATATGAGGAACTGGGCAACCTGGTATACGGCAGGACTACATACCTCAAAGGGGAATTGGTTGACATTTACTTAGAGCCTGAAGACTTTGACTCCTATGAACTGGACTTCGATACCGGTACATACCGTTTCGAGGGGCAGGAATACGAATACGATTGTGACATACTGGAAACCCTGCTCGAGCGCAGGATACAAAGGGACAACCGTTTAACCCAAAATCATGCACTGTGAAGACGCTAAGGCAATTGACAAACGTAGAAAAAGCGGGTATCCTGCACAACTGGTTTCCCGAGGAGATAGCACCAATAGTAGATGCCATGCGCGGTATGAGTGAAAATATTGTACAGAATGACCAACAGGAACGGGAAATCTGGACAGGAGGCTTGCTGAATTTTGACTTCTGGCTACAGCTTGCCCGAAATGCAGAAACGATAATTAGCAAATACCAAAAAAAGTTGGCTACAAGCAAAAGGCTTTTTGCCGACCAGCTCTTTGGTGGCTACCAGGCAATTTTCTCAGTGCACTGCATTGTAGCTTATGCCAAGGCAAAAAGGCTTGAAAACTGCGAACTCTTTTTAGCAATAGAATTACTGTTTAACTTAATCGGGGAAATGGATTTTGTCGCAAATTTAATAATTATTTGCGACAAAATTTAATTTAAAACACTATGTAAACAACTAAAATAAAGACATTTATATAGATTATAAGTGGAGATAAATTCACAAAAAAACTGACAGTTTTATTCAATTCATAAAAGGGAATTTGTAAAAGTACAAAGGGTTGCCTAAGTTGAGGCAACCCTTTGTACTTTTTAGCAAACCATATGCCTTATTCCAGTTTTGCATATCGCTGCTCGACTAAATCAAGGTACGCCTTTTGCAGCTGCGGCGATAAAAAGGACTTACTTAGCCAACTATCAATTGAAGCTTTGTTTTTAAATAATCTTCGGAAGGATCCTTCAATCTGGCGTGGGGTTAGTCCAAGTCCCCCGCCAAACTCCTCGAAATGCTTCCGGCTCAGTTTTCTTTTCTTTGCGCCTAATGTAAGGGCGAGTTCCTCATTATCGTCAGGGTTTACAATAGCAACATTGAGCAAGTCGTACCCCGGGGCAAGTTTCCACCCTGAACTGGTCCTGATCAATGAGAAATTCTTCAGGTGCATATCATTGTTGCCCGTCACAAAGCAGAATAAAGTAAGGTCAAAAAGAAGTGTGAGGTCGAAAAGGGTATTTTCAGAATAATCCGCAACTGCCTTGCCTACACGTTCCATCGAACTTCTGTATTTATCAAATGCCTCGGTAATCTGGAACATATCAAGCATGTGTATTTTAGTATTGTCAGGAGCCCTGTCAATCCTCTTAGTTATATAGGCCAGTTCCCCTGACTTGAGGCGTAGTAGGCTTGAGGGGACAACCGGAATACCAAATGCCTCGGCGAGCCTCATTGTCACATGCTCGTTCGCAGGCATCTCCTGGTAATCAGCAGAGGGCGGCTTTAAGATAAAATTACCTCCCAGCGCCCCGACCACTGTTAGTCTCCCGTCCGTCCGGCCCGCTGCCTCAGTAACTACCGTCATCGATAGCTTGGGCTGCACCCCTGGTACCGAAACACTTCGCTCTACAACCTCTTTTGCAAGGGAAGCCATATCAGCCACTGTATAAGGCAGTTCAGGTGGAACTGCTGTACCAAAAAAAGCCTGTGAGCACTTTTGGTGAAAATCACCTTCATCCTCTAAGGGCTTGTAACAATATAAACATCTATGCGCCATACTAATCTGTTTTAGGTATTACACTCACTGCACCTATGCAGTTTTTGCAACAAGCCAGGACGAGCCCCATACGGTCATTGCGATTGATTTTCCAGTTCTTGCTCGCAATCTCAAGTAGCCAGCCTTCAGGAATCAGCCCTTCAAAAAATGGGAACAGGCGTTTTTCCCTATAGACTTTGTCCGACACCGGCAGCGAGAATGTGATAAAATCGCGTGGATGGTACTTTATATACGCTGCATCGTACGCAAACTCATATTCACCCTCGTCAGTTTCAGTCAATATACCGGCCAGGATGTCCTGATAATAAACATAGCCGCTTCTCATAATTTCAGGTAGTTAAGCCTGTCGGCATCATAAAGATTATTCTGCTCCATAATACGCCTGATCTCATCAGCTATAAATGTGCCCCTGTTATCTTTGAATAAACCATTTGTATTAAATTTTTTACCGCTGATGTGTTCCTCTAAAAGCCCTTCCAATTCTTCTTTATCAATAAGGCCACGGTCATAAAGGTTACCCAGCACGGCACTGAAGGTTTCAGGGCGGAATCGGTTTATTTCCTGAACGCCCAGTTCATGGCCAAACATCTTTAGTACAAGATTAACCTTATCCATATTAAGGTTTGTTTTACCCTGTTCGATTTTACGGATAACTGTCAGTGCCACACCGGAACGTTCAGCGAATTCTTCCTGGGTAAGGCCAACGGATTTTCTTCTGGACCTTACAAAATCGCAAATAGATTCCATATTATATTTATTTGCATATAAAAGTAATGAAAATTTATTAATTATATGCTTTGAGATATAATTAAATTAAAATAGCGTTTTTTATATCTAAAAACATATAATTATATCATTATATTAGTATATTTGTGTGGTACTATAGTACCAAAAGTAGAGTTGCAGATTTTCAGGATACCAAACAATGTAACTGTTTAAAAAACAGTATTTTATCAATGAAATAGTATAGCGATATCTAGGACTCTCGCCTTTCGTGGCACTTTTAAAATTGAAGTTGGAATAGCCAGGTTTTACTGGGCTTTCAGAAATAAGTTCGAATCCCATTGTGGTCACGAATAAATAAAAACAGGACTAAAATAGACAAAGCTTGCTTTAGGATATTTTAGTCCTGTTTTTATTTTCAAAGCGGAGCTTTGAGGGAGAGCCGGACGCAATCCAATTCGTAAGGATCAATACTAAAACCCGTGGGATTTGTATTTTAAGCGTATTTCTTAATTATAAAACGAAAACTAAAAGCAACAAGATATAGTAATATTTTCTTCGTTAAATGATAAAATTCAATTAAAATTCACTATTTTGCAGTAAATTTATTTAATTTTTAATTTAAAAAAATAGAAATTATGGCCAGATGTACAGCACCAGTTCATGGGCATCGCACAGCGAGTGGGGTAGCGGCGTGCCCAGCATGCAGTAGTAGGAGCTATAGTGGCAGCTACTATAATTACCCTTCATATTCTTCGTATCCATCTTACACACCACCATCCACAAGCAGTTCAGGAAATCGCAGTAGTGGACAATCAAGAAGCGTAAAGGCACGTTGGTCTTCTCCAAACTCGAGTATATTATATACTCCTACAGAAATCCAGACTCTTACGCCAATACGCGAAAATGTAGAAAAACGAGCAGAATTACCTGACTTAAGAGATGTTTTCCTCTGTCATGCATGGGACGATAGAAGAGATGCAGCGAAAGAATTACATGACTTATTAGAATCAAAAGGCGTATCTGTTTGGTTCAGTGAAAAAGATGTTTTGCTTGGTTCATCACTACTTCGTGAAATCGACAAAGGTTTAGCAAAGTCAAGAGTTGGTATTGTATTGGTTACCCCTTCTTTCATAAAACGTATCAAAGGCGAAGGAATTGCAGATAAAGAACTTTCCGCTCTTCTATTTCGTGATTTGCTTGTTCCTATCGTACATAATACTACATATGAAGCGCTTCGTGAAGTCAGCCCTTTACTCGGCTCACGAAGCGGACTAAGTACAACAGAAGAATCGATGTCTGACATCGTAGATAAGCTTGCTGAGCTAGTTACACTTGAACCTGCATAAATTATCGTTCAGATATAATAACACTTATAATCTCTAACGACCATGATTATAACATGTCATCTATTTTGACATGAAAATTAAAAAGCACAAAAGCTCTGTGATTATAGAGCTTTTGTGCTTTTCCATGATATTTAATTTCAATTAAAACTCTTCCTGAACTCCACCGGACTTACGTTCGTTTTGGTCTTAAACAGTTTACTGAACGACTGTGGGTGTTCAAAACCAAGGCTGTAGGCAATTTCAGAAACCGAAAGACTGGTGACTGATAGTTGTTCTTTAGCTTTTTCTATTAGTTTGTTGTGTATGTGCTGTTGGGCGTTTTGCCCGGTAAGGGAGCGCAGCATATCACTAAGGTAGCTAGGCGATATGTGCAGCCTGTCGGCGAGGTACTGCACTGTAGGTATGCCGCTGCTCAGCGATTGCTCGTTACCAAAATACGCATCCAGTATTTCTTCAAGGTTTTGCAGCAGGTCGTTACTCACGGCCTTTCGGGTAATGAACTGACGTCGGTAAAAACGGTTGGCATAATTTAGCATAAGTTCTATTTGGGAGATAATCACATCATGACTGAAATCGTCCAGGCGGCCGGTGAGTTCCTGCTCTATGATTTCGAAAATAGAAATGATAACCGCCTTTTCCTTATCGGAAAGATGCAGTGCCTCATTGGCCGAATAGGAGAAAAAACCGTACTGCTTTATCTTCTTTGCCAGCGGGTACGACAGTAAAAAATCAGGATGAATGAGTAATGTATATTGCGAGCATACGCCTCCGTGCTGCTCATCGGCACCTATAATTTGGCCCGGAGCAGCAAACAGTAGCCCGCCCTCATCAAAATCATAATAATGCTGTCCGTACTTTATACGCCCGCTGAGCCGTGGCTTGTACGATATTTTATAAAAGTTAAGCACATGGGTTTGCGGCACACCCAACTCTACTATATTATTGCTTTCGGCGCCCAGTATGGTTATCAGCGGATGGTTTGGCTCCGGCAGGCCAAAGGTGCGTGCCGCCTCTGTAAGCGATGTAAAACTATAGGGTGTGTTATCTTCCTTTTTCATACTACCTAAATTTATGCGTAAACTTTATATAAAGATAACCGATAATCAGCAGACTACCGGTTACCTTAACGTAATTGAATTGATGTGTGTAATTATCCCTGCGCGGCTACGGCCACATCTTCCCAGGCCTCCCATTCGGCCATACGGCTGGCATAAGCACCGCGTACCCATGGAAGATTATTACTACCTAACGACAGGCGTAGCGGAGGATTTTCGGCATCTACCGCGGCAAACAATCCGGCTGGAGTAAACTCAGGGTTGCCACGCTCCAAATCTTGCAGCTGTTGGAAGAAGTTGTTCTTAAAGTCATTATAAATATCCATGCCCGGAGCAAACTTAAGCGACTCCTGGCTGCCAAACTCGGTAGCATACGCGCCCGGCTCTATAATGGTCACCTTAATATTGAAGTCCTTTACCTCCAGGGCAAGGCTTTCGTGTATGGCTTCAAACGCCCATTTAGACGACGCGTAGTAGCCAATAACCGGCAGGGTTACGTGCCCCAGGTTACTGCTGGTACCCAGTATGTGTCCGTAACCCTGCTGGCGCAATAATGGCAACGCAGCCTGGATTACCGAAAGCGCCCCAAAAATATTAGTATCGTACATGGCTTTAACATCGGCGGCACTGGCTTCTTCGATGGTTCCTACCAGCGAATACCCTGCATTGTTCAGCACTACGTCCAGCCTGCCAAAGTGTGCATAGGCTTTTTCTACTGCTTCTTTAGCCTGTGCTGCATTAGTTACGTCGAGCTCCAGCGTAAGCACGTTGTCGCCAAACTGCTCGTTCAGTACGGCTATACTTTCCAGCTTACGGGCTGTTGCAGCTACCTTGTCGCCACGCTTTAGCGCTGCTTCTGCCCAAATACGCCCAAAACCGCGTGATGCGCCTGTTATAAACCAAACTTTTGTACTTTCTGTTGTTTTTTGATCTGACATGATTAAATGTTTTAATTTGATAGTACAAAGTTCGGCAGGTAGTGCGTGGTGTACGTAGCCTAAATGAGTGGGTACGTAGCCGAATTGAGGAAAAGTATTATTTAAGACATTTATTTTACTCAATTCAGAATTATAAAAAAACCGGGCTTGTAGAGCCCGGCATCCTTATATCTTTTAAAAGCTGTAACTATCTACCGCTGTACCTTAAAAGCCCAAACCTATATCGGTATTCGGGTATTTTTTCATAGTAGCTATATGTCTTTTCTGGAAACTGATAACCGCCGGCATACCCCACTCAAAGTAGCGGTGCCCTTCGCTGGCCTGTTCTTTCGGATCCACATTAAGGTTAAACACCCACGGGGCAGTGCCTATATTACTTAACAATGTTTGGTCAAGGTTCCTTCTTGGCGCCATGGTCTGGAAAACCTTAAAGTGTACTTTATAATCTTTCCAGCGTACGGCGCAAAAATCAGTATTGTTCCACATAAACTCACACTGCCTCCTCGACCTGCCATTCTCAGCTAAAATAAAAGACGTTTGGTCTATACCGTCAAAATACAAATTGTTTGGCAGCTTGTTTAGCGCACCACCCAGGCGTAATGATACCATATAAATATCGGTAAGATCTATCAGTTCATTCGATTCTTGTCCCGGCTCTATCATGCCTTTCCAGTACGCTATACCCGGTACGCGTACACCGCCTTCCCAGGTAGTGCCTTTCCCGCCGCGCCAAGGCTGGTAACCGGCATCAGGGAATACATCTTCATTTGCTCCGTTATCCGACGTAAAGAATACAAAAGTATTTTCCAGCTCACCGGTTTCCTCCAGTACTTTCATAATTTGCCCTATAATATCGTCTACCTGTACAAAGGCATCCTTAACAGGCATGGTAGCCGGACTCTTGCCTATGTATTCTTTACCGCAATAGGTATCATTGTGTATACCTGTAAACGAATGCACCAGGAAGAATGGCCCCTTGCCCGAGTTTTCCTTAATAAACTTAATGGATTCGTCCTTTAGCCTGCCTTCTATTTCACGCAGGTCGTCCAGGTTTTTTATAGGAAACCCCACTTCACGCTTACCTCCTTTTTTACCTTTTATAAGCCCCTCGGGTTGCATGGTAAATGCTTTATCGTGAATTTCCTTATTGTAATACATATCGGCATACTCACGGTCTACCAGAAACTGTGAATAGTCCGACTGTACGGCAGGCAGTCCGTAGAAATAATCGAACCCTACCTCGTGCGGCAACATGTTTTCGCCTTCGCCAATGTGCCACTTGCCTATCAGCGCCGATTTGTAGCCAGTAGCAGCCAGTGCTTTTCCTTCAGAAACCTCAACCGACCACGGGTTAGTAGTTACCTTGTCGCCGCTTAGTAACGGACGTGTAAGGCCACTTCGAATGGGCAAACGCCCCGTCATTAAAGCCGCACGCGATGGTGTACAGGTAGGTGTAGCATAAAACGACGTAAACCGTTTCCCTTCGCGCGCCAGGCGGTCTATATTAGGTGTGGGTGCCCCTATGGCTATGCCCCCACCGTAGCAGCCCGGGTCTCCCCAGCCTAAATCATCTACAAGAAAAATAAGGATGTTTGGTTTTTTCCCTTTTTTGGCTTCCAGGTCTTTCAGCCTTTTAGCTGCAACTTTTTCCTGTTCGGGCCTAGGGATGGCTGGTTCCATATTGTCTTTCTCGACAACCGTTTCATCAAAAACACTAATTTTTTGAGCATTAATATTGCAATACATCAAAAAAATAAAAATACTGAAGATAATTTTTTTCATAAGTACGCTATTTTGATTAAGGTTAAATCCGGAAGTAACTTTAGAAAGAATTCTCTGTATTAAATGTATCAAAAAAAAATGCAACAAACTGAATTTAAACACACTAAATTACAATTACATATATTTCACAAATAATAATTCACATTATTAATCAGTAAATTTGTGTTTAGCTAATAAATAGCTGGTGTGCATCTTAAAATTGGATACCGTATTTCTCTTCAAACTTATTTAAATGATTTAAGCCAGTTGCAGCCGGGATTAATACCACAAACGTGACAGCCAAGAAAAGCGGCCGTAATGGTAATTTTATTGAGGCCCCCACCTCCTTGGTGCTATGACGTCATTTTATAAATCCCCCCTGAATTTACTACCAATTACATCCTTCCCCTTAGCATTACCTTAAAAAAATCTCACCATTACATTTAATACACACTAAAATATTATATTTACGCCCTTTTCCTGTAAAAAAATCACAATCCTTTACAGCGCTAAAAGCACCTAAAAAATATAGTATACCAAATGCAAAAAATGAAGACCCTTATCATGCTCGTGGCCTTATTAGGCATAAGCCTGCTGCATGCACAAACCACCATCCTGAATGAAACCATGCTTACCGAAAGCAGTTTTAACACCTTTACACCTGTAAGTGTTACCGGTGCACAAACCTGGTCGTTTAGTTCGTCTTACGGCGCAGTGTGCAGCGGATACTCAGGTGGGCAGAATTATGCTAACGAAGACTGGCTGGTGAGCGCCCCCATAGATCTTTCGGGTATGGACAACGTGCAGCTTACCTTTAGCCACACGCGCGGCAATGCTGCCGTAATGAACGTAGGCGTAACCGAAGGCTGGTACAAAGTATATGCAACAGCCAACTATACCGGCGACACAGCAACCACCACCTGGACAGAACTTACCGGGCTTAATCAGAATGTTGCTACCGCATGGCAGTACATTTCGTCGGGCAGCCTTACCATACCCGATGCTGCAAAGTCGGCCAATACACGCATTGCATTTAAATATATATGTAGTGACACACAAAGTGCTACCTGGGAAATAAAAAATATAAAAGTTACCGGAGACGTACAGGTAAATCCTGAAACCAACACACTGTTTACCATAACCAACTGGAATGCCGAATGGCTGGGCTGCCCTGACTATGGCCCGGATGATGAAGCACTGCAACTACAAAACGTAGCAAACGCTATGCTGCTTATGGACAGCGACATTTACTGCCTGCAGGAAATAATAAACACCCCTACTATTACTACTGTAGCCAGCCTTGTAGCCCTTATGGGAAGCAGCGAATGGGACGGCACCATAGTTCCGGCAGATACAGGCTACTGTAACCAGAGGCAAGCCATTATATACAAAAAATCGAAGGTGCAGCTGGTAAGTTCATTGCAACTAAGCAGCGGAAACTATGCCCAGGGCGGCAGCTATTACTACAACTGGTCTAGCGGGCGCTACCCTGCCGTATACAATGTAAACCTTGTATCGGGCAGCAACCTGGTTCCGGTAACGCTGGTAAACATACATGCCAAGGCCGAAGACAACTATAACAGCTACACCCGCAGAATGGGCGCCTCCGAGGCACTTAAAACCATACTGGACGGCACCAGTTATAACACCAAGAATGTTATACTTATAGGAGACTATAACGACTATCTTATAGGCACACAGAGTACTAACCAGTGCAGCTGCGATGTTTCGTCTTTCCAAAACTTTATGGATGACACTACTAATTACACCGCACTTACACAAAACATAACATCGGCTACAAGTGGATGGGATCCTCACCCGGTTATAGAAAACATTATCATTTCAAATGAGCTTGTGGGTAACTATGTAGCTAACTCGGTGGCTCAGGAAGTAACCGTACCTCAAAACATAACCAGTTATTATAGCACCACATCAGATCACTTACCCATAAGTGCCAGTTTTACATTCCCTACGCTTGCTACACCACAGTTTAGCACTAATCCGTTTACCTTATACCCTAACCCGGTGAAAGATGTACTGTACGTGAATACCGACGCATCTTTAAACAACTATGCTGTAGCCGTATACGACTACACCGGCAGGCAGGTATTATCAGGCAGCATTAGCAACAACAGCATTAATGTAAGCAGTCTGCCAACAGGTATATACATTATGAAGATAGCCAACACAACAGCTAAATTTGTAAAAGAGTAACAGCTACCATATAATAGTTGTTAAAAACGCTTCGGGAGTTCACCGGAGCTTTTTTTATGCTTTAAAATTTCCAACAGCTTCAACTTCAGGTTTATTGCAATTTTGAAGATTTACGAAAAACAGGTTTCGTAACGAAATATTTTCGCAATAAAGCTTTACGAAAAATCAACTTTTAGATGTAATTATCAGAAAATCAATTAAATTAACGTATACCTCCCCATAGGTTAACATATTTAACAATACCATTCCTTTCTGTTAAAAAAAGCATAAGCAGGGCATTACCTAAATGCAATCTACGAAACATCTGCCCGATGAAAGAGGCTTATAAATTTGTAACACACTGATTTATAAACCATTTTTTACATCTTATGAAAAACAATTTACGCAAGGCATTCTTTAATGCTTTTTCGGTTGCTTTAGCTATGGCAGCACCGGCAGTTTGGGGTCAGGTTTCACTACCGGCCACATCACCTTACACAGAAAATTTCAACACTACCCCGGGTGCCAGCGGTACTGCCTACCCTACCGGATGGGTGGCGTACAACAACACTACTGCCGATGCCAGCATGACTGTGGGCACTAACGCCTCTACAGCAGGAGCTAACTACAACTACGGTTCACGTATTGGTATCCTTGGCTCAGGCAGCGCTTTTGTACCTTCTTCAATAGTGCTTGCTATAAGTAACACTACGGGCAAAACCGGCCTTTCTATTTCTTATGATGTTATCAAGATAAGAGAGCAGGCGCGCAGCAACTCTTTTAACCTTGAAATTTCTACTACTTCGGCTACTTCAGGCTTTACTGCCATACCGGCCGGTGCTTATGCTTCAGCAAGTCTGGCCGAAGGTACAGTAAGTAGCTTTACTAACATCGATCTTTCTGCCCTTGACAACATTTCAGGTACAGTATTTATCAGGTGGAGTTATACCGAAATCAGCGGGTCGGGCAGCCGCGACGGTATCGCCCTTGACAACGTTTCGCTTTCATGGGGTACGGCTCCGTCTTTAGCTACACCGGTAGCTACTGCCGCTACAGCTATTAACCACAACAACTTTCAGGCTAACTGGGATGCTGCTGCAGGTGCTACAGGCTACAGGCTCGATGTAAGTACTTCATCTACCTTTGGTACTTTTACAGCTGCTACAGACCTGTTTTTTTCTGAGTACGTAGAAGGTTCGTCTTCTAACAAATACCTTGAAATTTACAATGGTACAGGCGCTACCGTAAACCTTGCCGACTATAGGGTAAGGCTATATGCTAACGGTGCCACCACTGCAACTACAGATACCCAACTTTCGGGTTCACTGGCTAACGGTGCCACTGCGGTAGTTAAAAACAACCTTGCTACTATTTACACAGGTACTGCTGCTGTTGTAGCTGCTGTAAACTTTAACGGAGACGATGCTGTAGCGCTTTATAAAATATCTACAGCTGCTAACGTAGATATCTTTGGTGCAATAGGCGAAGATCCGGGTGCTGCCTGGACAGGTACTACAAACACTACAGTAGACAAAACCCTGGTACGTAAAGCCAGCGTAAGCGGTGGTGTTACTGTATCTGCCGCAGGTTTCCCTACACTTGATACTGAGTGGGATATGTACAACCAAGACGACGTTACCCACCTGGGAAGCCATACCTATGGAGGCCTTACTCCTATCTATGTAGCAGGTTATGAAGACCTTGCCGTAAGCGGTACTTCAGTTGTAGTAACCGGCCTTACAGGCTCTACAAACTACTACTACAGGGTTAGGGCCACAGACGGTACTACTACCACTGCAAACTCTAACGTAATATCGCTTACTACTGCTGTTAACACAGACCCTACCCTTACAATTTCTGCTCCTCTTGCAGGTTTTGGCGACCAGTGTATTGATACTTTAAGTGGTGTACTTTCGTTCAGTGTATCGGGCATCAACCTTACCACTGCTAATGTTGAAATAGGTCCGCTTACAGGTTATACCTTCTCAGAAAGTGCTACAGGCCCTTTTACGGCTTCACTTACACTTACTCAGGGTGGTGGCACTTATACCCATGATATCTATGTGCGTTTTGAGCCAACAACTGTAGCCAGCTATGATGGAAACATTAGTATAAGTGGTGGTGGTGCTACTGCTGTAAACGCTGCCGCTACTGCCGAAGGCGTTAGTACTGTGGCTACTGTGGCAATTACTGCTGCAACAGGCCTTACTACCTCTACTGCCGAAGTACAAGCAGATATTACTGAAGAAGGTTGTACAACCGTTTCGGAAAGAGGTATTGTATACGGTACGTCTCCAGCTCCTGAATTCGGACAACCGGGCGTACAATTTATAGATGCAGGTACAGCCGGTACAGGTGCCTATATAGTTTCTATAGACAGTCTTTTAGGTGGAACCACTTATTACGTAAGGGCATATGCAATAAACGATGGTGGTATTGCATACAGTGCTGATTCCAGCTTTACAACAGAAGGTGTAGCTGCTCCTCTAGCTGTTAGCGCTACAGCTGTAGGTACTACAAGCTTTACTGCAAACTGGGAACCTGTAGAAGGTGCCGAAAGCTACAGGCTTGACGTAAGCGAAGAACCTACATTTGGTACACTTTCTCAGGCTACAGACCTGTTCTTCTCTGAATATGTTGAAGGTTCTTCAAGCAACAAATACATAGAAATTTACAACGGTACAGGTAACGACGTAGACCTTTCTGACTACAGGATAAGACTGTATGCTAACGGAACTACTACCCCTACAAATGATGTACAGCTTAGAGGTATCCTGGAAAATGACAACGTGATTGTACTAAGGAACAACCTTGCTACTGTATACACCGGTACTACTACTGTAAACGCTGCTATTAACTTTAATGGTAACGATGCTGTAGCTCTTTTTAAAATATCTGCTGCTGATAACGTAGACATTATAGGTAACATAGGCGAAAACCCTGGCACTGCCTGGGCAGGAGCTTCAAACTCTACCCTAAACAAAACTCTTGTAAGGAAACCGGAAGTAAGCGGCGGTGTTACTGTAAATCCTGTATCAGGTTTCCCAACACTTGAAACTGAGTGGGATGTACTGGATCAGGACGATGTAACTAATCTTGGCGCACATACTTATGCCGGACAAACCCCTTCGTTTGTTGCAGGTTATGAAAACCTTACTGTAAACGATACACTGCAGGCTGTAAGCGGCCTTGCTGCAGGTACTACTTACTATTACAGGGTTAGAGCCGTAGCAGGAAACACCAGCGCCAACTCTAACACTATTTCTGTAACTACTACCGGTACAGCTAAAATGGTAAAAGGCGGTAAAGATAAAGGTGCAGATGTAGCTAATGCAAATGGCCTTATGGTATACAAACAAAACAATGTACTTACTGTAAATTCTTCTAACAGCAATATTAAATCTGTTACTGTATTTGATATTACAGGAAAGCTTGTATTTAATGGCGATTTCGACCAGAAATCAGTAGCCATAGACAACATTACTGCTGCTAACCAGATACTGATTGTAAAAGCAATTACTGCAGACAACCAGCTTCAGGTGAAAAAGGTGATCTTCTAATTTCTGTCGCTTTATACTACCCGATACCCCTCCATTCCCCGGAGGGGTATCTTGTTTTATGTATTATCTTATTTTTTGTTTTGTCATTAAAATACTTTTGGTACTTTTGACTATAAGTAAATTTGAAATTTATCACTTTACTAATTATTCACCCAAGCTATAACCATGACAATAAAAAAAACTGCTCCAAATTTTCATTCAGTCAAAAAAAAGACTAAAACAGCCATAGTATCCACTATGCTTGCTTTGGCTGCAATTACCGCAAATGCACAGCAAAACCGTAACATTTCGGTAGATTATAACAATGTAAAAGGTGCATTGAACACCCAGTTTAAGCAATGTATAGGTGCCGGACGTGCCAATGAAGGACTACGTGCCGACTGGCAGCAGCAGTTGGCTTACGTAAAAAAAGAATGCGACTTTAAATACATCCGTATGCATGGCCTGCTAACTGATGATATGGCGGTGTATCGTGAAGACAAAAACGGAAATCCTGAATACAACTACCAGTACGTAGACGCTCTTTTTGACTACCTGCTTAGCATTGACGTAAAACCATTTGTAGAGCTGGGTTTTATGCCACAACAACTGGCCAGCGGCAGCAAAACCATTTTTTGGTGGAGGGGTAATGTAACACCTCCTAAAGATTATGATAAATGGGAAGGCCTTATACGCAACCTTACACAACACTTTACCGAACGCTATGGTGCTGACGAGGTGAAAACCTGGTACTTTGAAGTATGGAACGAACCTAACCTTGATGGTTTTTGGGCTGGTTCCCAGGAAGAGTATTTTAAACTGTATCGCTATGCTGCCAAAGCCATTAAAGAAGTAAATAAAGACTATAAAGTGGGCGGGCCTGCTACAGCCGGTGCGGCATGGATACCCGAAATGATAAGCTTTTGCAGCAAAAACAATGTGCCTATTGATTTTGCAAGTACGCACTCGTATGGCGTAAAGCAAGGTTTCCTTGATGAGTTTGGTAACTCGGGTACGGTATTGAGCAAAGACCCTATGGCGGTAAGCGGCGATATTATTAACTCGCGTAAAGAAATTAAAACATCTGCCCTGCCAAACCTGGAACTGCATTATACCGAATGGAGTGCATCATACACACCCGCCGACCCGATACACGACAGCTACCATGAAGCAGCTTATATCCTAGAAAAGGTAAAACAAACCGGTGATGCTGCAAACTCTATGAGCTACTGGGTATTTACTGATATATTTGAGGAAGCAGGACCACGATTCAAACCATTTCACGGTGGTTTCGGATTGCTGAATACTCAGGGTATCAATAAAGCGGCTTTCCACTCTTACCGACTACTAAACAAGCTTGGCGCTACCGAGCTGGTAAATAAAGACAAAGAATCGTGGGCTACCAAAGATGCCAATGGCGGTGTGCAGTTGCTGTTTTGGGATTTTACAAATACCCACCCCGGCGATACCGTAAACAACCAGGTGTACTATACTAAAGACCTTCCTGCAAAAGACAAAGGTACCGCCACAGTATCCTTAAAAAATCTGCCGCAGGGAAGCTACAAACTGGAAGTTTACAAAGTAGGTTACCGTGCTAATGACCCGTATACCAAATACCTGGAAATGGGCGAACCGGCAAACCTTACCAAGGCCCAGGCCGAAGAGCTTAAAAAGTTAAGTGACGGCACCCCGGTAAGCACCGAAACCATAACCATAGGCAAAGACGGCACTTTTAAAAAACAGTTGCCACTGCGCGAAAATGATGTATACCTCATCAATATCATAAAAGGATAAAAATACAAACGCCTCCATAACGGAGGCGTTTGTGTTTTCTATTGGGGTTTACTGCACTTCATAGCGTACCGTAAGCGTTTCACTCTTAATGCCGCCGTTACCCAACTTGTCACGGGCGTTTGAATATCTTACTATTGAAGCAATACCACCAGCTTCGTCGCCCTGTTTTATAGAAAGCTGGCGCCCCAGTTTCATACCACTCACTGTGGCAATAACTTCGGCTCTTTTAAGCGCCTTATCAAGTAGTTTCTTTATCAGGGCGCTATCATAAGCTGCTTCATCACCGTATAATGTACCCGATTTTATGGCTCCGGCATAGCCCAGCTTGTTTACTTCATCTACAAACTTATCGGCTTCTGCCTGGTTTTTCAATGTTACCACAAAGCCCTCTAAACGGGTAAGCACCGCACCAAACGGTGCCGAATTTTCATCGGCTGGTTGTGGTTTATATCCCTTTTTACTCAGATAGTCCTTTAGTACTATTTCTTTTTGCTTTCTGGTTTGTTCATTTGCCTTATAAGCATACTCATCCTGAACGGTATTTTCATCTTCAATTACATAAACCAGGTATTTTATCCCTACGGGTTTCATCATTATAGTATCGGCTACCTGTACCTCTATAAAACGCTCCTGGGCAAATCCGGCTATGCCTGATATTATCATCAGGGCAAAGAGTATTTTTCTCATAATTCAATTGGTTTTGATATTGTTTAAGGTTAAAACTACAAAAACACAAATAAAATTGTTGTAAAAACGGCCAAATATTTACGGAATAGATTATTAAACCTCAATTTGTATATCATAAAAAAACAGCGTACTCCCCTATTGTTTACCTTTGTTTTGCAAATACAAAACTCATGGCACTAAAAGTAATCATTACCGGAGTTACCGGCATGGTGGGCGAAGGCGTATTGCTGGACTGCCTTCAAAATGAAAAAGTTTCGGAAATACTTATCATAGGCCGTAAAGCATACAGACTGCAACACCCTAAGGTTACCGAATTAATAGTTCCTGATTTTTTTAGCCTCGACGCGCATGCCGATACTATAACAGGATATGATGCATGCCTATTTTGCGCCGGAATCAGTTCAGCGGGTATGAGCGAAGAAAAATACACCTATATAACCTACGATACCACACTGGCATTTGCACACAGTGCACTAAAGGTAAACCCTAATATGACGTTCAATTATATATCGGGGTTATACACCGATGGTAGCGAAAAAGGACGTATAATGTGGGCACGCGTAAAGGGTCGCACCGAAAATGCCCTGACCAAGCTGCCTTTTAAGGGAGT
Source organism: Flavobacterium sp. RHBU_3 (assembly GCF_046613565.1). NCBI lineage: Bacteria > Pseudomonadati > Bacteroidota > Flavobacteriia > Flavobacteriales > Flavobacteriaceae > Flavobacterium > Flavobacterium sp. RHBU_3. The sequence continues at coordinate 40,274 of NZ_JBKJHC010000008.1, read as the reverse complement.
TTACAACTTCAGGCCGGGTGGTATGCTTCCTGTTAAAGGGCAGAAGAACAGCAAGGCCTTGTATAAAGGTATAGTGCTAATCATAAAACTGTTTTCCCCTAAATCAATACTTACCCTTACTGAACTGGGCAGAGCTATGGTGAATGTTTCACTTCTGGGTTATGAAAAACCTGTTTTGGAAATCAGCGATATTAAGTTGATGGCCAAGGACTAGTCTTTTAATTATCCTTACCATTTTCGATTACCCTACTATTTTCAGCATGTCTATAGCGTCATAAAAAAAATCTATTTAATTTATTTAATACCGATTGGTATATTTAATTACATTTGCCTCAGATAAAAATACCAATCGTTATAATTTAAAAATATTAAAAATGAAAACAACAGGAAATACCGTACTTATAAGCGGTGGAAGTGCAGGAATCGGACTTGAAATTGCCAAATTATTAGAAGAAAACGGCAATAAAGTAATCATTACAGGCCGCAGCAAAGAACGTCTTGATAATGCATTGACCCAACTGAAAAATGGAATAGGCATAGTAAACGACTTTAGTAAAGAAGCCGATGCAAAAGCACTCGCTGAAACATTAGCTAAAGACTTCCCCGAACTGAACATTGTAATTAACAATGGCGCGCATGCAGTAGTACACGATATTGTAAACGACACAGACAACTATGCGGCAGTAGAAAGCCAAATGGCTACAAACTTCTTCTCTATTGTAAGGCTAAACGAACTGCTTGTAAACCAGCTTGCAAAAAACAGCAATGCCGCTATTGTAAACGTATCATCGGTTGTAGCGTTTGTACCCGGCAGCCTTGTGGGATATTCAGCAAGCAAAGCAGCACTGCATTCTTACACACAGGCATACCGTTTTGCATTAGCACAAAACAACATTCCGGTAAAAGTATTCGAACTTATGCCACCCCTTGTTAATACAGAATTTTCGGCAGTAATAGGCGGCGAAAAAGGTATACCCCCACGCCAGGTAGCGGAAGAATTTTTAGCCGGACTTGAAGCCGATACTTATGAGATAATGGTAGGCAACACCCAACTGCTTTTTGATCTGTATCGTAAATCTCCGGAAGAGGCTTTTGCGATACTAAATGCCGCTGAATAATTTTTTCACTATAAAATATACCAATCAGTACATAAAATAGGTGACGGGATTTTCCCGCCACCTATTTTATAATATGTAATGGACTTTACATTAAATCCATTTTAATAATCACCGGCGGCTCCTGTAGCTTATCGGGAATAATATCTACAAAAGCCTTAATATAAGGCTGCTCATTATGATGCACCAAAATAGCCTCGTTCTCCCAGATCTCATAAAAAACAAAAGTGTTTTCATTGGTCTTATCACGGTGCAGGTCATATTGCAGGCAACCGGTTTCGGCACGGCTTTGCCTAACCATACTTTGCAACAGTGTTTGTACTTCGCAGTTGTGTTGCGGCTTACTTTTAATAATTGCAGTTAAATATACTTTCATAATTTATATTATAACGGTAGAATCAGTAAAAATGGTTTCAAGATGCTGGCGGTACAATTCCATATCACGCTCAACCTGCGGATTCTTCTCTACATCGTGAAAATGAAAACTCGGCAGCGGTTCCATGCCTGTAAAAGCATTCATGCGGTGGAAACCAAACATTATACCCTCATCTACGCTCTTTTCATCAAAAAACTCTCCCGGTAGCGTAAAAGCCGTTTCGGGTGCATTCCAGCTGGTAGTTATCATATACTGCCTGCCATGAAGTGCGCCGCCTGTGCCGTAACCCACCAGTGGTGTTGCAGCATGGCGGCCATCGCTATTGTACATGCCTTTTTTATGGCCCGCTGTAAATACCTCGTCTATATACTTTTTTAGGCCAAACGGTACCTGGAACCACCATACAGGGGTATGGTATACTACCACATCGGCCCAGATGAATTTCTCCACTTCGGCAGCCGGGTTATAGCCGTCGTCTATATGGGTTACCTTAAGTTCAAAGTTAGGATTATTAACGAAAAAATCCTCAGTTACAGTGGCTACAGTTTTGTTGTAAGCACCACCCGAATGGGCAAAATTTTGCCCCCCATTTATTACAAATATTTTCTTCATAAATACATTAGCTTTAAATACAGGGCAAAGTTATTGCGGGCACATCTATTATAAAAATAATATAATTTATACCTTTGTATTATAATTTTAATAGTTAAGTAATGGTAAACCTGGAATGGTACCGCACCTTTAAGGCCATATACAACACCGGAACACTTACGGGTGCTGCTGAGGCATTGTTCATTTCGCAGCCCGGGGTAAGTGTGCACCTTAGTGCACTGGAAAGCTACGTGGGCTACAAACTCTTTGAACGCACCGGGCGCAAAATGCTGCCTACAGAGCGTGCCAAGGCATTATACAACGCCGTATACGAACCGCTGCTTAAGCTGGAAGAAGCCGAAAAAACCTTTCAGAAAAGTACCGAAAAGCATAAGCCTACTATTACTGTAGGTATGTGTTTTGAGATGTTTCAGGCCACGCTGGAAAAGCACCTGAGCAAGTTACCTTTTAACGTAATTGCCTGTTTTGGGCAATACCCCGAAATGCTGGATAACCTTGATAAAGGTATCATTGACCTGGTAGTTACCCCGCAAAAAGGCGATGCGCAGGGTGTGGTGCACGAACCTTTTTCATACGAAACCATAGTACTGGTGGGCGGAAGCGAAGTAAAAGCAACCGAACTGCATAATCTGCTATACCATAACGATAAAGCCGCGGCCGAACGCTGGCTAAAAGCCCACAAATGGTACGGCACAACCGGCGACATGGAACACCTTTTCCGGTTTTGGGAGCTGAACTTTGGGCACAGGCCCGACTTCAGGCCAAACTTTATAGTGCCTAACCTCAACTCTATTGTACGCTGCCTTTCGGATGATACGGGGCTGGCGGTAATGCCCGACTTTTTGTGCCACGAAGAAATCAACTCGGGTAAGGTAAAACTGGTGTGGGGCGGCGAAAAGAAACTGCAAAACACCCTGTACTTTGGCTGCCGCAAAAACACGCTGTACCATGACGAAATAGCACAGCTAAAAGACATTTTAAGGAATGTTATGCCTGTGGTGGAGCTGGTGTGAGTTTTTTGTTTATAAGTCGATTCGCCACAATGTTGTGGATTATCACATTAATAAAAATTATATCCTACCGAAAGCCCCATTGTCAACTCAGGTTTCCAGTGCAGCTGGCTGGGGAACTGTAGCATAGGAGCCACCCTGAAAATAAGCCCTCCGTTTTCCCAATAGCGGTAGCCAAGCCTTAGGAATACCACATTTTCCAATCGGTTAAAATGCACTGCCGGATAGCGAGTAGTATCGGTAACCTCCTTTCCGATACAGGGCGTAATGCCCATACTGGCTTCAATATTGTTTGTACGCCCGTACATAGCAGTAAACTCTACCGGGAAGTTGTAGCTGGATATAGAATCGGAAACCCTGTCGCCAAAGCCTATACCTACCCTTGCAGCAACCCGCAATGTGGCAATGTCAGGCTTTTTAACGGCCGAATACAATACACGCTCATAGTTGATACTGACAAACCCGTAACTATTCCCAAAAAGCTCAGCGATAACAGAGTTTTTATACTCATATGGCGTGTCTTGTGCATTGGCAAAAGCAACATTAAATAAGAGGAAAAGTATATACTTTTTCATGGTTGGTTTTCGTAATAGGGATTAAGATTGGTAGCGCAGTAATATTTCAGGAAAATTATACTGTTTACAGATGTGTTCTAGATAAGATTCAAAAAATTCAGTTTGATCTTTCTCCTCAAGTATTAGTGCCGGTAAATATTCCATTTCATCCAATAATTTTGCCAGGGCTAAAGCTGGATAATTTTCGTATGCTAAGGCTCTGGTTTTAATTATTAAATCGTGAACTGCTTTTATAGCATTATTTAGCTTTTCTTCTCTAACCATAAGACCTTAATCTGAGATTTTAACATATTTTATTACTTCACTGCCTTCAACAACTAAAACAAGGCTGTCTTTGGTTGCCTTTTGAATTTTCCATGAGCTTATATGGTGGCCTTCTTCCAGTAGTTCTACTGTGCTGTTTTGTAGCTTCAGTTCTTGCGCGATTTCTTCTTCAAAGTAAGTTATCGTATTACCCTCAATGGTAAAAGCCGCGTTTTCATCTTTAGATGGTGCCCAGGTTCCCTGTAGGTCGTTTAAGGAAATTTGCTTAGGTGTACACGAGGCCATTGCAAGGATACATAAAACAGCAAAAAGTATATTCTTCATGGTATATTATTGGTTTTGGACTAAGGTATAAAAAAGGAGTTTATAGTAAGATTTTTTTATCTTCGCTTAACCTCGACGATACGGGTTAAAAAATATTTTCAATGCGTAAATTTGTATTAGGATATAATTTCATAGTTTTTGCATTCGTTTTTGTGATTGTATTATTGAGTCTGAACAGACCTAATCCAGAGTTAATTGCCTTACTGGTAATTAGTTTGATAGGAGTAGTTGCTATTATTAGTTTGTTTCTAAAAAAGAACATGTATGCCAGTTTGTTATCACTGGTTTTGTTATTTCTTTTTCAATCTATTAGCGGAACAATTTCGGGGATGTACTACAAGTTTATAATAGGTCCTACGCTGTTTTTTGCCTACTTTAAAAATCCCGAAGCCATAACAAAGTTTGGTGCTACAATAAATTTTTCGTGTGACGTATCAGCAACAAAACAGGACGACCCTGTTTTTGTAATAAACATCCTTCATTTACTAATGTTTATTTACTTTATTCGGTGGCTAAACAAGGTTGAAAAAATTAAAGCATAGATATAACTACAGTTTTTACCCCCACAAAGTAACATTTTGTTAATCCGTACTTTAACTTAAAATAACAAGCTCAGGGTTATATTTGGGGAAACTGTTTTAGTTATGAAACTTTTCCGATTCAATATTATCACTTTCCTTAGGGAGCGTCTGTTCCTTAGGACGATGCAGTCGTTTTTCATTCACTAAAAACAAGGATTTTTAACTGGATGAGCAAAAGACATATTGAACCCGAATTGCACAAAGGGCAATTTGGCCATGATTTTATGTGGGGTGTGGCTACAGCCGCGTTCCAGATTGAGGGTGCCCACGATGCAGATGACAAAGGGCTTTCCATCTGGGATGTTTTCACCTCTAAAAGCGGACGTATTAAGGGCAACCACCACGCCCGTACCGCTTGCGATTTTTATAACTCCTACCACATAGACGTAGCCCTGATGAAGCGGATGGGCATACCTAACTTCAGGTTCTCGCTAAGCTGGACGCGCATTATGCCTTCGGGTACGGGCGAGGTTTCGCAAAACGGCATTGACTACTATAACCGTCTTATAGACCACCTGTTGGAAAACGGCATTGAACCCTGGGTTACGCTTTACCACTGGGACATGCCCCATGCGTTGGACGTTCGCGGTGGGTGGACCAACCGCGAAAGTATCGACTGGTTTAAGGACTACGTGGAAGTATGTACCAAACACTTTGGCGACCGCGTAAAAAACTGGATGGTAATGAACGAACCCTCGGTATTTACCGGGGCGGGCTACTTCCTGGGCATACACGCACCGGGGCGCAGAGGACTGGCAAGTTACCTCAAGGCTGTACACCACGTTACCCTGAGTACCGCCGAGGGCGCTCGCATAGTACGCGCCAATGTACCCGATGCACACTTAGGCACTACATTTTCCTGCACCCAGATAGAACCGTATACCCAACATGAAAAAGACATTGCCGCTGCTAATCGTGTGCATACCCTGCTGAACCGCGCTTTTGTAGAACCGATACTTGGGCTGGGTTACCCCGATGCGGCCGATCTTCCGGTTATCCGCAAAATGGAGCCATACATACAGCCGGGGGATATTGAAAAAATGGCATTTGATTTTGACTTCGTTGGTATACAATGCTACACCCGCGAAATTGTAAAATCATCGTTCCTTACCCCGTATGTGGGGGCAGCGCTGGTAAAAGCCGAAAAACGCAGGGTAATGACCACCGAAATGGGTTGGGAAGTACATCCGCCGTCCATTTACCACATGATTAAACATTTTGATGCCTATCCGCAGATAAAGAACATTTTGGTTACTGAAAATGGCGCCGCTTTTCCTGATGCTGTTGTTGAAGGTAAGGTGTACGACCTGCGGCGTAAAGACTACCTGCAAAGCCACCTGCGCCAACTACTGAAAGCTAAAGAAGAAGGTGCACGCGTAAATGGCTATTTTGTATGGAGCCTTACCGATAACTTTGAATGGGCTGAGGGTTATCATGCTCGTTTTGGCCTGATTTACGTAGATTTTGAAACACAACAACGTATAGTAAAACACAGTGGCGAGTGGTTTGCCGAATTTTTACAACTTAACTAACCTATGGCATCTAAAAAACTGAAGATATTGTACGCAGTACAGGGCACCGGAAACGGGCACCTGAGCCGTGCTATGGACGTAATTCCCTGCCTGCAAAAGCATGGCGAGGTAGACATACTGGTAAGCGGTATTCAGGCCGACCTGGAGCTGCCTTTTAAAGTAAAATACAAGTTTAACGGGCTGAGCTTTATATTTGGTAAAAAAGGCGGTGTAGACCTGGTAAAGACATTACTGAAGGCCAACCTGCCCAAGCTGATAAAGAACATACGCCGTGCCCCTGTAGAGGAATACGACCTGGTGATTAACGATTTTGAACCGGTTACGGCATGGGCGTGTTACTTTCGTCATAAAACGTGCATATCGCTGAGCCACCAGTGTGCGGTGCTGGATAAAAACTTTCCGTTACCGGATGAAGAAGACCGCAAAGGAAAGCTTATCCTAAAAAACTATGCCCCGGCAGACCATCATTACGGGTTTCATTTTTACCCTGTAGGCGATACTATTTTTACCCCGGTTATCCGTGGACATGTACGCAAACGCGAGGTTACCAACAAAGGCCACTACACGGTGTACCTGCCGTCTTATGACGACAAAACCCTGCTAAAACGGCTTTCGGCATTCCCTAATGTAAAGTGGGATGTGTACAGCAAGCACTGCAAAAAGAAAAAAGTAGACGGCAATATTACCATACAGCCCATAGATAACGAAGGATTTACAGCCAGCATGGCAGCCAGCACTGGAGTATTGTGCGGTGCAGGATTTGAAACCCCTGCCGAAACCTTGTTCCTGGGTAAAAAGCTGCTGGTTATCCCCATGAAAAACCAGTACGAACAGCAGCTTAATGCCGCCGCCCTTAAAAAAATGGGTATACCCGTTATTAAAAGCCTTAACCCTAAGTATACCGATGTGATAAGCAACTGGCTGGTAAACGGCACCGTAATACCCGTTAACTACCCCGACCAGACACAGGAAATTGTAGACCGCGTTATAGAGAAATACGGGAGGTAATGCAGGATTAAAGCCAACCCTTTAACTATATTATCTTCACGTAACTTTATTCACGCACCGTCATTGCGAGGAACGAAGCAATCTCTTAAAGAATAGCTCCCTATGAGATTGCTTCGTCATGCCTCCTCGCAATGACAGAACCTGAAAAACGTTGTGGTTAAATAATAACAGACAACTACAATTTACTGATATAACTGCCAAACGGATCCTTAAACTGGTAGCCGTCGCTAAAGCGGTCTTTGTTCAGTTTCTTGTATTCCGCAAGGCCCCACAGTATAAATTCCTTCATGAACAATTGGTCTTCCTTGGCAGTATCAGGCTGGTATTTTTGTACCAGCTGCTTCAGCGGGATAATTTTGTCCAGTTCCTTTTGGTATTCCCTGTCGGTAGCATCATCGGTAATTTCCAGTCCACCGCTTTCGTTAAAGAACCAGTCTACCACATCCTGATAGAATGCTTTTTCCTTATTCTTTTCCAGCTTTTCTATTTTCGGGAAGTACTCGCTAAACAGGGTTTTCACAGCACTACTTATCAATATCTCCGCTACAGCCGAGGCTCCCTCCTGCTCACCTTCATACACCAGCTCTACCTTACCGGTAATGGCAGGTATAATTCCCATAAAATCACTAAGGCGTACGCTGGTTTTTTCCTCACCGGCACGCAATGCTCTACGTTCGGCAGTACTCAGCAGGTTCTCAAAAGCCGTGATGCTCATACGGGCGCTTACCCCACTTTTGTAATCTACAAACTCACTTTCGCGGGCTTCAAAGCCTATCTGTTCCAAAAGGTCTTTGGCTAACGATGGCACATACACCGTATCGCTCTGGCGGCTGTCCAGTCTTGCCTCATGTTCGGTAATGGTACGGGCAATTTTTATATCCTCAGGGTAATGCGTAAGGATTTGCGACCCTATCCTGTCCTTCAGCGGCGTTACTATGCTACCACGGTTGGTATAGTCTTCAGGGTTTGCGGTAAAGATAAATTGCAAATCCAGCGGCAAGCGTACCTTAAACCCACGGATTTGGATATCGCCTTCCTGAAGAATATTGAACAGCGACACCTGTATGCGCGCCTGTAAATCAGGCAATTCGTTTATTACAAAAATACAACGGTTAGCACGCGGAATCATACCATAGTGAATCACGCGGTCATCAGCATACGACAGCTTTAGGTTAGCCGCCTTAATCGGGTCGATGTCGCCTATCAGGTCGGCAACGGTAACATCAGGGGTAGCCAATTTTTCGAAGAAGCGTTCGCTGCGGTGCAACCAGCTAATCGGGGTATCGTCGCCTTTGGCAGCAAGTACCTCAACAGCATAACGCGAAATCGGGCTAAACGGGTCGTCATTTATCTCACTCCCCTCCACATAAGGAATGTACTCGTCCAGCAAATTTACCATAAGGCGTGCCAGGCGTGTTTTGGCCTGCCCGCGAAGCCCCAGCAGGTTAATGTTATGGCGGCTTAGTATGGCCTGTTCCAATTGTGGGATAACGGTATGCTCATAGCCATACACCCCTTCAAAAACGGTTTGTTTCTTCGCTATTTTACTACGCAGGTTTTTACGCAGTTCGTCTTTTATACTGATGGGTTGGTAACCCGAGGCTTTTAGTGCGCCAAATGTTTTTATATCTGTTATAGTCATTCTTTTATTTTCTATGTTCTATTTTTTATTTTCTATGTTCTATTTTTTATTTTCTATTGCCGGGTGCATCAATAATAAATTGAAAATAATCAATATCAAATTACTTCACCCTCTTCTTCCTGTTCGCTTCATAATCCTCAAAAATCATTTCGCCCAGGCCTTTCAGCCCTGTGTAAAACGCCTTGCCTTGGTTGGCCTCGGTAAACTCCCGCACAAAACGTTGCAGGTAACTGTCCTGTGCTATCATAAACGTGGTAATGGGGATGTGCAGCTTGCGTGCCTGCGATGCCATGGTGTAGCATTTCTCTACAATATAATCATCCAGCCCGTAGCTGTTCATGTAGTAGGTACCATCGCTTTCGCGGATGCAGCTCGGCTTACCGTCGGTAATCATAAAAATCTGCTTGTTGGTATTGCGCTTACGGCGGAGCAAATCCATGGCCAGTTGCAGACCCGCTACGGTATTAGTATGGTACGGCCCCACCTGCAGGTACGGCAAATCCTTAATGGCAATAGGCCATGCATCGTTACCAAAAACCAATATATCAAGCGTGTCCTTAGGGTAACGCGTGGTAATCAGTTCGGCTAAGGCCATGGCTACCTTTTTAGCAGGTGTAATCCTGTCTTCGCCGTACAGTATCATACTGTGGCTGATGTCTATCATCAGCACCGTACTCATCTGCGCCTTGTGGTGGCTGTCCTCTACGACCAAATCATCTTCCGTAAGCCGGAACGCATCTACGCCATTGTTTACCTGCGCGTTCTTAAGGCTTTCGGTAAGCGAAATCTTTTCCAGCGCATCGCCAAAACGATAATCACGAAACTCACCGGTATGCTCGTCGCCCGCACCGCTGTATTTGGTACGGTGGTTGCCCGAGCCATTACGCTTCAGGTTCCCGAAAATCTGCTTTAGCGCCTGCTGGCGGATGTTCTGCTCCAGCTTAGAGCTAAGGGTAACGCCATCACCACTGCCATCCGGGCGTATTTCCTCGCGGATGTAGCCTTTCTTCTTCAGGTCTTCAATAAAATCGTCAATGGTATATTCGGGTGTGGTAAGTTCGTATTCCTTATCCAGTTGGCGCAGCCAGTCGATGGCCTCATCAAAATCACCCGAAGTGTGGGTAATCAGCTCCGTAAAAATCTCCAGCAGCTTATCAAAAACCGACTGTTCCGGGGCCTGGTAGGTACTAAACTTAAATCCCTTTCTTCTTCCTGTTTCCATACCCATAAAATTACTACATAAATAAACGCGCACGGCACGCAGGACATGAGATTTTCGTTAAAGTTTGCGTGCAATAGCCCGCTGCACGTCCTTTAAAAATGTAACTTTGGTTCAAACCATTATCTCAAGCCAAATTATAATGCCCGTAAATAGAAATATAGTATTCATATTCCTGTTACTGTTCAGCTTTGCCAAAGCGCAAAACCTGTTACCCTACGACTGGAAGATAGCCGTTGCCCCTAAAAAAGCAACCGAAACAGGCTCTATCCCGCAAAAGGATTGGAACAACGTAAGCCTGTTGCTGTCATGGGAACGCCAGGGTTACTTCGGGCGCGACGGCCATTGCCTGCTAAAAACGGATTTTAAAGCACCTGCCAAATCCACCGTAAAAAACTGGGTGCTTAGTGTAGCGCTGCAATGCCAGGTGGAGGATATTTACATTAACGGCAAGCGCATTGGCGGCAACATCCCGAACTACTTCTGGAGCGAGCGCGGTAAGGTAACCGAAATCATTTTGCCCAAAGGCGTACTGCTGCCCGGCAAAACAAATAGTATTGTGATTGCCGTAAACGACCTATCCTATACCGGCGGACACAGCCACAACCGTGTACTGCTGATGCCACAGGGCGCTAAGTACGAGGCCGGTTTCTCATTGCGTACAGACGACATTGACCATATCCTTGATCCAATCGGGGCTTCATCGGTGTATATTGCGGCGGGAGCCAAAAGCGGTACCATAGCCGTAAAAATAACCGACGATTTCCACCACGTAGTTTTGCAGGATACCATTTCCCTTGACAAAGACGAAATAAACCTCATCGGCATTATGCCCCCAACACTCAAACCGGGTTTTTATGAATGCACCGCCGTAATGCACGACGGCAAAGGCTATTCCGCACAGGTGATACAGTTTGGCATAGCGCCCGAAAAAATCCCTGTTAACAACGATACCATTAAAGGCCACAGTACCTATTGGAAAACCGCTAAAGCCGGACTTCAAAGCATAGCGCCCAACTTCAGGGTGCATAAGGTAGACAGCCTGTGTTCGCCTTACCGCGATGGCTATATCGCCGAAATGCAGTCGGCCGGCAACCTTACCATCCGCGGGTATTATTTTGTACCAAAGGCCGCAGGCAAGTACCCTGCCATACTACACGTACCAGGCTATGGTTACGGTTTCCAAAACCTGAAGCCTTTCCTTGAAAGTAAAGAAAATGTAATAGAACTGGCACTTTGCGTACGCGGCCACGGCATCAGCGCCGATGTGTTTAACCCCGGTTTCGACATACCCGGTATCTGGGGGTACAACCTGTGCAGCGAAACGGATAACGCCTACCGCGCCATTTATATGGACTGCGTGCGCGCTGTGGATTTCCTTATTTCCCGCCCCGAAGCAGATACCTCGCGCATCGGTGTGGAAGGCGGCAGCCAGGGTGGCGGTCTGGCTTTGGCTACAGCCGGGTTGTGCGGCGCCAAAATCAGTGCACTGGCGTATTTCGACCCGTTCCCGGCCAACATCCGCGACCATAAGCAAATCCGCACCCTTATGGATAAAGAGCTTATAGCTTACCTTAAATACTATAACAATGCCTGTGCCATGGAGCAGGTGCTGCACGTACAGGATTTACTGGACTCTGCCGGTTTTGCACATTATATAAAATGCCCGGTACTGTTTGCTTCGGCGTTGTACGACGATGACTGCCCGCCCCACGTGGGATTTACCGCCTACAACCGCATGAAAACCGATAAGCGCTATGTGGTGTACCCTGACGACAGCCACCTGAGTGAAAGCAATTACCAAACCGCATTTATGGCATTCTTTAAGGAAAAACTGAAATTTTAGCCCATGTACAAACCCATACAACTCCCGAAACGTAAAAACCCGCTGAAACCCTTAGCCCGGATATTACTGGTTGTTTTTATACTGATGAACATTATAGCAGCATTACAGGCGTGGTCGTTTACCCACTTTGACGATACCGTAGGCGAACGGATAAATACCGACAGCCTTAACACTGCGCAAAAAGCCAAGATGCTGTTGTTTGGCGCCTCATTACCCAGGCCGGTTAATACCGCAGTACCGTCGCAGCAGTACGAAACCGTAACATTGCAAAGCAATGTACAACTCAGTGCATGGTACATAAAAACATCCAACCCGAAGCCGAAAGGCACGGTACTGCTGTTTCACGGGTACCAAGGCACAAAATCTACCCTGATTAATGCTTCAGATGAGTTCCTGGCTATGGGCTACAATACGTTGCTTACTGATTTTATGGGTTCGGGTGGCAGCGAGGGCGACACTACTACCATTGGCTTTACCGAGGCTGAAAACGTAAAAACCTGCTATGCTTACATCACCGCAAAAGGTGAAAAGAACATTTACCTGTACGGCAGCAGTATGGGGGCCGTTTCTATAATGAAAGCACTGAACGATTATAAGCTCACCCCGAAAGCTATTGTTATTGGCGCGCCGTTTGGCTCTATGTCCAAAACCGTGTCGGCACGTTTTGAAATTATGGGCATACCCAAGTTCCCCATGGCGGGGCTGCTGGTATTTTGGGGTGGTGTGGAAAACGGTTACTGGGCATTTGGGCATAACCCCGAGGAGTATGCCAAAAACATAACCTGCCCTACCCTGCTGCTTTGGGGCGAACAGGACAACCGCGTAAGCTACGAAGAAATTGATACCATATACAAAAACCTGAAAGGCCCTAAGGAGCTACATACCTTTATCCACTCCGGTCACGAGCAGTATGTAAACACCGAGCACGATGCGTGGGTGGCGGCCGTACAACCTTTCCTTATGCTGCATCCGTAAAAACAATACCTTTACCTAAAAACCACGATTATGGCTTTCCGAATAGAAACCCCGCGCCTTGTCATCCGTCTGTTCCGTGAAGAGGATATACCACTTTTTGTGGCAGTACACCAAAAGCCCGAGGTAATTACCTACCTACCCAAACGCAGTGCAGAAGAACACACCAAATTTTTGCAGGACACTTTAAGCTATGGTGATATTCCGCTGAACCGATGGGTGATTGAAGAAAAAAGTACGGGTAATTTTATAGGCAGCTGCCTGCTACGGGAATTTGACAAAGGAAATCCCGAAGTGGTAGAAATAGGTTATAGTTTTGACACTCCCTATTGGGGCAAAGGCTACGGCACAGAAATGGCTTTGGCAATAAAAGAATATGCCTTTACCCTACCCAATGTAAAAAAACTGGTAGCCGTAACCGAGCAGGAAAACGTAGCTTCTAAGTCGGTATTGCTCAAGACCGGACTTGTAGCCAAAGGCACCGTGGTACGCTACCCCGAAACGCTGGAACTTTCATATTTTGAATATGAACCACCTATATCTTTAACTTTTGAATAAACAACCTCGAGCTTAAATAATTACCTGATTCACAACACCGTATTCATCTTTTTTTTCATAACTTTAGGTACCAATAGCACCGACCGATTTATCCTGATTAGGGATACTGAGGCCTCAACCAATTTTCTATGAAAAAAAGACTATTCTTCACATTGTTCATCTTTCTCTCCTTTGGAGCCATTGCAATTGCACAGGTACAAAAGGATAAAGAGAACCAAAAGAAACGAAAGGTTAGTTTTACAGGACTCCCTTTTGTAAGCTATAACAGTTCCTACGGTTTTATAGGAGGAGTCAGGGGAATGGCTTTTTTCAATACTAAAAAGAATGACACCATTTCTCCACCAAGTATGGCAGGTGTTATGGGAGCGTACAGCGAAAATAAATCATGGTTCGGATCCGCTTTTACACAGCTGTACCTTAACGAAGACCGCTGGCGGGTAACTTTTGCTGCCGGACTGGGCCATATTAATTTCCAGTATTTTGAATCCGGCGGCGACTTAGACGAAGGCAGCTTTTTAGACTATAGTAATGTAACCCGTTTTTATTACTTAAAAGGCCTGCGGCAGATTATACCTCACCTCTACGGCGGTGCACTGGTAAAGCTGCAACACTCTGAAGTGGAGTTTGATGTACCGGAAGACAGTATCTCTAAAAACGATGCAAACGGAGTAGGTATCAGCGCCCTGTACGATACCCGCGATTATATATATTACCCCACAAAAGGATGGCAGGTGGGGGTAAATTTTTTAACCAACCCTAAATGGATGGGCAGCGACGAAGTGTACAACTCCATTAGAGCGTATGCTAATTACTACTATAAGATAAATGACAAAATGATACTGGCTAACCGTGCCAGTATATTCTCTGGGCTGGGCAGCGTACCCTTTACTGCACAGCACGCTATAGGCGGTAAAGACATTCGAGGCTACACTGATGGCAAATACCGGGGTGAACAGGCATATGCCCTGCAAACGGAATACCGCTATACCTTTTACAGGCGCTGGGGCATGGTAGGATTTTTAGGCGCTGCCTTTACCGAAAAACCTTATAGCGGCATACTACCCGGCGGAGGTGCCGGTGTGCGCTTTAAAGCCATTACATCGCGAAATATAAACATAGGTATAGACTACGCCGTAGGTAAAGGCGACAACGGTATTTACTTCAGGATCAACGAAGCTTTTTAACTCCGATTTTTACACCACAAAAGCTATTCTGTTTTTAATGTAATAACTGCTGATTTCACCGCATCTGAATTCGCGGTTAATTCCAACGGTTTGCCGCTGCCGTCAGGTTGTACTATAATTTGGGCATAACCGTTAAATAGTTTGCGTTTCCATTTTGGAGCAGGGGTTATCACCTGCACCGTACCCGGATCGGCATTAATAACATCCCAGTCCTTAACCTTATGTAACGGTGTGGCAAAAATGTTTATGGTATTTACACCCTGTTTCAGTATTTTAGCATCCAGGATAAACTTCTGCGCATCCTCTGCCGAAGCGTTAACTTTAATACCATTTACAAACACCACAGCTGCTACCCCTATCTTTTTATAGAAGTATGTTACGTTTACTCCATCCACTTTTTCTAATGTAAATGAGGCTTTGTAAGTGTAAAGAGGAGCCAGGTTTTTATAGTCCCGATCTTTAAACGCTTCTTTCCAGGCTGCTTCGTCATACTGTGGCAATGCTTCAGGTAAATCGCTCAAACTAAGTGCCTGCTCCTGCAAGCCCGTTACAGGCACCAACTGTATATCATCTATAAACGTATCATTTTCAAGAGAGGTTGGGTCGCCATTGCCTACGCCTAAAATAACCCCATTTTTTATCCCGAAGTTAATTTCGTTACCGGCTACCGGCACGTGCAGGCCTTTTTTGTCGAATACTTCCACAGTCACCACCGCCACGTCAGTTGCTCCATTAAGCACGGTTTTGTGTGGGGTAAGTTTTATTAAGGCAGGTTCGCCTGTCGTTTTTTGTACATCGCTCAGCACCTTTTTACCGTTCTTGTAGCCTACCGCTTCCAGTGTACCTGGCTGGTAAGTAACCTTCCATTCCAGGTGGCTGTATTGTTCGGGTTTCTTTTTGCCAAGGCTTTTTTTGTTGAGGAACAGTTCCACCTCATCGCAGTTGGTATGTACCCAAACGTCTATTTCCTTTCCTTCTTTGCCCGGCCAGTTCCAATGTGGTAGCAAATGTACAACAGGCGCTGTTCCCCACCATGCCTTAAGGTAATACACATTGTCTTTAGGGAAACCACACAAGTCCATCATTCCGAAATACGAGGTAACCGACGGCCACCCATACGGCGTAGGCTCGCCACGATAGTCAAACCCGGTCCAGATGAACATCCCGGCAAGGTACGGGCGCGTGGCGTAGAACTTCCAGCCCTCCTCTATACTATAAAACGACGGGCGTGGCTTACGGTCGTATGCGCTTTGGTAATGTTTAGCATCATCGGTAACGTATACGCCACGGGTAGCAAAGGTAGAACCCTCCTCGGTGCCCATACCCGGTTGGTTTTTAAACTGGCTGCGGTGTGCATCTATATCGCCATTCCCCAGGTAATTGTACCCCATAACCTCAACTACCGACGAAATCCCACTCCTGAAACCGCTGCTGATGCCAACGGTTACCGGGCGCGTAGGGTCTATGCTGTGGGCGTATTCCTGCATTACCTGTGTAATGCGTTCACCCGTTATATTACCCTCTATGGCCCACTCCTCATTACCTACCGACCAGCAAAAAACACTCGGATGGTTACGGTCGCGTTCTATCAGGCGCTTAAGGTTACCCAAATGATAGTCGTTTATGCCCATAAGACGGGTTTCATCGATAACCAGCATACCCAGTTTATCACAGGCTTCGAGCAGCTCGGGCGTTGGCGGGTGGTGCGAACAACGGTAGGCGTTGCTGCCCATGGCTTTCAGTTGTTTTATACGCCAGTATTGCAACTCATCGGGAATGGCAGTACCCACCCCGGCGTGATCCTGGTGGTTGTTTGTCCCTTTTAGCTTTAAAGGTTTTCCGTTAAGAAACAGTCCTTTTTCGGCATCAAACTTTATATCGCGGATGCCAAATGTAGTTTCGTAACGGTCAATGGCTTTACCCTCGTGCACCACTTCAGTAACCAGCCTGTACAGGTTAGGATGCTCTATGTCCCAAAGTTCAGCACCCTTTATAGTAATGTACGATGTTGCCTCAGCCGTTTTGTAGAAACCCGGTGCAGTTACATTTTCATCGGCTGCAGCTACAACCTTTCCAGTGGGGCTATATATCTTATGGCGCAAGGTTGCCTGTCCTTTATAATCGCTTTGGTTCAGTAATATAGCCACTACACTCACCTCAGCATCGGCACCTTTAATTTCAGTAGTTACATACGTGCCGTTAGTGGGTATGTGTAGCGGATTGGTCTTTTGCAGGTATACGTGGCGGTAAATGCCCGCACCCTCATACCACCAGCCTTCTTCCATAGAAGCATCAACACGCACAGCAATAGTATTTTGTTCGCCGTATTTTACATACGAAGTTACATCGTACTCAAAACTGTTATAGCCGCTTTCTTCCGTACCGAGGAAATGCCCGTTAAACCACACTTTGCAGTTACGGAACACCCCATCAAACTTTAGCGTGATGATACGCCCCAAATCCTCTTTGGAAATATTGATTTGTTTGCGGTACCAGCCCACACTGCGCTCCGGGAAACCTTTACCCGCGGCATGGAAACCATGACTGTAGCTCGCCTTTTCACTAAAGGGCTGCTCTACAGCCCAGTCGTGCGGCAGGTTTAACTGGCGCCACGCGCGGTCGTCAAACACGGTTGCAGCAGGCCCATCCGCACTGCCTGTTTTGGCAAGGTATGAGAAATAGGCTTCGGCATGGCCAAAGTCTTTGGCAGTATCGTAAGGATGACCGTAGGCAAAGCGCCAGCCGGCATCGATGTTTATTTTTTCGCGGGAAGTGTTTTGGGCAAAGCCAAAAGCAGTGGCAATAAGCAGCAGGCAACAAAGGATGCTGTGAGTTTTCATAAAAGGGTTTGGTTAATGCTATATAACCTGCTAAGTTACGCCTTTGCCCAAAAACCCGCTGATACTATTTTGTAAAGAATTGATAAAATAGTATCAGCTTATTCGGTTTTACGATAGTTTTTAACCACGAAATCCAATCCTATTTCGGCTATATCGCCCATGGTCTGGCAATTGCGGAATTTGGAATTGTAGGTAAGCTTTTGTAATGCCGAACGCAGTTCCACCACATGCTCTTTCGGGGCAATGCTATCCTTCTTGATAATGGCAACCAAATCAAGGTAACGCTCGTGGCTATTCAGCAGACGCTTGGCAATTACCGAGCGTACTTCTTTACGGTACTGCTCTATGGAGTTGGTTTTCAACTTGTCCATAACCAACTTTACCATCCGGAAGTTTTCCTTGAAGTACTGCGGCAGGTAAATTTTCAGGTTGCCTTCGTAGCACTGCTGGTCAAAATCTATGGCGCGTATACGGTACACCACATGATCATAATCATGCGTAGGTATCACTACGTAGTTATACGAACGCATATCGCCCAGCAGCCCCACCATACAACGCTCGTTAAACTTTACAAACTCCTTGGCTATCTGTGATTTTTCCAGTTCGGTGCATTTGTCCAGGTGTTGTTTTATAAACACATCGCCGGGTATTCCCAGTATATGCTCCTCTATAAGCGTATCTTTATACACCAGGTAGTTTACACGGTTTGGCGACAGCAGGTCTTCCATTTCCAGTCCGTAAATACGCGATGCATCTGCTTTTTTTATGTAGAAATTGGTATAGTTATCATTCAGTATGTTTCGCACCCTTATGCGAAAGGGCTTAGAGTTACCAAAGGTGCAAAACTCTATAGAGTCGACTGTAAGGTACGGCAGGGTATCTTCATCGCCATCTGAGTGTAGCAGGGTATAAATCTTGTTCAGCCCCGCCTCTATTTCCCGCTGCTCGGTCTCTGCATAAAACACGCTTAGCCACAGGGTATCGTTTCCGTCTTTATCGTAAACGGAAATACCGCCCGAAAAACGCAGCAGGTCGTCATACAACAGGGGCGACTTAGTAGTGCGGTTGTATTTTTCCAGGTAGCCCATAAGCTCGGGTATTATAGGATACGCCGGCTTACGAAAGGCTATTTTTACGTCTTTTTTAGGCTCCTTTATCATGCTGAAGTTTTACGTACTATAAAGATAGGGCAAACGGCTTTGTTTTGTAAATTAGCCTGTATAAATTTTAATTAAACCACCGATCTTTTAAAAATGTATTCTGAAGTATCAAAGGAACTATATAACCGGCTTATAGATTTTGTACTGGAAACAACTGAAGGGGCTGCTGACAGCTTTTATGTTGACGACATTGTAGAGCTCAAAAAACACTATAAAGTTGTTTTCTTTATCCGTCCTGCAGACTTTAATTTCAAGAAATCTTTGGGGATAGATTATGTTATAATACCGGGGCCATTTTTGTACGATTATAAAACAGACCGTTTCGAAATAAGCAACGGCTACCTGTTTGCCGTAACATATGGTGAAGACGAAGAATGGCTGAAATACATGGAGAGCCTACCAAAAGAACCAATCATTACCTACAATGATATTTTAGACTTTCTTGATAAACGCGGTTACCTTACGATGGATGATTTTGAGAAAGTATTTGAAGCTACCGGAAATCGTGTGGCTTTCGGTTTCCAATATACCAACAGGGAAATGAAAGAAGGTGTCCTGTCATACTTACCGCCGGAAGCCATTACCATTAGCGAAAAATTCCTGAAAGATGTAAAAGCAGCATATTACATCGAAAACTCGTCGATACACTTTAAAATAGAATTACCACAATCCTATTCTTTTTACGACAATAACACAAAAACAGTAATAGTACGGCAAACAAAAAAGCCCTCAGGCAGAGGGCTTTTTGTATTATACGGCATCGTTATATTGCTACTACAGTAGCTATAAGTTGCTCGGCATCCTTCAGTTTTTGTTCCTGCTCCTCCAGGTTCTTTTCCACCTTGGTAAGGAACAGCGGGTTGTTACTTTTTTTTACCCTCGAAAGGTATTTATCCGAAAGGTTAGAAATATGGTTACTTTTCATCTGCCTGTAAAAATCGGCAAAGGTAAGCTCGCCATCAATAGGGTTTTTACCCGTATTACCTTCCAGCAGGTAACCACTCATGGCGGTTTGCAGATCTATCGACTGCCTGCGCAGCCTGCTATAACGGCTTAGTATATCCTCCTTCTTCTGGCGGAATACAAACTTTATAACAACAGTAGCTAAAACATACATAAGCGCGGCGGCAAGAATAGCCCCCACAGCGGTTAAATCATTTACAGGTAACATACAGTAAGGAGATATTAGTACCGCTAAGCTACTCATAAACAATATATGACTATTTTTTTTTCGACAAAAGGCAATAAAAAAAGGTGAACCGCAATTGCAGGTTTAAAATATGACTAAAAAAGCCTTAATATAAGTATTTTTTTAACTACATCTCTTAAAATCGAAGCATTGAGCTATAACTATACACATAAAATTAAGAGCACAACCACCAGCGGCGCAACGCACCTGTTGGCTTTGGCACTTTGGGTTGGTTAAGCTATTAAAACAACAAAGACAACCCTAAGGTTCCTTTGTTACTATCTACAATATTAAATTTCGTTATCTGTTTCACACTATTAAAGGATCATTTTGTAAAAGCACCTAATCTTAGACACTACCTCTTACTAACATTACTTGAATTCTTTTGGTATATTTTTCATCTGTTCTTCTAAGTTCCAATTACTAGGTTTTTCTCTCGAATTAAACCATTTATATCCTTGTTGAGCCCACACACTTCTATAATCTTTGGCTGACTTTACGGTATAATCTTCATTTCCAAACTCTAATCCACAGCATGGACATATTTCATACGTGGGTGATTTCCCATCTGTACCCCAAGGTAAATTATCTATAAATAATCCACATACTCTACAAAAGTTCATAATGTATAAATTAAATTTTATTGTCGATTCCAATAATCTATTCCATCATTAGGTCTAAACATTGTTCTAGGGGTACCACTTCCCGTAGTAACTCCAAAAGTGTTAGTAGCAGGATGATATTGTAAAACATCTCCATTTCCTCGTACTTTATTAAGTACGCCTGAAGGAGGATTGTGAAAAAAGTCACGTACTCCTTCAACATATTGTTTAGCATTTGAAAATTCTGGAAATTCTGCGCCATGTTTTTTCCAATGATTAAATGCATTTTGTACAGGGCTTAATTTATTTGTGGAAGTCCACAAATCAGCAACTTTACTACCCAATTTTCCAACGGTAGCACCCATACCTGCTAATGGTATCATGGCAGCGGCACTTATTGCGGCACTCTTGTAATCTCCTTGTGCAGCATAAATAATAGCATTTAAACCATCTGCTACTTCTCCAAGGCCAGGTGCTAATCCTCCTATATCTAAAGCCGTATGGATTCCACCCATTACACCGCTTTCACTATTACTACTTGCGCTTGATGCAGGCTCACCTCCAATCACTAATTCTGGTAATTGTGTTACTCCTTGGTCAGTATAATTCCAACTACCGCCGTCGTGTAAAGCTACAGACCGTCCATTCTCAGCAATATACTCTGCCTCTGTACCAATAGCTTTTGCCCCAGCATCATTGAATTCAGCAGCTGCATCAGCATTTGTTTTTGCCGTATTACTCCATTTTACACTATTATCACTTAATACTACCCAATCGTCCGCTTGCATACCATCTGGGTCAACAAAATAGTTTGGATTATTATAAGCATAGTTATACGGTGTCCACCTCCTACTTTGTTCCGCCAACGGGTCAATATTCATCCACCTGCCCAGCGCGGGGTCATAATTACGAGCCCCATAGTCGTACATGTTAAGCCCCAGCTCGTCTTGCAGCTCCTTGCCATTGTACTTATACTTATAAGCCTAATTTTATCAAACCAAATATAAAACAAAAAAGCCTCTCCGTTACCGGAAAGGCTTTCTGTATATTAGATTACGTTAAGTCTTAGTTAAGAGCAGCTACGTGCTTAGTAAGTTTAGACTTAAGGTTAGACGCTTTGTTAGCGTGGATGATGTTTTTCTTGGCAAGTTTATCAATCATAGAGATAACACCTGCAAGTTTCTCAGCAGCTTCAGATTTCACAGTAGCTAAACGTATAGCTTTTATAGCGTTACGTGTAGTTTTGTGCTGATACCTGTTAAGCACCCTCTTCTTTTCGTTGCTTCTTATCCTTTTTAAAGCTGACTTATGATTTGCCATTTTATATTCTTTCTTAAAAATTATTTTAATTGTAGTCCGTACGGGAATCGAACCCGTGTTACCAGAATGAAAATCTGGCGTCCTAACCCCTAGACGAACGGACCAGTAAACTTTCTTTAAACTAAAACCAGCCGTGCTGATTGTTGTTTTGTAGCCCGTGAGGGAATCGAACCCTCCTTACCAGAATGAAAATCTGGCGTCCTAACCGATAGACGAACGGGCCATTGAATTTGTTTGTTCCTCTAATGCGGATGCAAAAGTACAACTAATTTCGAATTCTGCAAGAGCAGGAACAAAAAAATTCAAAAAAAATTCTAGTACGCTTTAGCAAAAAGCACCCTTCCGGCACTTGGCGCACCCGTAAGTACACATATACCAACCTCTTCCTTTCTATCTAGAGGAATACAGCGAATTGTAGCTTTTGTAAGCTCTTTTATCTTTTCTTCGGTCTCCGGGGTACCGTCCCAGTGCGCAGACACAAATCCGGTCTTGTTATCCAGCACATCTGTAAACTCATCCCAAGTGTTTACTTCGGTAATATGAGCATCCCTATAAGCAAATGCTTTATCAAAAAGGCTCTGCTGTATTTGCTCCAGCAGGTTCTTTATATAATCAGCCATACCCTGTGCAGGTACGGTTTCTTTGGTAAGCGTATCGCGCCTTGCCACTTCAAAGGTTCCGTTAGCCAGGTCGTTCGGTCCTATGGCTATACGCACCGGCACACCCTTAAGCTCATACTCGTTAAACTTCCAGCCCGGTTTTTGGGTATCGCGGTCGTCATACTTCACGCTTATGCCCAGTTTGCGCAGTTGCGCTACCAGTTGTTTCGCCTCAGCCGAAATAGCCTCAAGCTGTTCGTCATTGCGGTATATAGGTACAATAACTACCTGTATAGGCGCCAGGTTTGGCGGCAGTACAAGACCGTTATCATCTGAGTGCGTCATTATAAGCGCGCCCATAAGACGGGTACTTACCCCCCATGATGTAGCCCAAACATACTCCTGCTTACCTTCCTTGCTGGTAAACTTCACATCAAATGCCTTGGCAAAATTTTGCCCCAGGAAGTGCGATGTACCTGCCTGAAGCGCTTTACCATCTTGCATAAGCGCCTCTATACAGTAGGTTTCTATAGCACCTGCAAAACGCTCATTAGGGGTTTTCACACCCTTAACAACCGGCACCGCCATAAAGTTCTCTGCAAAATCAGCATATACGTTCATCATTTGTTCTGCTTCTGCAATAGCTTCTCCCTGTGTAGCGTGGGCGGTATGCCCTTCCTGCCACAGGAATTCAGAAGTACGCAGGAACATACGCGTACGCATTTCCCAGCGCACTACGTTTGCCCACTGGTTTATAAGCAGCGGCAGGTCGCGGTAGCTTTGTATCCAGCCGCGGTACGTATCCCATATAATAGTCTCAGACGTAGGCCTTACAATAAGCTCTTCAGTAAGCTTTGCATCAGGATCTACCTCTATTGTTTTTCCGTCTTCTCCGGTTTTTAGCCTGTAGTGGGTTACTACAGCACACTCTTTAGCAAAGCCGTCTACGTGACTGGCCTCTTTGCTAAAATACGACTTGGGTATAAACAGCGGGAAGTACGCATTTTGGTGGCCGGTTTCCTTGAACATCCTGTCAAGCTCCGCCTGAATTTTTTCCCATATTGCAAAACCGTATGGCTTAATAACCATACATCCCCTAACCCCTGAATCTTCAGCCAGGTCAGCCTTCACAACCAGTTCATTATACCATTTGGAATAATCTTCTGACCGCTTTGTTAAATTCTTACTCATCGTATTATAATTGGCACAAATATTGTTTAACTTTATACAGTAAAATAGTTTAGCAAAACTAACCTATTTTTGTAAGTTCAACAATAAAAAAAATTGCAGAGATGAAAAGTGAATACTTAAATATACGCCGGATCTCCCTCTATACCTTAGTGGGCTTCCTGGGCTTGGCTGTATCTTCGTGCAGTTCGTACCAAAACACATCGAGTTACGACTCAGATGGTGTTTATGGATCGGTTCCGCGCGATGCTAATAACCAACCCGTATATAAATATAACGACGGTAATGTAAATAATTACCAAAACGGGCAGCCTGCAGGCCAAAACAGTAACGGATATACAGCATACTTCCAGTCTCTGCAGGATGAATATGCTCCTATAACAGACGAAAACAGCTACACTACTTACGATACCGTACAAAATGCCAATGCACAGCAGGCATACACTACAAGCTATGGCGGATGGGGCGACAGCACCGATAACGTAAACGTAAATGTTTATGGCAGTTACGGATATGGTGGTTATGGCGGATGGGGTTACCCTTATTATGGCGGCTATGGCTGGGGCGGCTATCCTTATTACGGCGGCGGCTGGGGCCTTAGCTTCGGTTGGGGCTGGGGCGGCTACTATGGCTACCCTTACTACGGCTACGGTTATGGCTGGGGTTACCCTTACTATGGTGGCTACTACGGCGGATGGTATGGCGGCGGCTATTATGGCAACCCGCACTACCACTACGGCAACGGCTACTATAGCGGAAACCGTGGCGTAGGCTACTATAACGGCACACGTGGTAATTATTACGGCAATACCGGGCGTTATGCAGGCGGCAGCAGGCGCAGCATTTACAACACAGGCGGCAGAGGCACCTACCAACTGGGCAACAGCCGTAGCGGATACAACAACGGCTCGCGCAGCGGATACTCTACAAGTCCTGGCAGAAACTATTCTAACAGCACTAATTACAACAACGGCAACAGCCGTAGTTATTATAACAATTCAACAAGGAGCAACAGTAGCCCAAGCTACTCACCTTCTCAATCTACACCATCACGCAGTTCATCTCCATCATACAGCACACCGTCACGCAGTAGTAGCGGTGGTGGTAGCTTCGGCGGAGGATCGCGCGGTGGCGGAGGCGGAGGCTTTGGTGGCGGTTCTCGCGGCGGAGGCGGCGGAGGCGGTGGCCGAAGGGGCTAAGCTGATACTACTCAAAACATACAGCCCCATGTTTTTTTCTTTTTCAAAAAAAACATGGGGCTTTCTTTTTACCACACAT
The DNA here is from genome assembly GCF_046613565.1 of Flavobacterium sp. RHBU_3. Lineage (NCBI taxonomy): Bacteria > Pseudomonadati > Bacteroidota > Flavobacteriia > Flavobacteriales > Flavobacteriaceae > Flavobacterium > Flavobacterium sp. RHBU_3. Next base: position 15,280 of record NZ_JBKJHC010000008.1, on the reverse strand, counting down.
TCACTACCTTTCATGCTATGAAAAAATTACTTTCTTCGGCAGCTATTGTACTGGCAGCAATCAGTGCGCATGCACAGCAAGACATTAACACAGCACAAGATCCGCTACGCTACAGCACAGACAACCTTACCGGCACGGCACGCTTCCGCGCTATGGCAGGAGCCTTTGGCGCTGTAGGCGGAGACCCTTCAGCCATAAACATTAACCCCGCAGGTTCGGCTATATACAATTACAACTCGGGCACCTTTACCCTAAGCAGCTATAACATGAACAACGCCGCCAATTATTTTGGCGACCGCACCACAAAAAACGGCAACGGCTTTGACCTGAACCAACTGGGGATGTTCTTTGTATTTAACAACGGTAAGGAAGATGCCATAATGAATAAGTTTACCTTAGGCATTAACTACGAAAACACTAAAAGCTTTAACAATACCATGCGCCTGGCAGGCGTAAACCCTACCGGCAGTATAACCGATTACTTTTTGCGCTACGCAAACGGCATTGGTAATGAGGGTGGTATAAACCTGGGCTACCTTAACGGCAGTAGCATATACGATTACCCAAACATGAACTTTATAGACCAACAGGCCTATTTAGGGTACAACGCATACGCCATTAACCCGGTTACCGATGCTTCTGACAACACACAATATGTAGCAAACCTGCCTGAGGGCAGCGCAAACCACTACCAGGAAAGCTACATATCTACCAGCGGATACAACGGTAAAGTAGCACTAAACTTTGCTGCCCAGCTGAAAAAGAGGCTGTATGTGGGCGCTAATGTAAACATCCATTTTACAGACTACATTAACCGCACCAGCTTTTATGAAGACACTAACAACACTACCGGCGAAGGACTGCAGGCTCTTCAACTGGACACCAAACGCTATACGTATGGCGGTGGCGCATCGCTTAACGTAGGAGCCATACTTAAAGTAGCCGAACCTGTACGCATAGGCCTGGCATACGAGTCGCCTACGTGGCTAAGGCTACAGGACGAAATAACCCAAGTGGTAAGAAGTACCGCCGGCGGGCAGGATTACTACACTAACCCGGGCGTAACCATGGTGGGCGACGATTACGGTATACGCACACCCAGTAAATATACAGGTAGCGCAGCGTTTATTTTTGGCAAAGCCGGACTTATAAGTGTAGACTACGGTATGCGAAACTATGGCAACACACGCTATACCAGCAACCGCTACAACGCCCTGAACGCAGAACTGAGCAACAACCTGGACTGGGCAGGCGACCTGCGCGTGGGTACCGAATGGCGTGTAAAAATGGTGAGCATAAGGGGCGGTTACCGCTACCAGCAAAGCCCATATAAAAACGGCAATACCATAGGCGACCTGAATAGTATTTCGGGGGGGCTTGGTTATAGTTTTGGCGGTTCCAGGCTGGACCTTGCCTATACATGGCAGCAACAAAAAAACAACATATCATTGTTTACCCCCGGCCTTACCGATGCCGCACAGGTAAAAACCACCAGCAATAACATAACGCTGTCGTACACCTTAGACCTGTAATTTTTCATCTTACTTTTATATATAAAAAGCCATCCCTTTAAAAGGATGGCTTTTTGGTTTTATTGAAAAATCAAATTTAAAACTTAAACTTAGACATAGGGTCTAAAAACAGTTCGGGGTTTTCCTGTGCAATTTCGGTTAAAACCTGCTTCCACATATCCTCACCTCCTTCCGAAAAAAGAATTTTCCTTTGCAAATCATAAAATGGCCCATTGTCTCTTATACATTTGACGTTAAGCAAAAGCATATCGGCATACACCTTATTGGCCTCTTCAAGGGTTTTAAAATTGGTCTTACTTAAATTTGCTGCCGCCCACTTATCCATACCGGCAAGCACATCAATCTCCTTCGAATACAACGAATAATTAATAGATTGTTTATACTCTTTCAAGGCTTCATCACTTATGGCGCAACTTTCACACTTTTGTCTTTTGATGTAAAGCGCTTTATATACGTCATGTATAGAATCATTTAATATCAAGCCATTGGTATAATTATAACCATTATTATTTTGGGCATAGCCTGTAATTGAAACAAAAATCAAAAAAAGGACGAGATAAAATTGGTTTTTCATTTAAAACTGGATTGATTGGATAATGATAGGCGAAAGATAAAAATTTTAATTATTAATACTATTAAGTAAAACATCATCTCTGATAAAAACACCAAAAAAACCGTTCAACCCCTATTTAAAATTTTTAACGCATCCAGTTGTTTGAAAACCAATAAAAAGCGTACTTTTGCACCTCATTTTTTCTGAGTATTATGAGGACTAAATCTTTAAAAAAGAACAAGATAAACGTTATTACCCTGGGGTGTTCTAAAAACGTATACGACAGCGAAGTGCTTATGGGCCAGCTGCGTGCCAGCGGTAAAGACGTTACCCACGAAGCTACCGGCCGCGACGAAGGCAACATCATTGTTATAAATACCTGTGGTTTTATAGACAATGCCAAGGAGGAGTCGGTAAACATGATACTGAATTATGTAGACAAAAAAGAGCAGGGTATTGTAGACAAGGTTTTTGTTACCGGATGCCTTAGCGAACGCTATAAACCGGACCTGCAAAAGGAGATACCCGATGTAGACCAGTACTTTGGCACTACCGAGTTGCCATTGCTGCTTAAAGCACTGGGCGCCGACTATAAGCATGAGCTACTGGGCGAACGTATAACCACTACCCCAAAAAACTATGCTTACCTTAAAATAGCCGAGGGTTGCGACCGTCCGTGCAGTTTCTGCGCAATACCGCTTATGCGTGGTAAGCACGTAAGCCAGCCTATAGAAAAACTGGTTAAGGAAGCAGAAGGCCTTGCCCGAAACGGTGTTAAGGAACTTATACTTATAGCACAAGACCTTACCTATTACGGCCTTGACCTGTATAAAAAACGCAACCTTGCCGAGTTGCTGGAAAACCTTGTTAAGGTGGAAGGCATTGAATGGATTCGCCTGCACTATGCGTTTCCGAGCGGGTTCCCGATGGATGTGCTGGAGCTGATGAACCGCGAACCCAAGATTTGCAACTACATAGATATTCCGCTACAACATATTTCAGACAGTGTACTGAAATCGATGCGCCGTGGTACTACTAAAGAAAAAACCACAAAACTGCTTAAGGAGTTCCGCCAGGCGGTTCCGGGCATGGCCATACGTACTACGCTGATTGTAGGCTACCCGGGTGAAACCGAGGAAGATTTCCAGATACTGAAAGACTGGGTTACCGAAATGCGTTTTGAGCGCCTGGGTTGTTTTACTTACAGCCATGAAGAAAACACTCATGCCTACCTACTGGAAGACGATGTTCCGCAGGAAGTAAAACAACAACGTGCCAACGAAATTATGGAGATACAAAGCCAGATTTCGTGGGAACTGAACCAGGAGAAAATAGGCCAAACATTCCGTTGTGTGATAGACCGCAAAGAGGGCAACCACTTTGTAGCCCGAACCGAGTTTGACAGCCCCGATGTAGACAATGAAGTACTGATTGATGCCACAAGCATTTACCTGAAAACAGGCGAGTTTGTAAACATCAACATAACAGATGCTACCGAGTTTGACCTTTATGGCGTTCCGGCGGTAACAGTATAATTAGCATGTAACGATAAAAAAATAATGCCTGGTTTTATATCAGTCATTATTTTTTATATAAATTTAGGAGGTTCTCAATCAACCTTCTTATGAAAATAATTACACTGCTCTTTTTACTGCTAAACAGCCTGGCTTTTAGCCAAGATGTTTACATCCCCGATGTGGCGCTCAAGGCCAAACTGGTATCTTCCAATCTGGGCATAGATATAAACAGCGATGGCGAGATACAGGTTTCTGAAGCATTAAGTGTTACCGACACCCTCTATGTAGGCGGAAGCGCAACTGTTAATGGTACAATTAGCGACCTGACGGGTATTGAGGCTTTCACAAACATTACCGGCTTTAAAGCCGCATTTAACCATATTGAAATATTAGACCTTAGCCAAAACCATGAGTTGCTTTATATAGATATAAGCCATAATAATCTCACCAGTATAAATGTATCTGGATGCCCAGCATTAAACAACATCAATTGCTATAACAACCAATTGACAAATTTAGATATAAGCAATAACCTGTTGCTCTCGGTATTGTACTGCGGCAAAAATAACCTGGCCGGCCTTACTGTAAACACTAATACAGCGCTCGAAATATTAGATTGTGCTACCAATAAACTTACTGAACTGGATGTCACCCAAAATCATAATTTGCAAAGTCTGTATTGCTTTGATAATAACCTTACATCGCTAAACTTATTAAATTCGTCTCAACTGGAGCTTCTCTCATGTGGCACCAATCCACAACTTACCGGGCTTAATTTTAGCAATACTCCTTTGCTCGTACAGCTTAACTGTGTGGCTACAGCAGTACAAAGTATAAACCTTAGCATGTGTCCTTATGTGCAGTTACTGATTTGCAATGGCTGCCCTCTGCTTGAACAAATCAACCTTAAAAACGGCAATAACGCCTATTTCAATACCGCATACTTTAACCTCACAAATTTACCCTCATTGCAAATAGTATGTGTAGACTCGCAGGATTCTGATTTTGCCCAATGGGTGCAAAACCAGGTAAACCCGGATGTATCGGTATCTGATGTGTGTGAACTGGCAACTGAAGTAAATAATACTCATGCAATTACAGTTTACCCTAACCCCACAGGAAACTCCATATATATTACCGGTACCGGCTTATTTGAAATTTATATTTACAACTCTTTAGGCCAGCTGGCCGGGTATTATAAGAATGTAGCAAAGCTGGATTTTTCGAAATTTTCACAAGGTTTGTACATTCTGTACATACAGGATGCATCGGGTGCTGTTACAATTACAAAAGTGCTAAAAAACTAGTCAATAGCAAATGTTTCTTAAGCAGGGCATCTAATTAGCAATAAAAAATTTAAGAAAACCGAAGCACAACGCTCCGGCTTTTTTTGTATGTTTGGTTCACCAAATAACATTTTACATGAAACGTATTACCTTTATATTCACAATGATTTGCCTGATGTTTGCAGCAGCCGGCCATAGCCAGGTAAACCGCCGCATAGCACCACAGCAGTATAGAAACTCCAGTCCCAGCAAAGAACAGAAGAAATACGACTTTGTAGAAAGCAGTGTAGAATACTACACCAAAGAACTGAAACTTGATGATTTTCAGGCAGCAGCGGTAAGACAGGTATACGAATCGGAACGCGATAACATTGAAGCACTGCGCGAATCGGGCGAAGATGTTACTACCGACGAAAAAAAAGAAAAGGCATATGCCATTACCGAACGTATAGATGCTAAGGTATTAAAACTCCTGAACCCTGAACAAACGAAAAAGTTTGAAGAGCTTAAAGCAAAGAGGAAAACGCATTAATTTTTTCCATTTGCTTCGCCAGTTCGGGTATAGCACTTGGGTCGATCGAAATGCAATGGTGCCGAGGAATCTCAGTATTTAACAAAACTAACATAGAGATTTCTCCACTTCGCTACGCTACGGTCGAAATGGAAGACAGATAAACTACATACTACAATACAAGGAGCCCATATTCACGTAAGGTGTTTACGGGTTTGCTGTACCAGAAGGGTTCAAACTCTTCCAGTCCGGCAGCTTCGTAATCTTCTTTTACTTTAGCAAAGGTCAAGGGTTTTTCGGTAGCTGAGATTTTACCTAACAGTGCAGCAAGCCATTGCCCCTGCTCCTCACCTACCTGTACTGAAAAACTATCGCGCTTACTATGGAAGGCAAGCGTAGCCATAGGGAATGAACGCCCTTTTTTGTTTTTGGTAAAAAGTTCAACAACAGGCTTGGTTCCTGTCCATACTATTTTTGCAGTGGGTTTTATACTGAAGTTATCTTCATCTAACAGCGCATTGTGAATGTAATCGTGCGGCACTTTTGTACGTGGTATTTTAAACTCGAACCAGTCCTGCAACGGATAGTCAAAACATATACCGTGCATAAAGTTGAACAACGATTTCTTTAAACCAAAGCTAAACTTATCATGGTTGGCACCGGTATTATCGGTAAACATAATATCGTTATTGGCAAAGGTGCCCACAATATCACTGTCCTTAACCACCCCAAACTTATCAGGCTCTATACCCACAGGACTGTGCGCCGTCATGGCAAACTGGTGCCAAAAGCCGCTTTGCAGTATGCCCAACTCAAACATTTGGCGTACCATTTCTAGTGAGTCGATGGTTTCCTGGGCGGTTTGCGTTGGGAAACCGTACATCAGGTATGCGTGTACCATAATGCCCGCTTCGGTAAAGTTGCGTGTTACGCGAGCCACCTGGGCCACGGTAACACCTTTTTGTATCAGTTCCAAAAGCCTGTCGGAAGCCACCTCTAACCCACCCGAAACGGCAATACACCCCGAAAGCTTGAGCAGTCGACACAGGTCGGCGGTAAAGCTTTTTTCAAAACGGATGTTTGTCCACCAGCTTACGGTAAGGTTACGACGCAGAATTTCCAGCGCCACCTCACGCATCAGTGCCGGTGGTGCAGCTTCGTCTACAAAGTGGAAACCGTTTTGCCCGGTCTGGGCAATGAGTTCCTCCATTCTGTCAACCAAAAGTTTGGCAGCCACAGGTTCGTATACTTTTATATAATCGAGTGAAATATCACAGAAAGTACACTTGCCCCAGTAACAGCCGTGTGCCATGGTAAGTTTGTTCCAGCGGCCATCGCTCCACATACGGTGCATGGGGTTTACGACTTCGATTACCGAAATGTATTTATCCAGCGGTAGACCTGTATAATCAGGCGTGCCGACTTCGCTTTGCTTATAATCCCTGCAGCCCGAATTGTCTATGTACTTTACCTCGCCGTCTTTTAATATAAAAGTACGTTTCAGCTGGCTGATGTCGCGCTTGCCGTTTACCTGTTCTATAATGCATTCTATAGGCGCCTCGCCATCGTCGAGCATTATATAGTCGAAAAACTCCATAACGCGCGGGTCGCTCAGGGAGCGCAGTTCCGTATTGGGGAAACCGCCGCCCATAGCCGTTTTCATGTGCGGGAAATGCTCCTTAATATATTGCGCCGAGCGGAACGCCGCGTATAAATTACCCGGAAACGGCACCGAAAAGCCCACCAGCTTCGGGTCGGTATTAAACAAAAGCTCATCGAGCAGGTCGATTAGTATTTCGTCTATAAAGGTGTAAGGTTGTTGCAGGCTTTCGTACAGCTCGTCAAACGAATTGGCCGAACGCCCCAGCCTTTCGGCATAGCGGCTAAAGCCAAAATGCGGGTCGGCGCACTCCACAATCAGGTCGCTTATATCCTCCAGGTACAGCGTTGCCAGGTGCTTGGCCTTATCCTGCGTACCCATGGAGCCAAACGCCCAGTCCAGTTCCTCCAGCTGTGCAAAGCGCGAAGCCTCGGGCAGGAATTCCTCACTGCATATAAGGTGTGCCAGCGTGGGGTTTTTACCCTGCAAAAACAGGATAACCGGGTCTATGGTTTTTAAGTATTCGTTTTTAAGGGCGAGGATGCGTTCACTGTTGGTTGACAGTTGTTGGTTGTTGGTTGTCAGATGCTCCTCTACGCGGTTAAATAGCTGCGTAAGCCCTTCTTTAGAGAACAGCTTTAGTATTACGTCTATGCCCAGGTCGGACTGCGCGGCGGCGATACCTTTGGTATTCAGGAAACCTTTCAGGTAGGCCGTGGCGGGGTACGGGGTGTTCAGCTGGGTGAACGGCGGGGTTATAAGTAATACGTCTGTGCTCAAAACTACAGGGTTTAGGGTGCAAAAGTACGTGTTATTTGGCAGACGGCAAACGGGAGGGATTTTTGGGTATATTTGAGAATAAAAATGGATTGTATGGATAAGCTACAAATGAGAAATGAAGCTGTAAGACTACTCCGTTCTGAAACTCCAGATGCAGTTAAAGAATTATTATCAATTTATATTGAATTCCTATTAATGGTAATCAATAAAAATCATCATGACAAAATTGAAGTCACAGGAGGAAACTATGCTCCTATTATATTACAAATGATTACTACAAAATTAGCTCATTTGAATGAAACGATTGATGGAGTTGATTTTAATGGGGTGTTGAAAAACAAAATAATAGACTTAACTGTTGTAGCGACAATATCAAGAAGTATTTTTGAAATGATAGGAGCTTTTAATTTGGTATTTATAACTCCAAAGAACTATGATGAACAGAAAATTATGTTTAATTTATGGGCATTATCAGGACTAAATTATCGCCAAAGATTTAATAATGTTGCTAGAACACAAGATAGCAAAAACAAAGTTATAGATGAACTAAATCAAATTGAAATTCTTACCAAAGAGATTACTGAAACAGAGTTGTTCAAACAGTTATCCGAGAAAAATCAAAGTAAAATTCTATCTAAAATTAAGGCTAAAGATTATAAAATAATATTTGAAACCAATAATGTCGCTTTTTTGGATTGGAAAGATTTAATCCCTGTTATAGGAATGAAAGAAGACTTAATGGAACATTTGTATACTTATTTTTCATTATATGCTCATCCCTCTTTTGTATCGGTTTTTCAATATGGCGATATGTATAAAGATGACAAATCTTGGATAGAGTTAACAATTTTTAATTTAAAAAATGTATTTTTTTTAGTAAGCTCATTTATTGCTGATTACATAAAAATATTTCCTAATGTACTATATACATTTGAAAATTTATCTTTACAAAAACAAATTGCGATTGATTGGCAGAATACATTTGCAAGAGGTGAAGCCAAATCAATTAATAATTGTATTCGGAAGTTAGATTAATATAATAGTTCATCATTTTTAGCCGTAATAATCATTATGAAGAAAAACCTTTTAGCAGCAGCGTTCATGCTGCTTTCATCATACATATTTGCCCAGGTAAACAGTTGCCAATGCCCTGAAAATTTAGATGCCGGCACCACTGAGGGCGATGCCCCACAAAAGGTATTTACCTTTAAAAACGGCAGGCAGATTATTTTATGCGGCTATGAAAACGAAGAAGACGGTAAGGCAGTGTATTCGGAATTTATATTACAGGAATGCGACAGCCCCGATATTATCGGTTTTTGGGAAGCCATGTTTACCGGTACGGTAGAGTTTAAGAACAACGTTATTTTTATTAAAGAGGAAATGCAGCTACCCGTGGGGCCAAACCGTAGTTTTGTAGCCACCACATGGAGCACCGAAACCATACAATACCTGGACAAGTCGCTGGTGCGAAAACGCGTAATAAACCGCAGCATCCGCAAGTATACCGAGGCTGAGATTAAAGCCACACTTCAAGAATTTGAAGAAGGAAGTGCTAAATATAAAGGCGACGTGGAAGACCTGATGGGCAAGCTGTTTATTGCCGCGCTTTCGGGTAGTACTAAGGCCAAAACCTACTTTGACGATTTTGACAGATTTGCTACTTTAGACGGTGCCGTGGCAGAGCAGTATAAAGACCTGAGTGCTATGCTGAGCGAGTTTATAAGAAATTAAAAATCAAAAAAAATCTAATTTTGTACTAAAACACTATTAATTTGTAAGGAAAGGCGGCATTAAGTTTTCTTAAAAAAGCTTTAAAAGGTGTATATTTACGCCTGCCAATTACAAATTATAATGATACGAATATTTGCCACGCTGTTCTTTATATGCCTTATTGCCCCATTACATGCCCAAAAGCTTACGCTGAGCGAACTGGTTTCGCTTGTAAATAAGCCAAATACCGAGCAGGTAAATACGTTTTTGCAATCTAAAAACTGGAACTACTCCGGTGCAAAAAAGGGCCATACCGATGCAGATGAAATTACCTCCTGGCAAATTACCACCGACAAAAACGAAACGGCTACAGTAAGCCTTTTTGCCTTTAGCGGTACTCCGGCTAAAATAACCTATACATTGCCTAATAAAGATGCCTTTGCCCTGATTCAAAAAGCCATACCTGTGCTGAACTTTAAGCCGGCAAACAAAAAACAGGAAGAAGACAGGGAAATAGCAACTTTGTACAGTAAAAATTTTATTCTCCTGGCCGAAACTCCTGCCGATAATACCACGGTGCCGTATACCGTTACCCTAATAAAAAAGCTTAGTGCATACGACCCCGCTAACGGTGCTAAAAAAGACTACTATGAAGACAATACCCTTGCTGCTGAATATACGCTGAAAGATGGGAAACTTACCGGGGTACTGCGTACGTATTATGAAAACGGACTACTGAAACTAAACGGGCATTACCTTAACGATGTAGCCGAAGGCCGCTTTGAGGAATACGATTCGCTAGGCTTTAAGTCGATGGAATACCAAATGAAGAATGGACTGAAAACCGGGCTGCTTTCGGTATTCGAGCGCAACAGGCTGAGTGCTACAACAAACTATGTAAACGGACTGAAAAGTGGTCAGTACAATGAGTACTTTTATGATAATGAGTCGGGCGACTTAAAACTGAAACTGTACGGCCAGTATGTAAAGGACGAAATGGAAGGCACCTGGAAGATTTTCCTTGTAGAAGCTGATAAGGAAACCCCTATTAGCTATCGCAATTACAGTAAAGGCAAAGCTGAAGGTGAGTTCCAGGAAACCACTAAAGACAGTGTAATTACCGGGAACTACCGTAACGGACAGATGGATGGCGTCTATAAAATTTATTGGGACATGGAAGCCTCTGCCATGGGTGGTTATGCCAAAAGGGGCATTGCCGGCCTAAAACTGGTTACTGAAGGCAACTATACTGCCGGAAAACGTGCCGGAAACTGGAAATACTACGACCATAACAACACCCTGATTACCGAGGGAGATTTTGCCGAAGATAAAGAAATAGGTACATGGCGTTACTACTATCCGCGCTACTACAACCGTAAGGGTACAGAGGTATCTTATGCCGGCGAGCTGTACCTTACCCGTACTTATGCTAACGGTACCCTTAGTGGTAAATCGGTGCGTTTTTCATACCTGGAAGAAAAGCAATTTCCGTGCGAAAGCGGTGGTGTATGCTACGAAAGTATTTATCATAAATTCCTGGAAACTGCTAACTACGATAACAATATGCTGAACGGCCTGTATGAGGTAGTAAACCCTCAAGGTGGCGTGGTTGTAAAAGGCATGTATGCCTCAAACCTAAAAGAAGGCCAATGGCTGGAACACCCTACCGGAGAGTACTTTAGCAAAGGCAGCTACATTCACGATAAAAAAACCGGCACCTGGATAGATACTGATATGTCCGGTAGCGTAATACGCACCTGCACTTACAATGAAAACGGCTTGCCTGAAGGCGAAGAAGTAATCTACAAAAACGGACGTATTATAGCTAACAATATGTTTAGCAATGGATTGCTCACCAAATCTATTGAGTACGACGATAAGGGTAAACCGCTTACCGAATACACGTTGCACGATTTTAAGCCTGAAAGCTTCAGGATAACGATTACCAATTATTTACCCAACAAAAACAGGGAAACCCAGGAATACACGTTTATAAAACAGGAAGAAATCGATTTTGAATATTTCAAAGCGATACTAAAACCTGTACTAAATACTGATAACTGCTATAAAGACGGCGCATATACCCTTACTGATGCAAAGAACAATTTACTGGTTGGCGGCACCTATCTTAAAGAAGCTCAAACCGGGCTGTGGCGTTATTTCTATTACGATCAAAAAGTAAAGCTGGAAAGCAATTACACTGATGGTAAAAGGGTCGACGAAACGTATTTCCTTATTGGCAACGATAGCCCTTACAGTGGCAGGTTTACTTATATAGATGAAACAGCCGGAACCAAAGAAATACGCAAAATAAAAGATGGCCTTAAGCACGGCAATACCTTTGTAAAAGACCTTAAAACAGATGAGTTGGTTCGTAAAGAAAAATATGAGGCGGGTGTTTTTGTTACCAATGAATAATATTTAAACACAGAATTAAATACACTATTTATAGAAAAGCTTCGATGAATTTATTTTTGCGTACCTTTGCTTAAAATATAAACGCAATGCCCACGGACTGTATCAGCTATCAAAATTCAGGTTACTTCACGCCACTAATGGTAGATTACCTTAAACAGAAAGACAACCTGAAACCGCTGTATCACCGTTTCCCTACCCTGCAAAACTTTGAAGCGCAGATTACTGAAAAGCAACAGAACTTTTCGCAACACAACCGCAATGTGTTGGTAAATGCTTTGCTGGGACAATATAAAAATGTTGACGCCTCTCCGTACACACTAGAAAATATACAGCTGCTTACACAAGGCACCACCTTTACTGTAACCACCGGCCACCAGCTTAACCTGTTTACCGGCCCGCTGTATTTCCTCTACAAAATAGTTTCGGCCATTAACCTGGCTAAAGAACTTAAGGCAGCTTATCCTACTTATGATTTTGTGCCTGTGTACTGGATGGCAACAGAAGATCACGACTTTGAGGAGATAAACTATTTTACGTTCCGCGATAAAAAAATTCGTTGGAACCGCGAAAGTACGGGGCCTGTAGGCCGTCTTTCTACCGAAGGGCTTGCAGCAGTACTTGAGGTTTTTATCCAAGAACTGGGTCCCGGCATTAATGCAAAATGGCTTACAACCCTGTTTGAAAACGCTTACCTAAAACATGAAAATCTGGCTGATGCTACCCTGTATTTGGCCAACGAATTGTTTAAAGACTACGGCTTGGTTATTATTGACGGTGACAAGCCGGAACTGAAAAAGCTGTTGGCTCCTTATGCAAAAGAGGAACTGTTACAGCAAACCAGCCATAGCAAAGTTGCCGAAACTACGGCATTGCTTAAAAACTACAATGTTCAGGTAAACCCACGCGATATTAACCTGTTTTATATAGAAGACAACCTGCGTGAACGTATTATCCTTCAAGATAACACCTATTACATAAACAATACTCAACTGAAATTTAGCGAAAGTGAAATCATGTCAGAGTTGGAAAACCACCCTGAGAAATTCAGCCCTAACGTGATTATGCGCCCGCTGTACCAGGAAGTGATTTTGCCTAACCTTGCCTATATAGGCGGTGGTGGCGAACTGGCCTACTGGCTGGAACTGAAATCGTTTTTCGATTCGCAAAACGTTACCTTCCCCATGCTGCTAATGCGCAATTCGGTATTACTTGCAACAGAAAAACAGGTTTCAAAACTGGATAAACTCGGGCTTACCTGGGCCGATTTATTCAGCAAGCAACAAGACTTATTGAATAAAAAAACCGAGAAGCTTTCAGACTTATGCCTTAATTTTTCAGGCTTACGCGAAACTATTGAGAATCAGTTCTCTTTAATGCGCGAAATGGCATCTAAAACTGACAGTACTTTTACCGGAGCCGTAAAAGCACAGGAGCTAAAGCAACTAAAGGGACTCGAAAATTTAGAGAAGCGGCTTTTAAAAGCAGAAAAACGAAACCACAGAGACCAGCTGGAACGCATAGCAGCACTGCAAAACGAACTGTTCCCTAACCGCAGCTTACAGGAAAGACGCAACAATTTTAGTGAGTTTTACCTCGATTACGACGGCAAGCTTATTACCGAACTTTTCGCGCAACTAAAACCTCTGGAGCAGGAGTTTAACATCATTGTTCTGTAATTTTCTGTATATTTACGGTAAACGTTTTGCCCAATGGATATCGCAGCCGAGAAAGCCCGTCTTAAAGAAGAAATCGACAAAGTAACCGATCCTACTGTTTTGTTGCAGATAAGGGAATTACTGGAACATACTGAAGATACATTGCTTACACCTGAACAGATAAAGATGGTTGAGGAACGTAGGGCAGAATATTTAACAAATCCTGAATCAGGTATAGATTCTGAGGACTTAGACGAGGAAATCAGAAAGAGATATGGCTTTTAAAGTCATTGTAACCACACCTGCAAAACATGACATCTTCAAGGCTTTAGACTGGTATGAGAGCAGGCAGCCCGGACTCGGCAACCGCTTTTATCAAAGCTATTCGGATGTTATTTCATACATCAAAACCAACCCTGAACTTTTTAATATCAAATACAACAATTATAGAGAAGCAAAACTACAGGATTTTCCTTATGTAGTAATTTTTGAAATAAGCTATGATGTGGCTTATGTTTATGCCATATTCAACACCCATAAAAATCCCGGCAAAAAGCCCAATAAATAAAATTCTCTAAATTTTGGTAAAAAACGGTTTCGCTATTGAAAGATATCCAACAGAAATAGTAATTTTGCCAAAAATCTAAAACGAATTATGGCAACAAACAGGACCTTTACCATGATTAAGCCGGATGCAGTAGAAAAAGGGCACATCGGCGGTATTTTATCTATGATTACTGAAGCTGGTTTCAGGATTGTATCTCTTAAACTTACCCAACTTACTGTAGCTGACGCTCAGGCATTTTATGCTGTACACAGCGAAAGGCCTTTTTACGGTGAGCTTGTAAGCTTTATGTCGCGCGGCCCAATAGTTGCTGCCATCCTTGAAAAAGATAACGCAGTAGAAGATTTCCGTAAACTTATCGGCGCTACTAACCCTGCTGATGCTGCCGAAGGTACCATCCGTAAAAAATACGCTACTTCAATGGGCGAAAATGCTGTTCACGGTTCAGATAGCGATGAAAACGCTGCTATCGAAGGTAACTTCCACTTTGCCGGAAGGGAACAGTTCTAATAAAAGAATACCTTAACAAAATACCTAAAAGCCATGCATTCGCGTGGCTTTTTCATTTCCATAAGCAGCCCACAAAGCGCCATTTCATTACCCTCGTACCCGCTGTCCGCTGTATCTGCAAGCCCAACAGGCTCACAGGATGCCGCTCCCATCGGGGCTAAAGGCATACTCCGCTTTCTTATCCGTAAACGTTCCTTCTCTCACAATACATAAAACAACAAAGGCAGCCAATGGCTGCCTTTGTTGTTTTATGTATTATCTTTTGTTCTTAAGCTATAATCCCCGCCCCAAAACTTGGAACCTGAAACTTTAAACCTTTAAACAAATTCTTATCGTTTCATCGCAAAGTGTGCTTTAAACTCAAGGCGGTGACCGTTGTAGGTGTACTCTACCGTAAACCAGTAGTCGTCACTCGGAAGGGCTGCACCGTTGTAGGTACCGTCCCAGCCTTCTCCGCTTGGTGAGATTTGTTTCAGCAGCTTGCCGTAACGGTCAAAGATGAAGATGTTCGTATCTGAGTAGCCCTCTTCCATACCGTGGATGTTCCAGGTGTCGTTAAAGCCGTCACCGTTAGGGGTAAAGAATCTTGGGTAGTCAATCACACTTACGTTTTCTATAATTAACGTACCACATTCTACTT
>NZ_JBKJHC010000007.1:0-239064 GCF_046613565.1 Flavobacterium sp. RHBU_3 | reverse complement strand
CTTGAAGAATCTGCTGAGATTATTACGGAATAATTACTGTTTCTTTACGTATTTTGTAAGGATAACAATAGTTTGTCCTTCTACTTTTCCTTCTATCTGTTCGTGGTTATCGTGTACCAGGCGTATGTTTCGCACCGCTGTACCTATCTTGGCATTAAGCGATGATCCTTTTACGTCAAGGTCTTTTATAAGTGTTACAGTATCGCCGGTTTGCAGTATGTTTCCGTTACTGTCCATGTGTAACTGAACGTTGCCGTCGCCCAGGTGATCGCCACTGGCCTGTGCCCATTCCATGTTATCATCATCAAGGTAAATCATCTCCAGCGCATCGGCAGCCCAGCTTTCATTACGGAAACGGTTCAGCATACGATAGGCTATTACCTGTACTGCAGGTACTTCGCTCCACATGGCTGTAAGCAGGAAGCCTTCCCAAAATTTATTATCAGGCAGTTCTTTTTTCTCTATCTGGTTCAGGCATTTTTCACTGATAAGCACTGCGCTTTCGGCTCCTTTGTTCTTAGCAAAAGGCACTTCGTAAATTACTAAACCTTCGGTTGCGCCGCTTAGTTCACAAATGTTACCGCTGCGTTGTTTAAGGATGTCTTCTAATTTCATGAATGAATGATTAACGGCTGCAAAGATAACAATTCGCCCAGCAATTACTTATGAGTAATATCATGTATTTTGTGCATAATTTATAGCAAAAAGCCGGGACACAGCCCGGCTTCCTTAGCTTTGCAGCAGCCCCTTTTTCTATTATATCTATACGGTTCTTATAAAAGAATCTTTTTAACCTTACACATTCCATAGCCAAAAAAATCCCGTAAAATCTTTAAGTTACACAAAAAACTTCGCTTCATCACTGCTATGTTTAAATTCGGTTTGTGTACTCTTTTTGGCTCAAAAAAAACTATGTACTATGTGGTTAAACCATGTATGCTACAACAGGTGGTAATGGGAGAAGGCTGCCGCAGGAAAAAAAATAGAATAATCAATTGTTCCTGTTTATGTATACCCATCCGGTAAATGACTTGCCACGGTTGTTTTCAAAAGCGTAAAAATAGGTTCCCGTAGGCAGGTCGTTTCCGTTATTTGTCTGGCCGTTCCATTGGTTAGTATATGTTCCATTATAACTATACACTTCAAGTCCGTAGCGATTAAAGATGCTAATGTGTTTTACATCAAAATTCGTCAGGTCAAAGTTGTTGTTGTAGTCATTGTCTCCCGGCGATATTCCCCTTGGTATTTCGCAATTACCTTGTACCAGGCTAACAGGTGCTATACTAAAGCAGCCATTGTTGTTTTCTGCCCTTATGTATACAGTAGTTTCGGGTACGCCCGGGGCATAGGTTTCGGGGCTGGCTATGGCGTTAGTGCCTGCCTGCGCATCATGTTCAGAAGCGTAATAATCATAAATGTTTTCCGGGCTTAACAGTGCTTCAGCTATAGTTAGGTCAAATGCTGTGCAACCCTCCACCACAAGCGGTGTACTAATTTCGGGCCCATCGAGTACTGTTAGTGTAAAACTTGTAGTACCGTAGCAATTACCATTATTCAGCCTTGCGTAAACGGTTTGTGGATTCTGTGTATTCACAAATGTGTTTGGTGAAACGATAGCATTCGTGTTATTATCAGCGTCCTGCTGGCTTGTAAAGTAACTTACTGTAAGTCCTTGCTGTCCGTTTATTATATCGGCATTTTGTTCCGTTAAGTCAAATTCTGCCGAACCGTCTATAACAATACCATCGCAATTACTCATGTTGTTGGCAATTCCCGGCTGCGGTAGTGGGGTAACATTCAGGTTAAAGCTTGTTACCGTTTTACAACCTGCGGCATTGGTAAGAGAAACATACACAGGCTGAGGGTTTTGGGTATTTGTAAATCCTGTCGGCAATGCTATTGCATTATTTCCTGTTTCGGCATCGGCCATAGTTGTATAGTACGCCAGCGTAATGCCCGCCTGTCCGTTGATTAAAGCTGTTTCCTGTTGTGTAAGGTCGAATTGTGCAGTGGCACTTCCGTCTGCATCTTCACATAGGTTTAGGCCTGTTACAGTACCGGCTACAGGCAGTGCAGTAGCATTTACAGCAAATGTTACATAGCTGCTACATCCGTTAGCATTTGTAAGCACTGTGTATATGGTTTGTGGATTAATTGTATTCACAAAGTTGACAGGTGTTGCTATTGCATTGGTACCAGCTTCAGCATCTGCCTGGGTAGTGTAGTATGCTACTGTAACACCAGCCTGTCCATTTATTAATGCTGCATTTTGTTGGGTGAGGTCAAATTGCCCATTGCCGCTGCCGGTTGTGGTTTCGCATACCAGGATATTCGATACGTTACCTGCAACCGGAAGGGCAAAAGCACCTAAACTAAACGTTGTATAACTGCTGCAGCCCAAAGCATTGGTTACGGCTGCATATACAGTTTGTGGATTTGTTGTGTTGTTAAAAGCGGTAGGAGTTGTTATAGCATTTGTACCGGCTTCAGCGTCAGCCTGAGAGGTATAGTATGTTACGGTAACCCCTGTTTGTCCATTTATTATTGTTGCCTCTTGTAACGTTAGGTCAAACTGCGCACTGCCGCTGCCGGCGGTGGTTTCGCAGGCTGTAAGGTTTGTAGCCGCGCCTGTTACAGGAGCCGCCTGAACGTTAATACTAAAAGATGTAATGGCATTACATCCGGCAGCATTGGTTAGTGCTGCATATATGGTTTGCGGGTTAACGGTATTGGTAAATGCTGCTGGTGTAGTTATGGCATTAATACCTGCTTCAGCATCAGCCTGTGTAGTATAATATGCTACGGTACTAGCTGTTTCACCGTTAATTATTTCACTGTCTTTTTGTGTAAGGTCAAAAGTGGTAAAGCCATCAGCGGTAGCATCATCACAAAGTGTTATGGCTGTAGCCTGGCCTGCAGTAGGCAGTGCATCTATAATAAGATTAAAGCTTGTAGTAGACAGACAGCCTGTAGCACCCGAAACAACTCTTACAAATATAGTAGCGGCTCCGGATGAATATGCCGACAAATCTCCAGTTATAGCATTGGAACCACTATCTGCATCGGCCTGGCTGGTGTGGTAGGTTACGGTAAAATCTGCCTGAGATTGTGCGCCTAATATTGCAGCGGTTTGTGCCGAAAGGTTAAACGTTGCAGTGTTCTCATCAGAACATAAGCGAAGGTTAGTAACAGTATTGGTTACCGGAGCTGCTGTAATGGTTACAGGAATAGTCCTTGTAGCAGTAATTCCGGCTGTATTTTCAAAGGTTACATTAACCGAATATGTTCCTGCCTGTGTATAATTGTGCGTGGGAGTAATGTCAGTTGAGGTATTAGCACTGCCCGAAGCCGGGTCGCCAAAATCCCAGTTAGCACTTACAATTGTAGCGTATGAATTGATTTCAAAATTCGTATCAGTACCTTCGCAAATGCCGTTAAACTCTACGGTTTGTGCTTGGAACCATGAGGTTATAAAATTGGGTAGGGCATTGTAGCACGATTTTCCTCCAAGGCTAATGGCTGCTTCCTGAAAGTTACATGCTGTACCCGGAATATTAGGATTGTTTACTACGTGAAGAGAAGTCCCGCCTTGTAGTTTTGCTACATATAGTTTTCCATCTATGCCCAATTGTAATCCTCCTACTCCCGGCGTCCATGGACTTGAAGTAAAAAGAGTAGTTTCTGTGGCTTGTATGCCCGCTTCGGTTCCGCTTGAAGTATCGTACTGAAGCAAAGTATTCCAGGTGCCTATTATGTTTACACCACTTGTTGCATATAATAATTTGCTGTCCGGAGAAAACTCTATTCCATAGCTGTGTCTTGTACTTATGTTTCGTGGATTTGACACGATACCTGTTGATGCATCAAAGTCGAAAAGTTCTACACCTCCCGATATGGTAGGAGAGGTAACGAAGTTGCTTGTTAAGTACTCTTTTGCTACTGCAAGCTTCGTTCCGTCTGGAGATGTTTTCATTTCGCCCGGTAAGTTATTTTCTTCCCATAGCATGGATTGAATAAATAAATAGTTATGTACAGAACCTACACTGCTTACTACAGGAGTTTCGTTTACTCCTGAACTGCTTACCAGAAATGCAATGAAATCAGAACTGCCGGATTTGTGTGAGATAACCCAAATACTTTCTCCATCGGTATGATGCACTGCCGTGAGTTTTTCTGCTACGGGAGAGGCAAGGTTAGTAGCAAGTGACGGACCAAGAGGACCACCGTTTACTTCGGTTATACTACCCAGTCCGCTGTTTTGGGTCATGTCTACGGTGTAGTAGTTTAGTCCCATAGGCAGGTAGCCGTCCATGCTGTTCGTGGTAAAAATGTAGTATATGGTAGTGCTTCCAGGCTTAGGGATAATAATAGACGACTGTGTAGAACTATTAGAGCCCGCCTGATAATCGCTATTAGCCAGTGGTAAATGGTTTTGGTTATAAGCGTTTACACCATTAGTATAAAACAGTAATTGTCCGTCTGCTGTTGATACAGTAGAACAGCCTTCGCCGGCGGTAAGAGCGCTGTTAGTAAGTGCTACAGGCGCACCGTTGTTAAAGTCCAGTCCTGCCTGGCCTCCAAAATACCATATGGCTGCCTGCTTTTGGGCAAGCAAAGAAACAGGTAGTGTAAGCAGTAACAGGCAGATTAAGTTTCTCATTTCAGAAGCGAAGTATCGCTTCCTGTTCCTCTCATTCATGGATACAAGTGTTTAGTTTTGATAAATTTTAATTATATCCTGATGTGGCCGGATATAAATAGCTTTGTTTTGAGGTCAGGCTACAAATTTATCTTATATAAACAGTTAAAGTATTGATAACCATATGTGAAGCGCCTTTAAAAAGAGCGACTAACAGTGTAAAAAACGTGACATTTAACAAATTTTGCTTATTTTTTACTATTGCGGATAACTGTTTTTAAAGGGTTTAGGGAAAAAATAAACTGATTTTGTAATACAATTCAATGCTTGTAACTTCATACGTTGTAGTCATATAATTTACAGCAACGCTTTTTTGCTTACCGTGTGTTTTGTAGCTGTAATGTAAAGGTATCACTACATTTTATATTCGTCTAACTTTCGATTACGCTACTACAAAACACTTCTAATTCGAATTTTCCCGTCGGTACTGTAAATAAATAAACCCGGTCTATGACTACGCGCTCTCCGGGTTTTCGTTTGTTTATTCAGGTTTCTTTTTTAGGCAGATTAATTTATTCCCCAAAAATGAGTTGATTGGTAAGTGTTATTTCATCCTGGCTTATGGTGTGTGGCATACCATCGTATATTCTAAGCGTTATTTTTGCGTTCATACTTTCCATAATTTTTACCGTTTCTTCCACACGTTCTACCGGTACATGAAAGTCGGGATTACTTGTTCCTATAAATACGGATGTTCCGTTAAAGCTACCTTTATAATTTTCGGTATAAATCCGGTCACCTATTAGCCCGCCGGTGTATATAATAATTCCTCCATATCGGGTTGCATTTCGAGTGGTATATTCGCTAACCAAGCACGCTCCCTGCGAAAAACCGAGAAAGTAAATATTTTCATCGGTTACCCCGGCTTCTTTTACATGATTTATCGTATCGGTTATTACCTGTAATGATGATGAGAGTGAAGGCTCATTTTGGGCAGGAGGTGCTAAAAAAGAGTAAGGATACCAGGTATGCCCTGCAGCCTGAGGTGCTACAAGGGTAAAACCCTCGACATTAAGGTAATTAGCAATAGATAAAATATCTTGTGCTGCGGCGCCACGTCCGTGCACCATAACCAATACTTTCGATTCAGGTGAAAGTGGGGGGCCTTTTATTACTAAATTATTCATCACCTTCAGATTTAAGCCAAATATCATTATACATTTCAGGATGCGTTTTAAACTGCGCATGTACATAAGGGCATAAAGCACGTACCATGAGATTATTGTTTCGTACATAAGTCACCATAGTGGCAAGTAGTTGTCCGGCAAAGCCTTTTCCGGCAGCTTTTTCTTCTACACCGGTGTGGTATAAGGTTAGTACACTGTCTTTTATGGAAATTACCATTTCGCCCAGTTTCTCGTCGGCTTCATATAAGTTGAAGACGCCGTGTTGACGTTCGTCGAGTTCTAATTTTATTTCAATCATAGTTGTTAATTGTGGGATAAAAACACCGTTTGTGTGTTGCTTAACAAATGTACAACTAAAAAGGTTTTAACACAGTGGAGTTACTACATTTGACTGGAGTAACAATTATTACCTGACAGATTTAAGTTTATTAATTTTTATATTTCATAACTATCAGGATGTACCTGTAGCACGTGGCTTTCATGTATTGTGGTCTTAAAATGATCCAGGCCTTCCTGCCACCATGCTGTCATTTCTTCCTTGTCAAAAATAAAGGAGCGTGTAGTAAGTAATCGGTTGATAAAATAGAAACTAATGTGTACATTCTTTTTATCGGCTTGTAGCTGCGATATAAGTATATCGTCATTGGCTATACGGTTAAGCATAAAATCACTTGTCCGTGCAAAAATATCCAGAACGTTTTGTAATGGAGGATAGCTATAGGTTGCTTTTTCAAGTCTTAGTACTATAGCATCTATAGTTGAAGCTCCTTTTATTATGGCTTGTTGTAACGGGATAAGGTTTCCAAATCCGCCATCGGCATATTCCTGACCGTCTTTTCTGTAGAGGCTCATAAGCGGCACCATGTTACATGATGCCCAAATCCAATCGCAAAAATCAGAATATTCATAATCGTTACTGGATTTGTATTCTATTTGTTGGGTAGTAAGATTTGCTACAGTTACAATAACTTCCTTATTCAGCGTTCTTATTTTTTCAAAATCAGCTTTGGTAAAACTATCACGTATCAGATTCCTGAGATTGGTGCTGTCACCCAGTGTTTTCTGCTTTCGTATAAATTGTTTTATAATACCCAGGTGGTTCATGCTTATTTTTACTAAGCCATCCTTCTTTTTAATCTTAAACGGGCATATAGTAAAAATATCGGACTGCTCTATAGTGGTATACAGTTTTTTAATACGCTCAATGTTTCCAACGGCAAGAAGTGGAATGAGCAAACTGCCCGTTGAGGTACCTACAAAAATATCGTATTCTCTGTTACAGTGTTTTAGCAAATATTCTGCTACCCCACCTGCAAAAGCGCCTTTACTGCCACCTCCTGAAATTACCAATGCATTCATTTACTAGCTTATATCGTTATGTTATTATTTGTTTGCACCCGCAAGTATGTTTACTGTAAGTGCCACAATTATGGTATTAAATACAAATGAAATAAGACTATGCATTAGTGCATAGCGCCTTATGGTTTTAGATGATATGGTAACATCTGACACCTGAAAAGTCATGCCTATTACAAATGAAAAATAAGCAAAGTCTATATAGTCCGGTGGTTCTGGGTTCGGGAAATCTATTCCGCCGGTTTTGTCTTCGGTTTTAACAATACTGCTATCATGGTACAAATGCGCATATCGCACAGTAAAAATAGTATGGAGTAGTACCCAAGAAGATGTTATTGCAGCAATGGTGGCTACAGTGCGTAACCCTTTATCAAAATCTGATGAATTGTTATTAAAGGTTAACAATAACGCTCCTGTAAAACTTATACATACCGATACAAGTACAATAGCAAATATTACCGCTATATCGTCATCCTGACGTTGTACAATTTCTTTTTGTTCGTCTGCGGTTGTGGTTGAAAATAGCAGCCACATCATGCTGCTTATTCCAATTGCAAAAATATCCCAACTGATTATTAAGCGTGATATGCTGCTGATGTGCAGTGGTAATAAAGCCAGTGTAACGCACAGCGAAAGCAACAGGGAAAGTAATATTTTATGATATCCGCTTGTTTTAGCTACCCAGCGGGAAAGTATCGATTTTTTACGCATTGATTTGTGTTTACAGGCTTATGCCGCATGTTTTAAAGTTACAAATTTTATCGCAAAAAATATTACTGTAAGAGTAATTGAAATTAGAAGATAAAGATATTTTATGTCTTCATCGTTTACTAAAGTTTAATACGCTACAAATATGCTTAAAACAAAAAAACCTTTAAATACTGATGTATTCAAAGGTTTTTAATTCTTAGAAGTTCTCTTTCAAACTCCAGATGGCGGAGAAAGAGGCTTCCCTTAACTTTGAAAAACACCAGCAAACAGGGGTTTTCACAATATTATATCATAGCAGGTACACTGATAGGGTAACTTGCAAAGTTGTTATATTTTTATAATACAAATATAGTATATTTTGAGAAACTATATATGACTTTAAGAGATTCATCTGTACTTGTTGACTCAGAGCTTAATTAACGATTCATAATAATCTTATAGTCTTCTTCTTGAAGTGCATTTGGTTGTAGAAAAAGAACTCTATCAAGCAAAATCATTTTTTCTTTAAATGTAATATTTAGTTGATCTTTATTATTACACCACCATTTATAAAATTCTACGGGTTTGTCTTTGTAAGGAACAATTGCCTTTACTTGTATATCATAACCTTTAAAGTCAATTCGCATATTTAGTCCAAGACTATCACGAAAATGTTCAAAGTGGTTTGCTTTAAGTTTTGAAACCAAAATTTCAAATATTTTACCGTCAATTTTGAATTTGTGTTTTTGAAAGATTGTATGAAGACTAACAGGATCTTCAACTAACCACTCGGAAATTTTCATCGTTCTTATTCCTTGCTCGTTATCGATTGTCAATAAATTTGTGCTATTGTAAAATGATTCTGAATTTGGATGAAAAATGTGAATGTTGTTCTTTTCATCTAATTCTGTTGCTTCAGTTCTAATAGGTGTAGAATTATTGTCTAAAAATTCTATGATGTTCAAATTATTTGCTTCGCCACCTTTATGTTTATCCAATAAAATATCAACATCTGATCCAAGGAAAAAATCCTCTATAAAATCCCAACGCTCATCGTTTGAAAAACTACGTAAAAAGAAATGATCAAAAATCTGATTACTCAGATGATGTCTTTCTAAAGTTTTTGATAATAATGTATTATTGTAACTATTATTGTTTGAATCTCTTTCAATTCTCAAGGGATCATTTATACGAATGAAAACCATCGGATTTTCTCCGCCTTTTATTTCAAAAGTTCCAGATTCAAGCATTTCAAGAAAGTATCCAAGTCTCACATAGTTTATAGAATTGGATTCTTTATTTGTTACATATCGATTTACAATGTATTCATCAGTATTTCCAAACAAATTATTTAGTCTTTTTAAAAGTGCTGTAAAACTTGCTAAATATTGGTTGTTGAAAATTCTATACTTGTATCCATCTATTTCTCTGCGTTGTTGTAAAAAAGCATTTGCTTCTATTACACCTGGTTGAATTAGTCTACCTGAATATGACGAAAGTATGAATTTGCTGATTTTTTCCGCTTTCACTTCGTCATTTAAAAATTTATTTAATTCGGTTTCTAATTCTTTTTGATTGAAGAATGAACCTTCAAAATTTGCAAAGATGGTTTGAATGTTTGCAAATAAAGATTGTAATTTTTGATATAAATTGTTGAAAGTATCTAATCTTTCAAATGACATTTTTAGTTGTGGAATTACTTCAATTCCATCATTTCGGAATAAATAACCTGTATAAAAATCTCGTTTTACTATTGGAAAACTTTTATCATTAAAGTTTTGATACCACAATTTATCTAAATCAATTTCTATAATGTTATTTCCATTTTCTAAAGAACTTATATGTGTAAAAGTTTCAGCGTATTTAGCCCTATAAATAGATAAGTGTTGATCGGAAATCCTTGCAAAAACTCGAACAAATAACTTTTTAGGTCTTGCAATAATTACGTTGAATCGAGTTTTTGCCAAATAATCTTTTTCGATCATCATTAATGCTGTTAAGACTTTTTGGTCAAGATCAATTGCATTTTCAAAAATATGCCCAAAATCGTCTACCGACAAAAGCAGATTTCTGCTTTTATTGTTTTTTATGTATGCTTTGTGTATTTTTTTAAGAACTTCTTTTATTTGATATTGTCTTAACGCAGACATGCCGTGAAGTGCTTTTGTAAACCTCTGATCTTGAGTAGAATAATTTAAAGCTGCAAATCCTTTAATTTCTGGTTTTCGTGCAACTCTACCAATTTCTTGAACATAATCAGGTAATAAACCCGAGGGTGCGTGATGATAAACCAACTCGATGTCGGAAATATCTACACCCATACCAAATGCTTTGGTAGAGATCATTATTTTTTTCTGACCACTTTTAAATTGTCTAAATGAAAATTCCTTTTGTTCAGCAGACATTGCTCCGTAATAACCTGTTGCAATCTCAAGATTATCATTGTTGAGTTTGTCGATTATTTGACGAATATGTTTTGTGTAAGGCGTATAAACTAAAGTTTTTAAGTCAACTTCATTTATTTTTTTGATGAAATCAACTGTTTGGGCAAGTTTGTTACTTTCATAATTCGTTGAAAAACGATCGTGATTATTTACAGCAAATGTTATGTCACTTCTTTTAACTTGTCCAATAAAAACGTGTGGATTATGCATTACTAAACTATCAATACTATCAAAAACCATATCGTTAGCACCGCCATAAATAGCTGTTGCAGTAACTGCAACCATTGGAAAACTTAAATTGTGATATTTCCTTACTTTTCTAACGTGATTTCCTAAAAACCAATAATCAACTCGAAAATCTCTTCCCCAAGTTGTAATTAGGTGGGCTTCGTCAATCACGAGTAAACCAAGTTTTCTTGCGCCAATAAAATGTTTAATATCATAAGACATAAAAAGTTCAGGCGACATATACAAAATGTCGATTTCTCCGCTTTGGCAATTTTCTATAACTCTTTCACGATCTATTAAACTTAATTCGCTATTTAAGTAAGCAACTTTATCAAAATTACGATCTGTAATAATAGCATTAACTTGATCTTTCATTAATGCAATTAATGGGGAAATAACAACTGTAATGTCGCCACTTTGAGAAACGTAAAATGCAGGCAATTGAAAAAGAAGAGATTTACCTGCACCGGTAGGAGCAGTTAAAAACAAATCTCTTGTTTTTTCATTTCTTTTTGAATTTTCGTATTCCTTAATAATTGTTTCGACAATTAAGCCTTGTGAAATTTCTGATACTTGATTTCCAATATCAGGATTTCGATAAACTTTTAATCCTCGAAATTCTGCTTTTTCTCCCCAATATTTTAGAAGTAAATCTTTTGTTGACTGATTAACTTGATAATCTTCTTTGATTATTTCTTCTTTTAGAAGATTTAATGAGCCTCCAAAAAGATTTAATACATAGTTTACCTTTTCAACATTTTTTATTATTGAGCTATTGATTGGTTGTTTGGGATAGATCTTTACAATTGCATTCTTTTGGAAATTGTTCTCTAAAATGCAGGAATTTAAAAAGAAATCTAATGCAGTTTGATCCGAACTAATATCAATATTTTCAAAATCGGAATTGTCGGATTCTATAAGTTCAGTTGTTTCTTCAAAAAGATTTATAGTAGTAAAGTCATCGCTCAATGTTTTTACAGCATAAAAGAAGTAATCTTTAATTTGTATTTGTTCAGCTTGATATACTGGTATTTTTTCTGGTCGTGTTTCGATATTTTCATCACTGCTTTCCTCCAAATATTCATTTTTATTTATTGGAAAGAGTTGTCTTAAATTATCTTGAATTATTATTACTCTGTCTTTAAAGAATGAACTGTCAATATAGTTGATTAAGTAACTAAATTGCGGAAAGGATAGTAAATGGAATTGTTTTTCATAATTCAATTTTGTGAAAACGCTTGTAAACCAATTTTTATCAAACAGATCTTCATTTCCATTCAAGTGAAAAGTCTCCACATCTGTTATGTTGTCTAAAAAAGTAGTTTTATCAATTAATTCCGTTTGTCCAAGAAGTACAAATATTTGATTTCTCTTTCCTGTATTTTGTTCAGTCAAGATTTTAATTGTTTTGTTAGAGTAGAATTCTGAAAATTTCATGTTGGCTTTTTTAAATAACTTGTTTTAGAAATTTTATAATTTAAATCAATGTGCAATGTTACATTAGAGAAAAGTTATCATTATGATTACTTATTATATAATCTTTAATGTATATAAATTTATCTTAAATTAGTCAATACTCAATCAATCCTCTTTAATAATGATTAAAAAAATTGTCGGGATAGAGTTTTTAGATGAATTAGAAAGTATTCATAGTAATAAAACTTTTTCATTATCAATAAAATATCCCCAACTAAGAAGCTTATTGGAAAAAGTCTGCAAAAATCTTACATCAACAGTCCCTGTTCAATTTTCAGATTTTTTTTCACGGTTAAGTTATGTTTGTCAGGAATATAAAACCGACAGATCTATCCACGGGTTACGCGTAACCGCAAATAAAGTTTTACATGAAGGTCTTGTCCCTTTAGATGATGATTACAAGTATCATATTTCTCTTTTTGCTGAATTTCTTCGTGTTGTATATAGTATTCATATTCCGGATACTTTTTTGTTGAAAGAAAAGAATGCAAAGCAATTTAGCCCGATTAAAAATGCCCATTTAAGAGAAGCTAAAGTCAGTATTATTGAAAAGAGAATCAATCATTTGGTTTGCCATATTGATATTTTAAGTGTTAAAGAATCTTCTTTTGAGTTTGCTCCAGATAAGCTGGTTACGATCCAAATATTGGAACCCGGCGTGAACGAAGTATTTACCTCTTGTAAAGATCTTTGGGTGGGTGCTGTTTTATATCTTGTGGATATCTCTATTGATGCGAATGAAGTTTTTCATCCTAATATTATCGTTTTGGAACCGGATTATCTACTGGATGTTTCTTCTGTTTCAGAATGTATACAAGATTACGGAGAAACGGAATTATTGTTTTTTAAATCAAAGTTTGAGTCGGTGGCTAATACTAAGCATATACTATTGGGAAACTTTGCAAACCTCGTTGTTGACGAAGTATTTTCTAATCCTTCGGTTCCTGTAGAGTTTGCTAAAACTTTTTTCAAACATTTCAGAACTAGTCCATTTGAGTACACTACATGTAAAGATATTACTGAAGAACATCATTTTCGTACATATTATCAAGATAGCCAACAGCAGTTTCTTAAGATTAAGCAGACAATTGAGAATGAATTTTTGCAATTGAGTATTGATTTGGAAAATATTTCCTTGGAGCCTTCTTTTTTGTCTGAGAAGTTTGGATTACAAGGAAGGATGGATATGCTTGACTGGAAAAAAGGCGAAGGTATTTCTAAAATTATTGAGCTGAAGTCGGGTAGCGCTCCTTTTCCAGATGACGGTATTAGCATCAAGGGTAATCATCAGGCTCAGTTGTTTATGTACTATCTTCTTTATTCGCAAATAGAAAAGCTGAGCGTCGGAAAGATCAATTCTAAAGTGCAGGGGTTTATCTTGTATTCGAAACCCGATCGCGGAAATATGAGGAATATAGGTGCTTTTATGAACGAATTTCAAAAAGTGATCAATCTGAGAAATAAGATTATCACAATTGAGCATCTTCTCGCGAAAGATGATGAGCAATCTACTGCGAATCTCTTAGCACTGATTAATTCTCAAAATATTATTAACAGAGATATTCATCCTAACTTCAGAAATAAGATAGAGCCTCAAATAGATAATTTTCTTAGCCCAATAGTTTCGGCTTCAAATCTTGAAAAGAGTTATTTCATTTCGTTTTTAAACTATGTCTCATACGAGCATTTTCTCAGTAAAGTGGGAGGTGCTGAAAAGGATAGAGAAATTGGCTCAAATGGTCTAGCACGACTTTGGCTGGATAGTTTCGAGGAAAAGAAAGAAAAATTCGAGATTCTATATGATCTAGAAATTGCAATCAATAAAATTAATCAAGAAGAACAAATTATCATATTCAATAGAACGAATGCTGAAAACAGAAATGTGAATTTCAGAGTAGGTGACATTTGCTTGTTGTATCCACGAAACAGTGAATCGGATTTAGTTTCTAATAGTCAGATTTTCAAATGTACTATAAAAGATATTTCCACGAGCTCGGTTACGGTATATTTTCGGTATAAACAACGCAATGAAGTATTTTTTAATTCTTTCGGAAGCCATGCAAAGTGGGCATTGGAGAGTGATTTCATGGAAACTGCTTTTAATTTCATGTATCGCAATCTTTATAGTTTCCTGAAGGAAAGTTCTTCCTTCAAAAATTTAATTTTGACGTTGGAACACCCTGGTAAAGGGGAAGATTATGGGTATAAAAATTCTTTTGTGAATCATGAACAGCAAATGGTTATTAACCAAGCTTTATCGGCAGACCGCTATTTTTTATTGAATGGCCCACCAGGTACAGGAAAAACTTCCATCATTATTAAGAATCTAGTAAAAGAACTTATCAATCTTGGCAAAAGTATTCTTGTAATGGCATATACAAATCGCGCGGTTGATGAGCTTTGTGAGGCAATTAACAATGCTTGTACTAGCACCAGTGACCTCAATTTTATTCGCTTTGGATCAAGGTTATCTGCAAGTTCAGAGTATCATCGCAATCTATTGGATGTGGTAATGGAATCGAGAGAAAAAGACCTTTTGGCCTCAGGGAATAAATTTGATCGCGCTGAAGTATCTCGTATTATCCAAACCAACAATGTTTATGTATCAACTGTGGCATCCATAGGTAGTAAAGAACATATTTTTAGCCTAAAAGGCTTTGATTATATAATAGTTGACGAAGCGTCCCAGATTTTGGAACCTCAATTAATAGGTATTTTAGGAAAAGCCCCAAAGTTTATACTTATTGGTGATCATAAACAATTGCCTGCAATTTCGCTCCAGTCTGCTGAAAGATCTAAGACTAAAAATATATCACTTGAATCTATTGGCCTTTACAACAGAAAAAATTCACTGTTTGAGCGCCTCTATAAATTTTGTGAAAGTAATAAACTTATTGATTCATACGCTACCTTAACTTATCAGGGACGTATGCATAAAGATATTTCCTTATTTCCAAATTATGCGTTTTATAATGGCTTACTCCGTGAAGCTTGTGATGCGCCGGGCATAGATGTAACAGCCAAGACAACATTGCTACGTCAGGTAGAGGATTTAAAATTTTCAGAATCCGGCACCAATAGTGTCAGGAAGTTGCTGAGTCAAAAGAGGCTGGTCTTTTTTAACAATAAGAAGGCTAATGATCTTTATGGAAAAACCAATGTTTATGAAGCCGATTTTGTTGTTTATGTTGTTAAGGAAATCATGGCTTTATACAAAAGCAATAATAAGTCCTTTGATCCGCTTACAACATTGGGGATTATTGCTCCCTTTCGAAATCAGATAGCACTCATTAAGCATAAAATGGAGGAGGAAAATATCCCTGATTATGATAAAATAACGGTCGATTCTGTAGAAAGATTTCAGGGAAGTCAACGGGATATTGTTATTTACTCATTTTCCGTAAATAATCCATTCCAGTTGCGAGGAATGATTAATTTGAATGATGAGGGTGATGTAGATCGTAAATTAAATGTAGCTCTCACACGAGCTCGTGAGCAGATGATATTAGTAGGCAATGATACTATATTGTCGGATAATCTTATTTATCTGAGGTTGATAGAGTATTGTAAATCAAAAGGCGCTTACATCAATACATCTCTGTCTGATATAATATCAGGCTTACCTATTTATTTTCCAGATAAAACTACATCTAATATGGTAGCAGCTTTTTCCGTAATTAGTGACCCTTTTAAAACGATGTTTGAAAATAAAGTGGTGAATGTAATCAAAAATGACAGACGTACTAAATGGCCTAATGAGATATTAGGGTTAAATACTGATTTTACGCGTAACAATCTTATTCAATACGGTACGGCTGATTTTGATAAACAAATTGATTTTAATTATGCCCAAAATTTAGATTTTCTAGATGGTCAGAGTTTATTTGATTACTTTACGCCAAAAGACAATGTTTTATTGTATTGTTATTGGGATATGAGAAAACAATTTATTTCCCTACAACATGTTTTCTTAAATAATAAACCTTTTTTCGCTTCGAGATTTGCGAACACGGAAGGTAGAATAATGTTCATAGATTTTGGTTGCGGTCCTTTGACTGCTTCTCTGGCTTTTAATAATGTCTTTAAGGATGAAGTCAGTCGAAAGGTTCATTATCTAGGCGTTGATATTTCAGAGGCAATGCTGAACAAGGCTCGAGAATTTAGCGAATCAGGGGCATTTAAAGCTATTGATACCTTTGATTTGTGTGAGGGGTTGGAAAAAAATAATCCGGCTTATTATAGAGATGAATTTATATTTCCTCATACTGTTGTGCTGACCTGTGCTAATTCTTTGTCTAATCTGGATCTTGACAATGTAAATGGAGTGGCCGGTTTCCTAAATGATTTTATGAGTCAATATCCTCTGAATAATTATATTCTTGTATACCAGAATCCTGTGAACCGTGACCAGAATCTAAGGAAGTTGCTGGCGAAAACCCCTAAACTTAATAAAGTTTTTATTGCCAGAGAGGAGACGGTGTCTTATGATAGTCCGGATCAGGATTGGTATGCTACTAATGAACATTTTAGCTATGAGCTGATTACGAATTAGCATCTTAGGGATAAGATGATGGAACGCAATCGATCTTGTCCCATACTTTTTATCAACTGGTAGGCTTCTCTGTGGCAGTGTCTGTATTTTTTACCGCTTGCGCAAAAGCATTTTGAGGTGCGTGACGGGGTGTCGTTTTTATAGATATAAATTAGCAGCGAATACATTTTATCTATGTCTCTGGTTTGTAGCATGTCATATAAAGATTCTAAGATGCCTTGCAGACCGTGGGATCGTTCGTGAAGAAAGTAGCCTTCTCTTTCTCTAAAACTTTGGTTGTGTAAATAAGGCACGACCTGGTTTTGGATAAAAGAGGTAAGCGAAATTCCATGTGCACAGTGAATGTATTCTTCTATGGGTGTGCAGATACAGAAATGTCCATCATTATACAGATGCCAATCTATATTATGTGGCAATCTTCCTTGTGTTTCATATACAAGCGGGAAGCTATTAGGATAATCGGGAGAGCATTCTATGCGTATGGCGTAAGTGTCATATGCGGCTCTGTTTTCATCTAACAGGTTGATTGTGCCTTCCAGGAATGGAAGAGCATCTTCCCGACTATGTAAATGTAAGTCGGGAAAATTGCTTATGGTTTCTGCAGCTTCTTCTATAAATCGGATGTATGCGTTATTCATAACCAAAGGGATAGGATGTGGCAGCTCCTGCCGCTGCTGCCGCTGAACTACGTGAATTATTTTCTTCTTTGTCTTCTCCCAGAGGAAATCTATCTCCGAGATGTTTGCGCCACAGTTTGCTGCATTCTTTTTGATTCGTCTCCCGAATTGCTGAGTCTGCATCTGTTATGAATTTTTCGAGCGTTTCTAAAAACTTTTCTTTGTTTGAGTAGTCTTCCAGCAAATCATCATTTGGTACTGCAGGGACTATACATTCAAATTTATTGTTTAGGGCTTTTTTGATTTCTTTGAGAATGTCACGCATCGTGATATCATCCCGTTGATTCAGTACAATTTTTTCTTTTGCATTGGTGGCCAGTATTGTCAATGCCAAACCACTAGGCATTTTAAAACTTTGTTTGTCTGCCCATCCTTTGAGATACTTAATGGTTCGTACCAACCGACCCTCTTTGTCTTTTTTAGATACAAACCAGTCTACTACTGCTTTCGGGTCGCTGTTTTCAAAACCAACACCTTTGACTGCGATTTTGTATTCCTGTCCGTCTATTTTGTAGTAAACCGGATGATCTATTTCATAATCGTTGGCAAAAATGGAGCGTACACATTTTTTACGATTTTCTGGTGCTGTAGCAGTGTAGCCGTCTACGGCTTGTCTTACCCATTCCTTGAGGGTTGATGCGGATACATCGGGTTCCCGAAAGAAGTAGATACCGTCATCGAGGTCACATATATCTTCTGCTGTGCGAATGCCGTTTTTCATTTTATAAGACCCTTGTATATAGAAGTAGGGTACATAATCCGGATGGTTTTCTTTGAACCAAGCTATGATTTTTTTACGAAGCCCTTCTTTCGAATCCTTCATTCTCTCGTTCTTTTTTGAACCTATGGATATATCGCTATGATATTCCTGAAATAAATTGTGACAGTTTGCCATTTTATTATTGTTTTACAAAGTTTAAAATTTCTGTTAATCTGTTTTTTGCTAATTCTTCGCCGATAGACTTCATGCGGTCTATGTGTTTTTGTTTGGAAGAATTGAGTTCAATATTGTCACCTTTCATATCGTGCTGGATACGCAAATGGCTGAATGTATTGCCTATTTTGCCCAATGCTCGCTGTAGAAAGAGTAAGTATTGTTCTGTGATCTGTGCTTGTGTATCCAATACTAAGTCTACCAACTTAGGATTGGGGAATAGCCAGTCGAATACGTTTTTTGGACGCCATGTGCGTTTTATGATTTGTTTTCCCTGACCAGTACCCAACGATAGGAGTGCGATATCTCCAATGGGGATATTTAGCTTGTCGGTTGCTTCAAACACGCCTATCAATGCAGGATTGTTGGCGAATATTCCCCCATCGATCATGTTGATATTGGTTCCTTCCCCAAATTCATTCTTAAATGAAAAGGTATGGGGCGGAAAATATACCGGTGCAGAGGCGCTGGACATTGCTACATGGTATGCCGGAAGTTTATAGTCTCTCCTGTATTCCGGATGATGTTTGGTTTTGAGGACGTTTATAGCACCGTCGTTTCCGTTAAATGCGGGTATGCAGACTTTGTTTTTAAGGTCATTCATAAGCGGATCCTGACCACCATTAGCTTCTGCATAAACTTCTCTTAGCTTTTTTAGCAATTGCTTGTTGCTATAGATAGCATTAAAGAAAGCTCTGCTTTTTCGAGGCAGAAAACGAAAGACAAATTTTGGGAAGATAATTTTTGCATGATCTTCATAGAATTTTGCAAGTTCTTTTGCTGGTATGCCCAACGCAAGGCCTATTGCAAGGATCGCTCCTGTTGAGGTGCCGCAGATAAGATCAAAATGTTCATGCAGCGCCTTGTCGGGTTCTTCCTTTTGTAATTCTTCTTCCAACTCGGCCAAGACTTTGGCAGGGATAAGACCTCTTATCCCGCCTCCGTCAATAGAGAGTATTTTGAATTTTTTGTTCTCTTCTTTGTCCATGCCCTATTATTTAAATGGTTCTCCACACACAGCTGACCAGTCATCCCAGATTGTTGAAACACATCTTTCTAATGATATACCTAGCGCTCGCGTAATCGCTTGCGCATCATTTCTTGCTGTTTCCGCTGATTTGCTCGCGTGATAAAGCGTTGTATTGGGAAAGTAAATAGTTTTACAATTTTTTACCCCAGGAATTCTATCCTTATAACCCAATTCAAACATCTTTTCTTTGAATTCCCGATGTTTGGAGGGAATGTCGTAGGTAATTATTATTGCCATATTCAAATTTTTACTGTTTAAAAATTGAAACCATCTTCAGCGGATAGTTCCAGTTATCATTTGGATTTTTTTACTGTTTCCTTTATAGTTGTTTTGGGATGTTTGTACGCATAACTCTTCGTTACAAATTTTCCGGTTCCTGCATCTCTGTGCACTGATTTTTCTTTGTCATTTATATACCTCCTTTCTTGTTTAACTGATCCATGTAAAGCGAATACTATGCCATGCAAAATTTCATTGATTTTATCTTGCTTTTGTTATTTATTATATCAATATTTGGAATATAATTATCATAAAATGATATGAGAACATTAATTTCGTGGATTGCTACTATGCATGATTTTTCAAGAAATCTAGAAACAAAACAAATTATCGGGGTCAATGAAAACGGGCCTACCTTTAACTTTCATAAAGATTTCTTCAATCATGATAGACACGTTATCTTATCTTCTCAGAAAGGAGATGAGCCTGATGTATATGTTGAACAATTACGGACTGAGCTAAGTAAAAGACATCTTAACCGTCGTATTGAGACTCAGTATCTGGATATTACGGATGTTATCGATATACAGCAAATTAAAAGTAAGGTAGAAGGTTTGTTGATGAGGGCGTATAAGGATGATGAGATTAATATTTTCTTTTCTCCCGGTACTTCCGCTATGCAGATTTCTTGGTATCTGATTCATGAGTCTGGGATGTTTAATACGAGGATGTTTCAGGTGCGTCCCAAAGAGCATTCAAAAACCAGTAAGGCCGAGTTGCTGGATATGACGGTGATAAAATCTACCATTCCAGGTGGGAGTATAATTAAGGAAGAAAGTGTTGTAGATTATAAAGAGGATTATCTTATAACTGATTCGCTGAATCCTATTTATGGAAAAGCTGAGATGATAGCTAAAGCTGACCAGGTAACTACTTTAATTTTTGGTGAGAGTGGCTCTGGCAAGGAGCATTTGGCAAATTATATACATAGGAATTCTGCAAGGAGTGGAAAGCCATTTATTGCCTTAAATTGCTCTGCCTTCACGGATGAACTTCTTGAGTCGCGATTGTTTGGTCACATAAAAGGTTCTTTTACAGGTGCAGTAGCTGATCATAAAGGGTTATTGGAGGAAGCACATGGCGGTACTATTTTCCTAGATGAGATCGGGGATATTTCGCCTTATATGCAGCAATTGTTATTACGGGTTATTCAGGAAAAGAGAATTCTTAGGATAGGAGACACTAAGGAGAAGAAGATTGATGTAAGAATTATAGCAGCCACAAACAGGAATCTGCCACAGAGGTGTGCAAAAGGGCATTTTCGATGGGATTTATTCTATCGCCTTGCCGTAACTGAGCTTACGTTGCCTCCTTTGCGGGATAGAGGGGTAAAAGAGAAAAAGGAACTGATTGATTTTTTCATAGAGTCTAAACGGAAGTTGTTTAAAAGACCTAAAAAATTGCGTCTGGCAAAAGATGTTGAACAATTTATATTAAATTATCCTTTTCCTGGTAATGTTCGTGAAATTGAAAATTTAATTGAAAATTTGTACGTTTTTAATAGTGACGCAGTGTCGATGGAAACACTACCGACAAGATTGCTAAATCCTACTGATGATTTCAAGCTAGATTTAAAAACAGCCGAAAAGCTGCATATTATTAAAGTGTTGAAATTAGCTAAAAACAAGCAACAAGCTGCCAAGTTGTTGGGCTGCGTGATAAACACTTTGGAAAAAAAAATAAAAGATTATGAAATTAAATTATGATGAATATTGTGATTTAGAACTTACAGATTAAGCACAACCACTAGATTCAGACAACCCCAGCATTACTATTCACCTCATTAATGACCCTGATAATTTCAAAAACTTTATCGTCTTCTTGGAAGATACCAAAAATACCCCTGTCATCATTTTCGGTAAAAGGAAATTGGGTTAAAAGTGTTTTATCAAGAACTCCTTTCTTATTGAGGTAGTCGATGATCTTCTGTACAAATGTTATCTGATTGGCGTTAAGGTTTCCGGTTGATATAAAGTCAGCAAATAAACGGTTAGCCACTTCTATATCAAGACCAATAATATTCCTGATAAATTTACCAAGAGGCTGCTCACCATATTCTTTTACAAAACGGTCTTTACTTTCTAAAGCTTCATTAAACAAGAACTGTTCTAACAACTCAAGTTCTGCCGGTGTAATAGGAAGGTTTTTATACAATTTGTCTATAACCAGATTTTCAGTCCTATTTTTACGTATAAAAGCCTCTACGCGGTCTTTGTAGCTTTGTAGGTTAGGGTAATTACCTATAATATCAGGCTCGCTGACCATTGATAGATCCAGCTCATCGGTAAAAGGGGTATAAATAGGTGCCAACTTGTTTTCGTCTTTCAAAAACTGAATCAGTTCGCGTATTTCCTTCCTGATTTCTTCTAGTTGAATACCATCTACGGTAGTCCAAAACTGTTCCTGTTGTAGCTTTTGGATTACCACAATTTTTGCATTAACTGCCGGGATATTTCTTTTTGTAAAGAGAAGATTTGCTATTTCGTTGATTTCAGTAATATGCCTCACCTGTGATTTATGACCGGTTACTAATGCCAGTTGCAGCTTCAAAATTAGCAAATCAAAACGCTTTGCATATTCATCGGTATCATCTTTGTACGCTGCAAGATGCGACAGGTTACTTTGTATATCAAGCTGGTCAACTTTTGTAATATTGTTCCAGCGGTTACGGTCTTTATATTCTTTTATATAACGCCAGTGCTTGCGTACTTCAAACCTGTCTTCACTTAGGTTATTTATAGATTCATAAAGGTCATCGGTATAAAGCACCTGAAGTTCTTCCTGCTCAGGCGTAGGATTTTGAAGTTGCCGGATAACCAGTATGGATTCTAGTTTTGTGTTGAAAATGTTTTGGGAAAGTGACAACGTTACCTTCTGTGTTTCCCCATCAGGGAACTCATTGAAATACTCAAAATTACCACAAAAGTCAAAGACAAGAAAATGTTCCTTATCAACTCCAGGCTCAAAAATATCTGGGCAAAGGCGTGTACCCCGGCCTATCATCTGCCAGTATTTAGAATAGGTTTTTACAGCTTTAAAAAATACCAGATTTAGCACCCGTGGCGCATCTACACCGGTATCCATCATGTCTACCGATACTGCTATTTGTGGTTCCAGTTCGTTGCCAGTCTTAAACTCACAAAACTTCTCTAATAAATCTTGGGCTTTGTCTTCGTAGTTATCAATAACACGTAGGAAATTGCCACCATATTCAGGATAGTTTTTATTGAAACGCTCTTCTATAAATAAAGCATGACGGTGGTTTTTCGCAAAAATGATAGTCTTACCCAGTTTGTCACCTCCGGCTACTTTAAGACCATTGGTCATTAGATAATCCAGTACTTTATCAATAGTGTCGTTATTATAAAGCCAGCTGTTAATCTTATTTTTATCAATATTCAGCACTTCGTTATCAGGGCCTATATGTACCCCGAAAATTTCCTCAAAACGCTCCTTATCTTTTTCAGACAGCTCCTCATACTTTATACCTTCCCGTGGAAATTTCAAGGGCACACTGTACGCTTTTGGCGGCACCAGGTACTTTTCTTCCACAGCTTTATTAAGCTCATAAGCGAAGGTGGGATTATCATCCTCTATATCAAAAAGGGTGTAAGTATTTTTAAGCGAGCTGTCTTTTTTAGGCGTTGCAGTAAGACCGATTAAAATACTATCAAAATAACTGAAGATAGCCTTGTACTTATCGTAAACCGAACGGTGTGCTTCATCTAGGATAATAACATCAAAATGACCTACACCATAAAAACGTTCACTATCGTTAAGGCTGTCTATTTTATTCATTATGGTTGGGTAGGTAGAAAACACCACCCGTGTACCATTGTCTTCTTTTTCTTTGGTAAGGTCTATAGCCGAAAGGTGCGGCAAGTATTCCTTAAACGCGTTTTTAGCTTGTGTAACCAGCGCATTGCGGTCGGCGAGGAAAAGTATACGCTTTGCCCAGTTACATTTGGTAAG
This sequence comes from Flavobacterium sp. RHBU_3, assembly GCF_046613565.1. Classification (NCBI taxonomy): domain Bacteria; kingdom Pseudomonadati; phylum Bacteroidota; class Flavobacteriia; order Flavobacteriales; family Flavobacteriaceae; genus Flavobacterium; species Flavobacterium sp. RHBU_3. Next base: position 215,600 of record NZ_JBKJHC010000007.1, on the reverse strand, counting down.
CATATCTACCATAGCAGCTGCGGTACGTGTTTTACCACTACCTGTAGCCATAACCAACAATGCTTTACGGTTCCTGCCCCTTAATGTTTTGTTGTGCGTAGTCGCCAGTGTTTCGGCTACGCGCTGGATGGCTAATAACTGATATGGTCTTCCTGCAATACCGGTATTTACACTAAACTCCCGTAAATCCTTACGCGATGTGCGACGCTCTATAAGCAGGTGCAGTTCTTCCTTGGTATAAAAGCCCTGCACTTCGCGTTCGGTATAAAAAGTATCGTCCCAAATATGGGTTTCAAAACCATTGCTGTAAAATATTACCGGGCGTTGCCCTGTCATCTTTTCGAGACAATCGGCATACAGGCTCGCCTGGTGCTTTCCTTTTTTATTGCTGTATATGGTACTCTTGGCTTCCACTACAGCAAGTGGGAGGCCATTGTTGCCCCATAGTACATAGTCGGCATAACCGCGCCCCGACGGGTTGGTACTTACGGGCATACCTGTCACTTCAAACTCTTTATCGCGGCCTTCTTTCAGTTTATCCCAACCGGCTTCGCGAAGTAATAAGTCTATTAATAACTTACGTGTTTCAACTTCTGAGGTTAACTCCGGTATGGCTTGTTCTACAGTAAATGTTTCCTGGCGTTCTTCTTTACGGCGGGCAATTTCTTCCAGGCGTGCTTCGAGTTCCAGGCGCATTGCCTCGTTTTGTTCCAGCAGACGTTGCTGTGTTTTTAGGGCTGCATTGGCTTCTTCACGCTCTTTTTCGAGGGTGTCGGCGAGGGTTTGCAGTTCCTGTAGCTTTTTGTCGGCGGTATCGCCATAAGGGATATACCGTTCGTCAAAAGGCGGTATCTCAGGGTTGGCAGCGCTGTAGTATTTGCTGATAAACGACAAAAACCTGAAGCTATTTTTTAGCGACTGCAAGGCTTCCAATGCCTTTACGGTTTTGCCGTGGGCAGCATTGTTGCCGTTAACCCGAATAATATCCAGCTCTATGAGCATAGAGGGTTTTATAATAGCCTTAAAATCTTCATGATGCAATAGTGCGCCAAGCTTGGTATCATACGGCAGTTGCAGGTCTTCATCATTTTTATAGAGCCAGAACAACGATTTCTCTAACGTACTGCGGCATAACAGCGCAGCATAACGCGGTGCGGTAAAGGTGTGCTTTTCCGCTTCGGTTATCTCGGTAAAGAGGTCTTTAAATTCGGCCTGTAAAAAAGTAAAGTTACTGTTCATGCACTGTGAGGGTTGGCAGCACTAAAGTAGGAAATTTTCATTATTATTTCAAAGCAAATGAAATACCTTCTTCAAGGCTTATTTTTAGCTCATCGCTTTCGCTTACCCATATATACGGATAGCGACCCGCATACGAGTTACTTATATCTATAATACCGTTGTAATAATTGGGAAGCTCCTTGCCGGAAGGATCGAGGAATAAAACCTTAGAGATGTTACCTGAAGAATCTTCTTCATAGCCAATGGCAAGCAACCAATGCGCAAGATTTTTACCCGTTACCCCAAACAGTACCGGCTTATTTTCAGATAGTTCCACTTGTAAAAACTTTATAAGATTTTTACCCCGCGCATCTGATACCGTAGTATTTAATGTACTTGTAAAACTACCTTGCAGTAGCTCTTCGAGTTGATACAAATGAGTGCCTCCCTGAAACAAATTATCGTGCTCCTGCATTTTCTTCAGCATTTTACCAAAACGTGTACTCCGCTTAATCCACCAAAGGTTAGTGGCTTCGTTATAGCTGATAACGTTTAAAATAAGTAGCGCCATAAAGAGGCAGTATGGACCACAGGCACCGTCTACCGAACCTTGTTTCAGGAAAACCTTTTCATGATTATTTAAACTTCCGGCAACAAGGGTGCCGTTTACTATATTAAGCTGAGGAATGATTTTTATGGTATTCATAGGTGGTTAGTTTTTTAAACAATCAATGCCTGCACAATATAGGATGTCCGTACTCTAACCGCCAAAGCATTTCGAGATCGGCGGCGTATTTTGTATAAAAGCCTTCTTCGCGTAGCTCTTTAATAATTTCATGGTTTTCGGGAGCATCAAAATCAAAGAAGCTTACGGCCCAATCTTCCGGTTTAAATCCACGATTCATTAAATTTAAAGAACCTGTTCTTACATTTTTTGCATTGAGTTCCTGAAGTATTCTGCCACGTAAGCCGTAACCGCTTGTTCGGATTTTATAGCCCCCAATGCCATTATAAACAATACGGAAATCATCTTTCCTGATATTACAAATAAAAGATAAATCCTTGCGGGCTTCAATTAGTTTGCGGATAGGAACCTCACCCTTATGCCCATCAGTATCAAGGCAATTACCCAGCTCAGAAAAATCCAGCTTAGTCCATAACCAATAGAGTCCCCTGCTTTTTACAGGTAGCAATTTAGTACCCCGTTCCCGAAATTCCGGCAATGGGTAAAACGACTGCTGTTGTTTTACTTCTATTTTTTGTAATATCTCTTTAAAGTTCATACTCCGCCACCAGTTCTCCTTTAAATGCTTTTTGCAGCAGGCTGTTAAATAGCTCCTCACTTTTTTGCAATGTCTGCTGTGCCAGCTCTTTTTGTTGTTCTATAAGCTGTACACGCTCTGCAAATTGGTTTTGAAGTGTGACTGGTGGTTGAAGAATCAAGATATCCTGAAGTTCTTGCGCATTTATATTAGCCATTCCAACAATATTTTTGCACATATTGGATAGAGTTAATTTAGCCCATTTTGAATTTAGGTGCGCCCAAAGGAAATATGGATTTGCTAATACTTGATTTACTCGTACTCTAATTAAATACCCAGCAATGATATAAGTGTCGTCGTTAGTAATAATACCTGTTTTACCAACTAACTCTTTACTATTTGTTCTATTAAATAATACATCTCCCTTTTTTACGGAATATTTTACAAAGTCTTTCTCAGAAACATTAATCGATTTAACATCAGAAAAATCCATATAGCCACTATAAGTAATATTGTTCATCCTTAAATAAGGCCATTTTCCAGATCCATCTGATTTTGCACTTGTCCCGTATTTAACTTCCTCACAGAGATTTCTCACGGTAGTTTTAGGAAATCCCTTCTCATTCCTTACCGGATCCCCAAACATATCTAAAAACAGACTCTGCGTAAGGGCATCATACTTTTCTATAAGCTGTTTGTTGTACTGGCGCAGTTCATCAGCTTTATCTAATACGGCTGCTATTTTTTGCTGGGTAGCGAGGTCTGGTAGGGGAATTTCAAAGCTAAGAATATCATCTAATTTTATATAATTGGTTGCTGACCCCACCTGTTTTCTACTGATCTGCCTTATCCAATACTTTTTTAAATAATAAAATAAATATTTTACATCAGCTTTAATTTCATGTAGGATATAAGTCCTTTGATAAGCCTCCAATTTCCCTTTGTGATATAAGACCTCACCAACATTCGCACCATTCCCAGGCAAGATAATAACCTCATCGTCAAAAGAAAAAGTGTTGGAGCGAAGCGGCTCAATAGCACAAGTGAAAAAATGATAGGTACCCTTATCTACAGCATGATTAGCGTCATGCTTACCCGTTTTTACGTTTAAAATGTCTTTTAATTTAACACTCTCCATTAGCCAAGCATCTTTTCAAGTTCTTCAATAGCTTGTTGCCTTTTCAGGTCAAGGACTTTAATATCGGCAATAAGGGTTTCGGGCTTTTCATACGCCACTTCTTCATATACTGTTTCTTTATAGCGGTTTATGCTCAGGTCGTAGCCGTTTGCTACTATATCGGCTTTTGGTACTATAAAGCTCTGCGTGGTGCGGTCAGCAAATTTCTCTTTTTCGCCTTTGCCCAGGTAGTGCCATTGCATTAATATATCAGCAATATCGCTCTTGCCTTTTACTTCGTCTACAATATTTTCGGGTTCGGTAAAGCTTTGCTCCAGCGCGTCTTCGGTTATCAGCAGGTTGCGCTTGTCGTCCAGGCTGTAGCCGTCGGCTTTCATATCGTAAAACCAAACATCATCGGTACCGCCGCTGTTGGTTTTAGTAAACAGCAATATGGCAGTACTTACCCCGGCATAGGGCTTAAACACCCCGCTGGGCATAGATATAACGCCTTGTAGCCTTTGGTTTTCTACCAGTTCTTTACGTATGCTTTTGTGTGCACCGCTGCTACCAAAAAGTACGCCATCGGGCACTATAACCGCTGCGCGCCCGCCCAGTTTCAGCATGCGTAGTATCAGCGCCAGGAACAGTAGTTCGGTTTTTTTGGTTTGGGTTACTTTAAGCAGGCTGCTTTCTACCTCGTCATAATCAAGAGCGCCTTTAAATGGCGGGTTGGCCAGTATAAGCGAGTATTTGCTACTAATATCGTTACTCTCGGCAAGCGCGCTTTTACCTATAAGGTTAGGATGCTCCATACCGTGCAGTTGCAGGTTCATGGCGCTGATGCGCATCATAGAGGGGTCTATCTCAATACCATTAAACATTTCTTTATTAAAATGTTCGCGGAACTCCGACTCGTTAAACCAGTCAGGATGCACCTCATGTATGTACTGCCCGGCACTTACCAGGAACCCTGCCGTACCGCAGGATGGGTCGCAAATGGTATCTTCTTTTTGTGGCTCCATAAGTTCTACCATCATCCTGATGATATGGCGGGGTGTACGGAACTGCCCGTTTGTACCGGCTTCGGCTATTTTGCTGAGCATATACTCGTAAAGGTCGCCTTTGGTGTCGCGTTTTTCAAGCGGTAGTTTGTCTATTTGCTGCACCACACGATCCAGGAGTTTTGCAGTAGGTATCATAAAGGTAGCGCCCTTCATGTATTCTGAAAATACTCCACCGGTAGCCCCCAAGCCTTTCATAAAATCGAATACCGTGACATCGCCCAGCTCGCGTTGCGGACGTGTAAATAAATCGAACATTACCTCAGGGTCTTTGTCTTTAAAGCTGCTCCAACGCAGTGGTTTCTGCTCAGGAGTATATACAGGTTTGCGGCTGGAACCGCCCAGCATATTTATTTCCTTCTCGAGAAGGATTTGCCTGTCGTCGAGCTGTTTTAAAAATATGAGGTAGGTAAATTGCTCTATTACAGTCAGCGGGTTAGATATGCCTCCTGTCCAGAAGTCATTCCATATTTTGTCTATCTGTGATTTTAATTCTCCGGTTATCATGGGTATTGTGGTATTTGCTGTTACCTTTTTTAGGTGTGGCAAGCTACTATTTTTTTGTGGAAATTTAAGTGGGAAATGCTGGCGATTTGATGTGTAATAGCTGAATATTTACAGATAATCTGAGAAATTTCAAACAGCTTTTTTTAAAAAAAGCCAACGTAGGCAATGATTTCTATTTTTTTACGGGACGATAAACAAAAATTCCCTCTGGTTAAAGAGGGAATTTTAAACCAACCAACCAATGATTTAAGATTAAATCATTATGGTGTAAATGTAAAAATATTCTTCTACAGCGAAGTGTTTTTTCTTATTTATTTAAAAGCTTCTCCAAGTAAGCTACTTTATCTTTTTCAGCCTGTAATAACCTTTCATACAGTTTTTCTTTTTCCTCGAAAAGCTCTACAACTTTATCAAGTGGATTAAATGTAAGATAATTACAAGAATTTAGTATGTGACCTTTGTTATCGTAGTAGGTATTAAAATAATTAATCACAGCTTCCTCAGAAAAATTTTTGATTGCTTCCACAGTCACGCCAAGCGCTTTCGCGACTTCGGCCAATTTTTCATCTTCAACTACTTCACTGTTTTCCAAAATAGATATAGCCTGCTGGTTCGTCCCCATTGCCTGGGCAAGTGCCTCCTGTTTCATATTACGCAGTTCGCGGATACGGCTGATTTTACGTCCTATATGGTTTGGTTTTGTCGTGTTCATAGTCAAAGGTATAAAATTGAAAATAAAGTACCGCCCTGTAAAATACATTGAAAACCATGTACCATACATACGAAATTGATTTGGTACAGTATAAGCAATGATTTACTTGCTGTGTATAAGCAAAAATAAGCTTTTTCACTGATGTTTCACAGTAAAATTATGTTTTATGGACTATCAAATAAGGATACCGGATCGTATTCCAATGCGGGAGCAGTTGGAAGAGGTGCTATACGGTCTGCTCACATTTATTGATGCAGGTAGTATATATGTGAGTTATAAAACCGGACAGTCTGCAATAGTAACAACCATACTAAAAAAGGACTGCAAGCAGCACGGTATGATGTTGGAACGGTTTTCTGAGAAGCTGGCAAGGGACAATCCCAATACGGTATTCAGGTTTTTAGATGAAAAGATTGCCCGACTAGGGTTTAAAAAAGGAAGCTCTTTCCTTTTAATGCACTGCTCGTTGTCTGAATTGGTTTACTATGAACACAAAAGTAAAGTGTTTCTTCCTCAATATTTTGATATTAAAAGGCTACTAACAAAATCAAATAAGCGATCTATTGATGAACTGGATACTGCGACAAGGCAGTTTGAAGTTTACAAAGCGCATATCGCAAATAACGATACTGAGAATGCTACGGTGTCACTTTATAGTGCCATTTATAGTGTCTACACATGCTTTGCTGCTTTCCTTACGGGCTACCTTGAAGAGTATTATGAATATCCGGAGTTTGATTATGTGTATGACATAACCAATCGTTATGCACCTGAACTAAAGGATATACTGGATGTTCAAACCAAGGATGGAGAAAAAATATTGATTCCACTTCAAGCAGCCTACAATAGTTCTATTAAAAAGCACGCTATTGAGCCTGTCGAAAAATCAGTTCTTGAACAAGCCGCAGCAAAGTACCAACATCTGTACGCAGAACTGGAAAACTATTATTACAGATATTTCGCTGGCACGAAGACAAAATTTATGGAACTCAATCAGCCTCTACATGGCGGTGCATCGATATTGAAAGAAAAGCTGTCCACAAATTATTTTGTAGACCATACGCTTGCTGAGATTTCAGAAACCATCAGAGGTTTTGTAAAAGTCCGGGCTATTTACTGCTTTGGATATTCAGTTATCAGTTCCCATAAAAAGCGAAAAGCATTCAGTAAGGATGTGCCTGGTTACCATTTTTACCTCCTAGTTTTAAATAGTGAGCACCGGCAAAATATTGTTCCGGAATTACAAGCCTTGATTAAAAAGAAATTCGCCGGAAAATATACCGTGACTATATTGCAACACAGGGCGCAATACCTGCGTAAGCAGGCCGTAAACCAAAAGCATTTTATCAATTCAGTGATACGAAACGGACTAGAAGCGTACAACAATCCCGACCATCCATTCTACGAAATACCTGTGGCAGCTGACAGAGATTTTGCCTTTAGTAAAAACTATTGGGATAACCGTATGCGTTTGGCTGAGGGATTTCTTGCACTGGTTCACACGGAACAGCCGGTTATTGTTAATGTGCTAATTCAACAGGCCGTGCAGCAGATGGCTGTGGGATTAATTGACCTTTTTATCAGCTATCACCCAAATATATATTCCACCAACTACCTTTTGAGATTATTGGATTGCATACCGGAGCTACCAAAACTATTCACCGATTCAGAAGATGATTATAGGCTTCAGCAGCTGTTATCCGCCAACATTGATATGCTTAAACATAAAAATATAGGACAGGAAACTATTGAGGACAGCAGCAAACTGTTTAAAAAAGCAAAGGATTTTTACGACAAGATACTAGTGATAGGTAGCAAAGAATTGGAAAGGTTAGAACAAACAGAACAGGGAAATAATGTCGATACTAAAAATTATACTAATGACTAAACTGAAAAAGATGGCTAAAATAAAAACACTCGATGAGTTTAAAGAATATGCCCAAAGGCATCTACAATCGCTAACACCCTGTGAAAAATCTGAAGGGTGGTATACCGTGGAGATTAGGGTTATGTCATACTTTGATGCAATCTGTATCGCAAGAAATCTTATAAAAGCCTGCCTAGTCGTAATTGATCCTGACGCTGCTGAGGTTTCCAACGCTGTCCCTAACAACAGGATTAATCCGTGCGACCTGCTGGAGCTGGCACTTCAAATTATGCCATTTTCTGAATTTGAAATGCTTGATGAAATCCATAAAATGGTCAGTTCAAAAAATGAAGAATAAAACCAAACTACAACCAAAAATCGACTTCGGAGATTTTTTAGCCCCCTGCGCAAGGGCAAGTTGTTTTAAGCTGCTGAAGGATTTCAAGCAGCTTAGAACACAACTTGCTACCATCACGCGATGGTAATTTTTATAAACTGGTTATTAACTGAAAAGGGCATCAAGCCCTTTTTCTTTTGCCCAGAACAAATCATTTTTTCTCAAGGAAAAGTCGAGTAATAAAATTCAATAAACTACTCAATTTTAGCCGTTGATGGCAGCCCGTAGGCTGCCCACCCGAAAATTCAGTATGTCATCTACTTGGTTTATCTGGCCGATATAAAGCAGGTAAATTTACAGGTTATACAACTAACCATTTGGCTTGTAGGTAGGTAATAAAAGTATAAGGTTTTAAAAGTATAAAAGCGGTAAAGGGGGTATATTACTTTCTTCCATTTTTACCAAAAAGATTTTTTGTAAAGAATATGTTTTACAAGTAAAATGTAAAACTGTGTGATAATAAGGTAAAACATGAATATATCCTACCAAGAACCAATATTGGTCGGCAGCCCTGATGGCTGCCCGCCCGAAAAAATTCCCTGCAAAGCAACCTTTTCTAATCTGTGGCAGCTTGCAGGGAATAAAAAAGTAGCGGTTAACTGTTAATTAAATTGCAGGGCAGCTGCTCCGCTTTTCGCAAAATCCCCGCACAGGTCAAAGGCTTTTTGCCCCCGTGCCTGTGCTGTACCTCCCAAACAGATACTTTTGAGTTTATCCTCATCCGTTTTAAAGCTGCGTACATTTTGGTAGTAGCCCGTAATACAATTATAAGCGCCGAACAAAGTTCCCTTTGTGGTTTCGGTTTGTTGGGTATCGTCTGCCATAGCGTACTCGAATGCCGCATCACAGGCATTTTTATACATCGTTGAAAGTTCCTCGGTAGCCCCTTTCTTTAAAAGGTTATAGGTTTCTTTGTTGGGACAAAGTGCCAACTGTATCAACTGTTTTACCTGTTTATCTTCAATGCGCACGTTAGCCCACTCGTTAAAGATGCCCTCTAACTGTAGGGATAGGTTATCAGCAACACCCATAACTTTGTGTGCCTGTTCCAAACGTTCTTTTGCGCCTGCGGTGTGGCGAATGCGTACTACATTGGTAGCTGTTTTCATTGCTGCATTTAATGTATTCGAACAAACAACCCTTACAGGTGTAAACGCTGCGGTAATGCTCCCGCTGCCATCGTGGGAGGTGGTCAGGAAAATATACTTTTCGGTTACATCCTCCCCGTTGCCCACACGGATATAGCCGGGTAGCTTTGCCGTAATAAAGATGCGTTCCCCATTGCCGAGTGCGCCTGCGGTCTCGTACAGTATGCCCTCGCCACCGCCTACAATGGCATCAAAAAAGGCAAACGCATCGGCATTTTGAACGATTTGATAGTCTTTGCCCACCACACCAAAAACGGCTTTGGTATCGGTGCGCATGGTGGCGTACTGGTCAGGTACTGGGTAACTGTCGAATTCGCCTGCACTCCTTGCAAAAATCGGGGCTTTGGCTACTTCATAGTCTAAGCCTGCAAAGGCTATGGCTTCGCGGCTTGTAGGGTAGCCTTCTACAATCTGCCCAAGCCCGTGCCAAGCGGGTTGCTTTACGCTCATAAAGGCGTGCTGCCCAGTCTCTGTGTTGAAATTTAAATTATGTGCCATAATTTTTGAGTTTAATAATGATACAATTGTTTTGTATCTCCTTCCAATCCTCAAATGTGGCAGTCCTGCTGCGCTTGCGCTCCGCATAACTTTTTCCCAAAAAGAAAACCGAAAAAAGAAAGCAATAACAAGGTGCAGGCAATGCGGAAAAAGCAAAAGGAAACGGAATAAGTCCCGAGGGGTGGGTTTGTGAGTGAGCGAGCAAAGCCATTATGCCGTAGTCTTTTGTCTTTTTTTGGATTGACAGCAATACCTTCGCTTGCTTTTATCGGTTTACTTGGGAAAAGTTTCTTTTCTAAACCTATAAATGCCAACCAACGCCATAAATCGCCGGAAGCGATTTACTGATTACATCAGTAGTTATCTTTATTTAAATACAGGAAGAAAAATAATAAAGGAATAACAGGTGGATGATAACAGTACACATAAAAAGCATAAAGGCGGCAGGCATCCCAAAGATGACCGTGCTACGTTTCGTTATTCCATTAGCCTGACGGCTGTGGAAAATGCTAAATTCCTGACCTTGTTCGAGCAATCAGGTATGAATGTCATGGCACATTTTATTACTGCTTGCATCTTCCAAAAAACCATCACTACGGTTAGAATTGACAAGGCCGCAATAGACTACCATGTGAAGCTAACAGGACTGTTCGCACAGTTCAGGGCTATTGGTGTCAACTATAACCAAGTTGTAAAAATGCTCTACAATAATTTTACCGAGAAAAAAGCCGCAGCGGCGTTATACAAACTGGAAAAACAAACCATTGAACTTGCTATGTTAGGTCAAAAGATTATTGAGCTTACTACTGAATTTGAGGCGAACCATCTGAATAAATAAGCTATGGTAGCGAAGATTGGCAGGGGCAAAAGCTTGTTTGGTGCCTTATCATACAATATGGATAAAGTAAAGCACAATACTGCAACAGTACTGGCAGGCCAGAAAATCATTGAATCCCCGGACGGTACGTTTAACACTGCTCAAATCTCAAATTCCTTCCAGGCATATCTCGCAGCCAATCGAAAAACAGAAAAGCCGGTGGTGCATATTTCACTTAATCCTGATCCTGATGACAGGATAAGCAACAACGACTATAAAGTGGTTGCCAAAGACTATATGGAAAAAATGGGTTATGGCAAACAGCCGTTCATAATATTTAAACACAACGATATTGAGCGCAGTCACATCCATATTGTAACGGTATGTGTGGACGAAGAAGGAAGGAAAATCTCTGATGCCTTTGAAAAGCGAAAATCTATGGCGGCCTGCAGGGAACTGGAACAGAAATACAACCTCAAAAGTGCAGTTAAAAAAAAGCAAAGCCTAACTGAACCTATTTTTAAACCGGTAAATTATAAAGCAGGCGATGTCAAAAGCCAGATGGCAGCCGTCATCCGTTACCTGCCCAGATACTACCAATATACCACGCTTGGCACGTATAACGCGCTGCTATCATTGTTCAACATTACTGCTGAAGAAGTCAAAGGCCAGTATAATGGAAAACCGCGACAGGGGCTGGTCTATTTTGCACTGAATGAAAAAGGTGAAAAAGTAAGCAATCCATTCAAAGCTCCGCTGTTCGGAAAAGGTGCAGGTTATAGCGAATTGCAATCCCACTTTGCAAAATCTAAAATGCATCTGCAAAACAGCCCAAGCAGGTCAGCACTCAAAGTTACCATTGAAAAGGCAATATTGGCAACCAAAAATGAAGATGAGTTTAAAGCACGTTTGAAAGAAGCAGGTATCAATACGGTTGTCCGTCGTACAGTCGATAACCGAATATATGGTATCACATTCATTGACCATCAATCCCGTTCGGCGTGGAACGGTTCGCAGCTTGCTAAAAACCTCAGTGCGGCTGTCTTTAATGAATGGTGGAACAATGGCAACAAACCAGAAATCCATTTGCAAAATCAGAGCGATGTAAAATCAACAAACAATAGTCTCATGACTGGACTTAACAGATCAGCTGAAAATGAAAAAATAAATTCAAATCTGTCCGATGCCGCCAATGCTCTCTCAGATATTTTTGGTGGTCTATTGCCGCAAACGCAGCGCGAAGATTATGAAGAAGAAGCATTTGCAAGGCAAATGAAAAAGAAATCAAAAGGATTAAGGAGATAGCTGAACTATCTCACGAAACAACCTGCTGTTTTACAGCGGAGCGACACAGGAGCATAGCTGTAAATTGGCAATACCGGGCTAAAAAACTAAAAGGCTTTCCCGACGAAGGAAGGGAGTGCCTTTTGGTTTAGTATCTCCAAATAAAAGGAATTAATGACGTTACGGTGTTCACAGAAAGTTAAACATACTTGACATTGACTCTTGTTAAAAATCATTTAATATCATAGACTTAACTAGTTGTAGTTTATTAAAAACCAAAGCACCATCCACTACTTTTACTACCTCCTACAATCCCAATTTACCATTATTTTTATCAATTTAAGTCCCAAAATACATTCTTTTTAGGGTTGTGTAACAAATGATACTGACCGGCTTTCCTGTGGATATTTATTTTGCGGTTCAAAAAATAAAGTATGAGCTGGATTTATCAATCGTGGCCCTGGTATGTATCCGGGCCGCTTATTGCAGCTACAATGGCTGCATTACTGTTTGCCGGAAAAAATTTCGGCATGTCGTCTAACTTACGCACTGTATGTGCTGCACTGGGAGCAGGAAAAAGTTGCGATTTCTTTAGTTTTAACTGGCGTGACCAACGATGGAATCTTTTTGTTATTGTAGGTGCAATTATAGGAGGCTTTATAGCCATGCAACTACTTTCAAACAACCCTGTTCCCAAAATTAACTCTGATGTCGTAACAGAATTACAACAGAAAGGTTTTGAGAGTGCCGGTACAACCTATCTCCCTACCGAATTGTTTTCAAAGGAAGCCCTTTCATCTTTTAAAACAATAGCCATACTGCTTATAGGAGGCTTTTTAGTAGGTTTTGGGGCAAGGTATGCCGGCGGATGCACTTCAGGACACGCCATATCAGGACTAAGCAATTTGCAATTGCCATCGCTTATTGCCGTAACCGGATTTTTTATTGGTGGGCTGATAATGATTTATTTAATTTTTCCAATGTTGTTTTAAGTAATGAAACTACTGGCTTTTGTACTAATTTCTTTTGTAACACTACAGGCCCAGGAAAGCCTGCCACACTACTTTGAGGAAGGTAAAATACAAGGGCACATTCGTAATTACTTTATGACAACCAACAATCACGGCTTAAGCAACCACTACGCTAATGCTACCGGAGGATTAATAGGGTATACTACTAAAGAATATAAAGGTTTTGAACTGGGAGTCTCAGGGGTACTTACCTTTAAAACCTTTGGAGACAACATGAACACCGTAGATACAGTTACCGGAAAATCATCTAAATGGGAAAGAGAACTTTTTGACTTAAATGACTTGGGTAATTACTATAACCTGTATCGTTTAGAATCTTTGTACCTTAAATACCGTTACAAGCATAGCTATATAAGTGTGGGCAGGCTTCCTCTGGAATTTCACCCTCTTATTAATAAAAGCGACGGACGCATGGTAGACTTTGCATTTCAGGGAATAAACTGTTTTATAACAATCGACTCCACCCTAAAGGTAAACACGGTGTTACTTAACAGAGTATCTCCACGAGCCATGCCGAAATGGTATTCTCCTAACGAGGTAATAGGACTCTTAAACAATGGTTATCTTCCTGATGGAACAAAGGCTGATTATTCAGAACTTACTAAAGCTAATATTGTAGCCTACGCAGGTGTAGAAAAAACTGCTGGCAAGCTGAAACTGAACTTTTGGGACACCCACATCGACAAGTTATTGAACACATTATGGGCAGAAGCGCTGTACAATAGTGACTTACTTTCGGCAGGTCTTCAATATTCTTATCAGATACCTTACGCCTATCAAAAAAATGTGCCTTATGCTAACCGCTATATACAACCGGGTGAAAACGGACAGATAGCAAGTACTATGATTAAATATAAAACTACACGCTTTGAGGCAGTAGTAGCTTTTACAAAGGCTTTTAATACGGGGCGTTATCTTTTCCCCAGAGAGCTAGGCCGCGATCAGTTTTATACCTCTTTGCCCCGCAGTCGTATAGAAGGTTTAGGCAATTCTAACATTGTAAAACTGGGACTGCAGTATACTTTTCCGATACAACAACTTACCACCGGTATAGATGCAACTGCCGTAAACGGGCCCGGTGTCCTGAATTACAGCCTTAACAAATATGGCCTTGACGATTATTACCAGATTAATAGCAAAATACATTACAGTTTCAAAGGTTTTTTTAAGGGACTAGATGTTACATTACTGTATATATGGAAACAAAATAAAAACCTGCATACCCCGGCTGATGTAATTAATATTAGCGACTACAGCCAAGTAAATTTAATAAGCAATTTTAATTTTTAAACTAAAATGAAAAACATACTCTTTTTACTAATAGGAACTTTCTTCGGCATCGTAATGTTTAAGTCGGAGGCCGCATCGTGGTTCCGCATTTACGAAATGTTTCAGTTTAAGTCGTTTCACATGTATGGCATAATAGGTTCAGCATTACTCACGGGTATAGTTATAGTTCAGATTATAAAACGAAGGGAACTAAAACATATAGAGGGCAACACTATAAAATTTACCCCTAAAGAAAAAAGCTTTTCCCGCTATATGTTTGGTGGAATTATTTTTGGGCTCGGCTGGGCGCTTGCAGGTGCTTGCCCGGGGCCTATGTTTACCCTTTTAGGGGCAGGCTTTTTCCCTATTGGCATAGTAATAACAGGAGCTGTTGCCGGTACCTGGGTATATGGGCTGATAAAAAACAAGCTGCCTCATTAATTTGTACTTTTATACCAACGTTTAAAATCAATGTATGGAACAACTGCTTAAAGAAGCATACGGTAATGTGTTTGAACCGGCACTATTAACAGATATTGCCAATGTAGCTACACTGGTTGATTTTAAGGAAGGTGATCACCTTATCGAAATAGGCCAATACATACGCCAAATGCCACTTTTAATAAACGGAGCTATAAAAATAATCAGGGAAGACCGCCAAGAGGGCGAGCTATTGCTGTATTTTCTTGAAAAAGGAGATACCTGCGCCATGACCCTTGCCTGTTGCCTTGGCGATACAAAAAGTGAAATCAGGGCTGTTGCCGAAACCCGCGGTACCGTAGCCATGATACCCATAGGGAAAATGGAAGAATGGCTTGGTAAACATAAAGGCTGGCGTAATTTTGTTTTTAGCAGTTATAACAAAAGACTGTCTGAAATGCTCTCGGCTATAGATAACCTGGCCTTTATGAAAATGGATGAACGCCTTTTAAGCTACCTGAAAGAGAAATCCAAAGTAAACCAATCAAAGGTAATAACCAATACGCACCAGGAAATTGCGTATGAACTTAATACTTCGCGAGTGGTAATTTCTCGCTTGCTAAAAGCCCTGGAAAATGAGGGAATAATTAAATTAAACCGCAATACTATTGAACTTTTAAAATAAACGAGCTTGTGTAACAATTGTTACTGCACAGGTCTTTTGCCCACTATACTTTAGCCTGATATTACTAAAGACGATTCTATGGATTTTTTAGCTATATCAGGCTATTTTCTTGCCTTGTTAGTGGGCATATCGCTTGGTCTTGTAGGCAGTGGTGGTTCTATACTTACGGTTCCTATACTGGTATATTTATTAGGGTTTGATGCAGTTACTGCCACAGGCTACTCTTTGTTTGTGGTGGGCAGTACCGCCCTTGTTGGCGGGCTCAGGAATACATTTCAAGGCAATGTAGATTTTAGTATCGCTATGCTTTTCGGTATTCCGTCCTTAATTACAGCATACCTGGTAAGGGCTTTTCTTATTCCTGTTATACCTCATGTCATTATTAAGACTGGAGGTGTTATTGTAACCAAAGATTTACTGTTAATGGTGCTGTTCGCCGTAATTATGTTACTGGCAGCCATAAAAATGATTCGTTCATCGGTACAGACTACCGAAGTTATAAATGTATCAAACCCCAAAATAATACTGAGTGGAGTAATAACAGGCTTGCTTGCAGGGGCTGTGGGTGCCGGTGGCGGTTTCCTTATAATACCTGCACTGGTTTTTCTTGCAGGGCTACCTATGAAAAAAGCGGTTGGCACATCGCTATTCATTATAGCCATACAATCATTAGCCGGTTTTGCCGGAGATAAATTTGAACAGGCTGTAAACTGGAAATTTCTAATTCCCTTTACTCTTGCAGCTATTGCCGGTATTTTTATAGGCATAGTGTTCTCACGGAAAATACAAGGCGAAAAACTAAAAACAGTCTTTGGGTATTTTATACTGCTTATGGGCATTTACATAGTTGCTAAAGAACTCTTTATAAAATAACGGTTGTGTAACTTTTGTTACTGCACAGTTTCACTGCACAAACTAATTTTACCATATAAATATCAACAATCTTAATTTAAAAATTACACTATGTATTTTCAACACGTATATGATAAATCACTGGCTCAGGCAAGCTATTTTATAGGTTGCCAGGCAAAAGGCGAAGCAATAGTTATAGATGCAAAAAGGGACATAGACACCTATCTTGAAATTGCAAAGCAAAACAACATGAAAATAACCCACATTGCCGAGACGCATATTCACGCCGACTTCCTGGCAGGATCGCGCGAATTGGCCGCTGCTACGGGAGCCAAGATGTATCTTTCTAATGAAGGTGGCGAAGGATGGCAGTACGAATTTGAACATGTAGGTTTAAAACACGGAGATGTGATTACTGTGGGCAACTTAATCCTAGAAATACTGCACACTCCCGGACATACCCCCGAAAGCATCAGCTTTTTGCTGACTGATAAGCCTGCTACAGATAAACCTGTCATGGTATTTACAGGCGACTTTGTTTTTGTGGGCGATATAGGAAGACCTGACCTTTTAGAAAAGGCCGCAGGGTTTATAGGAACCCAGGAAAAAGGAGCCAGACAAATGTATGAGTCCATACAGCGTTTTACCGAACTTCCCGAATATGTTCAGGTATGGCCGGGGCATGGTGCCGGTTCAGCTTGTGGTAAGGCATTAGGCGCCGTTCCAAGTTCTACTGTGGGATACGAACTAATTAGAAACTGGGCTTTTCAATATGCAGACAATGAGGCTGGTTTCATAGACTATTTGTTAGACGGGCAACCGGAACCGCCTAAGTATTTTGCCATGATGAAACACCTTAATAAAGTCGATCGCCCTTTGCTTGTTGAAGTTCCGAAACACAGTAAACTGAGTAAAGAAGCATTTTTACAGGCGTACCAGGACGGAATAAAAATAATAGACACGCGTAATAAAGTTGATTTTGCCGAAGCGCATTTACCGGGAGCTATAAACATTCAGGGGAACAACTCTTTTGCCACCTGGTGCGGATGGTTTTTAAATTATGAGGAGCAATTTATCCTTATTGCCGATGAAAGCCAGATGGATGATCTTACCCGCAAGCTAATGCGTATAGGACTTGATAATGTATATGGTTTTATAGATGATGTTACCGCACTGGGTATACCTACCGAAAGCAGTGAGATTATAGATATACAGGCTTTTAAAGAAAGTGTTGATAATCCTGACGTTCAGATTGTTGATGTACGTGGCGAAAATGAATTTAAAAGTGGCCACGTTAAAGGTGCCGACAATGTGTTTGTAGGCACTCTTGAAAAAAACCTTGCTAAGATTAATACGAATAAGGAAATTGTAATTCATTGCCAAAGCGGAGATCGCGCCACCATAGCACAATCAATATTTGCTAGAAATGGCATTAAGGTTAAGAACTATTCAGGAGGAATGAAAGAATGGAGTGAGACTGTAAAATAAATATTTTGACTTAATTGAAAGTGAAATCTTAGCAGCCTATTTTGCAATAGCCTTCCATATTAAAACAGTTAAAATTAAAGCCACAGTTATGTGGCTTTAATTTTTAAATTTCAATTCAACAAAGAAACCTCTCGTGGTAAACTCACAATCTTTTCTACTACTGTTAGCCTAAAATAACAATCGTGGTTTAAGTATTGTTACATTATATTAACACCGCGCCACCGGCAGACAAATCATACGTTCAGACATCAGTGACATTATAAGTATTTATCCTGTAATGTAAATTCAAAAGAAATTGATTAGCTGTGTGAACTAAAAATGGTTGTTATGGAACAGATTGTTATAGAAAAATTACCCCGTGAGGTCGGAAGGTTACGAAAAAAACTGGAGTATATTGAATCAGTACTAAGTAGTACGTTACCCAAATCATTTAAGAAAAGTCCCGTTAACCAAAAATGCCATGCCAGTTATAACAAGAGTGACCTGGCGCAACTGTTCTATATTTTGATGGATGAAAGCATTCTGTTTTTCGATGCAAATGATGAACGGACAAACCGTAGTAAAATGCAGGAATTTATTAAAACCCATTTCACATTTAGTGGTGATGCCGGGCTTCAAACGCCAATACTGGAAATAAGCAAACAATTTTCCGAAGCAAAGGGCTATACCTATCGTGACCGTCAATTACTGTTTTTAGATAAACTGCTTGAGGTGTTGCAACAACGGCGTGAGCGCATCGCCAGCCGCTAATCAATAAGATTTTGCAAAATTATACATGATTTAAAAAATATGCCATGAAAGAGACTAATGAACGACGATTTGGCTATGTTGCTGCTATAAAGAAACTACTTGAACCGCTGTACGCCAAACTGGATACCATCGATTTAAAAATCAAGGGACAACAAGCTAAAACCCAAAAGAAGTTTTACCGTAACGAAGACCTGAAAAAGATCTTTGGTTTATCGAATAACACCATAATTAAATACCGCCAAACTGGAATCCTACCTTTTACCAAACTTGGGGATATATACCTCTATGATGCTGGAAAAATAGACGAGATACTAAAAAGCAACCAGCCGTAACCAGTTCGTTTTCAAAATTGATGGAACCACTTTTTTGATTGGTTCCGTGTTTATCGTGTTTTGTTACTAAATAATTTTTCCACTTTTTCAAGGTCGGCATCAATCTGAAACACCGGGGTAAAATCCTCAAGGCGGTCAAAAAAATATGCCAGTTTTAAAAGGGATTCCAGCGAGATTTGTCCGGATGTTTCAAAGCGTTTCAAGCTACCATACGACACACCTGAGCGTTGCGATAATTCCAGTTGCGAAATACCGGTCTTTTTGCGTAATTGCTGTGTCTTTAGGGCAAGTCCTTTCATTACTGAAGCAGGTGTTTTTACGACGCTATACTTTGACATAAGTAGACAATATATTATACAAATATAGATATTTCAAGCTTTTTTAGATAATATATTATCCATAAAGTAATGTTGCGTCATATTATAATTCATATCGCATCAATGATTTAATACTGTAAAATATAGAAAGCAGGCGGAACAAAGTCGCACCTGCTTTTTAAACTCAACTTGAAGCTTAGGCAAAACGTTTTTTCAACTTTTCCATATCTTCCTTTACATTCACATCTAAAACTTTTGCATAGTGCTGTGTTTGCTTGATGTTGGTGTGTCCCATCATCGCAGACAGGTTTTCAATCCGTACACCGTTAGCCAGGGCTACGGTAGTGGCAAAAGTATGCCGGGCAACATACCAGGTCAGGTGTTTATTGATACCGCAGATGTCGGCAATCTCCTTGAGGTAAGCGTTCATCTTTTGATTTGAAAGCTTAGGTATGAGTCCATCCTGTTGCCCTTCGTATTTATCAATAATCTTCAGCGTAGGCGGAAGTACCGGCACATTGGCTTTAATGGCCGTTTTAGCCCTTTTGGTAAGAATCCACAGATCATCATTTCCATCTTGAAATAAGTTCTCTCGCGTGAGATTACAGGCATCTACGGGAGCATAGCCCGTATAGCAGCTGAAGAGAAATATGTCACGTACTTTTTGCAGGCGTTCGTTAAATATGATCTTCTCCTCAATCGACGTAAGTTCAGCCTGGGTTAGGAAAACAGCATCGGTTACTTTCAGTTTACCATCATATACCATGAACGGGTTTTTATCCAGTAAACCCATTTTAATGCAATAGTAGCAGGCTGTTTTGTATACACGGATGTATTTGACAACCGAATTGTTTTTTATGCCGACCTTTCCATTGAAGCTACTTTCGTATTTCAGGAATTCTTCAAGATGGTATACAAAGCTGCTGTCAATGGCTATAGCTTCAATATCGTCCAGATTGTATTGCTTTTTCATAAAGTTGGCCAATAAGTCTTTTGCGCGGTTGTATTTCTGAAAAGAGCCGGGGGCACGCTCGCCGGTTTCCACCTTACGTTTAAAGAAGTCGGCGTGTTTGCCCATTACTTCTAGTATGGTAATGGACTTAGGTTTTTCATTGATTTTTGTTTTACCCTTGATTTCATCACGCAAAAACTCAAGGGAAATATCAGCATCAATTTTTGACAGCTCATAGAATTTCTTTTCAAGGTTTAGCTGAAAGACTTCAAGGGCTTCCTTAATAACCTTTTCCTTGTCCATCTTAAGGACATTCCTGAGATTGTTGGTAAATAGCCAACGCTCTTTACTAATTGACTTACCAGTGGCCATGGTAATGGATTTGTCTCTTAGAGAAATTCGGGCAAAAATGGGCGCTAAGCCATCTTTATCGACTTTCTGTGACTTGATGTAGAAGATTACTTTTAACATAATTTCCGGTTTTTAAATTAATTTTAAATTGACTTAAAAACTTTTCAAGTTGCCAGTGTTTACAGGGAATTCCCGAGGAAACATTTCATTTTAGTGTACCTAATTTGCCCAAAAAAGTGAAAATTTTCATAGGTACACTAATAGGGTAACTAACTTATGAAATGATATGTGTGTTTTGATACCCGATTCTGAAGTTGTAAATGTCTTGGGCAGTGTGGCAATTAGCACATAAATACGCTAAACCAAACCGGGTACAGAAACCTAAAATCTCCTAAACACCCAGCAAATACTGGTGTTTCAAAGGATATGTCACCAAAAAGACACTCAGATTTCAATAAGGCACAAAACAAAAAAACCTTCAAATACTGATGTATTCAAAGGTTTTTAATTTTTAGAAGTTCTCTTTCAAACTCCAGGTGGCGGAGAAAGAGGGATTCGAACCCCCGGACCTGTTACAGTCAACGGTTTTCAAGACCGCCGCATTCGACCACTCTGCCATTTCTCCAGTAAGCACAGCGTTTGTGTGCTTTATTGTGGTTGCAAATATAGTAACGTTTTTGGGTTTTGCAAGCACTTTGCCGCTAAAACAGCAAGGTTATTTTTCAACTTTGCTTAACCGTTTCATTACCTGAAATTTAAATTCAGGATTTTTGGGTTAAAAAGTTACGTATTCGGTAATTTCAAGGCCATAACCTATCATCCCTACACGTTTTCCGTGTTCAGAATTGGTTAACAGGCGTATTTTGCTTACGTCAATATCGTGTAGTATTTGTGCTCCTATACCAAAATCTTTCACATCCATTTTAGGTTGTGGTGCTTTCATTACACCTTCTGCCTGTAATGTTTTTAGCTCAGTTATTCGTTTAAGCAGGTGCGATGGCTCGTTACCCTGGTTTATAAACAGTATAGCACCTTTGCCTTCCTCATTTATTTTCTTGAACATACTGTCCAGTTTAGAGTCGGCATCGTTTGTGAGTGTACCCAGTAGGTCGTTGTTTATCTGTGTACTGTTAATACGGGTTAGTATTGGCTCTCCGGTATTCCAGCTACCTTTTGTAAGGGCTATGTGTACTTGTTTATTAGTTGTTTGCTCATACGCGCGCAGCCTGAACGATCCAAAACGTGTTTCTATCTGAAAGTCTTCTTTCTTTTTTATCAGGCTGTCGTGTTGCATCCTGTACGCCACAAGGTCTTCAATAGAAATCAGCTTCAGGTCAAATTTTTTGGCTACTTCTACCAGTTGTGGCAGCCTTGCCATAGAACCATCTTCGTTAAGTATTTCTACCAGTATACCGGCAGGTTTAAGGCCGGCAAGGCGGGCAAGGTCTATAGAAGCCTCGGTATGGCCTGTACGCCTTAGTACGCCGCCTTCTTTGGCACGTAGCGGGAATATGTGTCCAGGACGTCCCAAATCGTATGGCTTGGTTGTTTCGTCTACAAGTGATTTAATCGTCTTAGCCCTGTCATGTACCGATATACCTGTGGTACATCCATGGCCTATAAGGTCTATAGATACGGTAAAAGCGGTTTGGTGTAGTACGGTATTATTGGTTACCATAGGGTGAAGATCCAGCTCATCGCAACGCGCTTCGGTAAGCGGTGCACATATAAGTCCGCGGCCGTGGGTAGCCATAAAGTTAATCATCTCAGGAGTTACCTTTTCGGCAGCGGCTATAAAGTCGCCTTCGTTTTCACGGTCTTCATCATCTACCACCACAACCACCTTACCCAGGCGGATGTCTTCAATGGCTTCTTCAATGGTATTAAGCCTGATTTTGTTCTGTGCTATCGTAGTTGTCATAGTTAGTGTTAGTTACTGTAGGGCTCTTGTAATGTTCTATGGCGCCCTTCAGGTTCTTTTTGTTGTAAAAATACAGGATGATATATAATACAGGGCCGAATACCCAAGCCAATACAGCTGGCAGGCTGTTTTTGCGGCTTGCTATCCTGAAAACCCCTCTTAGGTTCTTTTCTGATACAAATACTATTACGTACAGTAGTGCGATTACTACAAAACGGACAATCATTACAGCTGGTTTCAGTTTGGCTTTTATAAGCAAAGCTGCCGCTGCAAAAACCACTAATCCTATAACCGAGTATATTTTGTATCGTTCGGCAAGTATTTCTAATTCCAGGTAATTACGGTCATACAAATAGCCTTCTTCTTTTAGCATTTCTTGTGTTATGCCCCGATTATCCAGTATTTTTAGTGCCTTCTTACGATATAGCTCCGTATAATTGTATTGTTTTGATGTTAATACGATTTGTTTTAATTGAACATCGTTATAACTGTTCATTAGTTGCCATTCTTCATCTTCTACAGGAATAAAAGTGTCCAGGCGTACTACAGGTATGTACAGTTTCTTCTTGCTGAAAAGTTTAGCAAGTGGTACTGTAAGCCATTCCATGTTTATTACCAGGTTCATGTCGTTTGTGGCACGATAGGTAAAGAGTATGGCAAACGGCGTAAGCACAAAGCTCGACATCCACGAACCCATAAAAGGAGGTATGCCGTTTTCCTGAGCTACTTTTTTACCAAAGGTATTGATAAAGTGGAAGATAATAAAAATAAGTACTGCAAATACTATAGGAAGCCCGAGGCCTCCTTTGCGGATGATGGCTCCCAGTGGCGCACCTATAAAGAACATCATAATACAGGCATAAGCTATAACAAACTTATCGTAGAAGGCTATCCAGTGGCCGTTTATGTTCTTTATTTTTTCCTCCAGTCCATTCTTGCCCGATGTAATTACGTAGTCTGTACTACCTACGTTGTTTGCAGCCAGCTCCAGCACCCGGGTTTTGTCGTCTTTAGCTGTAAGAACACTTAGCAGGTCTTTTCGTGCAGTTTTTTTCTCTTGCTTGGTTTTGGTAGTATCCTTTTTTAACTGAAAAGTAGGTGTAAGTGCCCCTGCCGGACGTATAGCAAGGTTTTCAGCTACGCTTTTTGCCTCTCGTTTGTAATTTTTTTCAAGCGAGTCCAGCGTAAAGCTAAGCTCGTTTAGATTCAGCATATTATTGGTATGGGTAATCTGCTCATCATCCATACTTTCGCTGTTCAACGCAGTAAGGTCTATGTTCATAAGCTGGCGCGAAAAGCTGCTTTTGGCAAAAGGCATTTTTTCCCTGTCGGTAGATGAATTTCCCTGTATGTCTTCATAGTAATAACCATCATACAGTTCCAGCTGCAGCAGGTTACTCTTATCACTACTTTTTAAGAGCCCTCTCTTGGCACGAATAACAGTACCTGTACCCGAACCCAGTTTCTTTTTGTGAATGGTTACCCCGGTTAGCTTTTCGCCATTTTCGCCTGATTTTTTATCAACCTTAATGTTGAAAGACCCCACGGCATTAAACTGGCCTTCAACAATAGCCATAGCCGGTTTTTTCTGTATAATGTTTTTCCTCAGGCTGGTAAACTTATACTGTGCCTGCGGTATAACATTATTAGCAAAGAAAAATGCTACTATACTAAGCAGGAATATAAAAACGGTAAGCGATCTCATGGCCCTGCCCAGCGATATACCCGATGATTTCATGGCAGCAAACTCATAGTTTTCTGAGAAGCTACCAAAGGTCATTATCGAAGCAAGGAGTATAGAAAGTGGTAGTACCAGCGGTACCATGGTAGGGGAGTAGTACCCTAAAAACTTAACAATTACAAAAAACTCAAGGTCTTTACCAGCAAGCTGGTCTATAAACAGCCAGATACCCTGCAGTATGAATATAAAGAACAGGATGGTAAATGCAGACGCAAAAGTTTTTACAAATGAGGTAAGTATATAACGGTCAAGTATTTTCACCGGAATGTTTAATCTAATCGGTTAATGTAATAATTAGGGTATTTACTTTCGGTAAAGGTAAAGTGATTTTTTGACAAAGGCAGATTTGTCTTAAAAGAATTTATGGTAAACGTAGTTTTGGTGCCGTCTTTACCTATTTGTATCAGTGTATAAATGTGCTTAGTTTGCTGGTCTATACCTATTAATACATACTTTTCGTCAGTGTTAGCGGCGGTTGGTGTAAGCTTAATATACTGTATTTTACGCCCCTTTACCGGTTGTAAAATGTCCATACTGTACTTGTACCCGGTGCTAAAAAACGTTAGCATTTTGCTTGGGGTTAACCCGTCATTCTTTTGGTCGTCTGCCTTAGATATGGTTATTTCCTCATCTTCAGGTACTATATTGTATACTTTTTTTCCGTCAAAAATACGGGTTACACCCATAAAATTCAGAACATATTTTTCGCCCTGTAGTACCACGTTACCACGGCTTTCCTGGTTTTTATTTGTTTTGGGGCTATTTACCTGATAACGAAAATCAATGGTTATATTTTTGTAGCTTTTTATTTTCGCCGAAACCTCGTCAAGCAGGTTTTTTGCTTTCTGGGCATCCTGAGCGTGCAGGCTAACAGCAGATAATGTTATGAACAGTATAAGTATCCTGGCAAAACGTTGCATTATATTATTCGTTTTCTTCATTCTTAAAAAATTGATCCAGGGCTACCAGGTCAGGTATTATTACATTTCGGGCTTTACTGCCTTCAAACGGGCCTACAATACCGGCTGCTTCCAGCTGGTCTATAAGGCGTCCGGCGCGGTTATAGCCTAGTTTCAGTTTACGCTGCAGTAACGATGCCGAACCCTGCTGGGCGGTAACAATCACTTCGGCGGCTTCCCTGAACATGGAATCCCTTTCGCCAATGTCTATATCAAGATTAGTGCCACTTTCTTCACCTATAAACTCAGGAAGCAGGTACGCATCCGGGTATCCTTTTTGTCCGCCAATAAATTCGGTTATTTTTTCTACTTCCGGGGTATCTACAAAGGCACATTGCACACGGGTAAGATCATTACCCTGTGTGTAGAGCAGGTCGCCTCGACCTATTAGCTGGTCCGCACCCGGGCTGTCAAGAATGGTACGCGAGTCAATTTTAGAAGTAACCCTGAAGGCTATCCTCGCCGGGAAGTTGGCCTTAATAATACCTGTAATTACGTTAACCGATGGCCTTTGTGTAGCAATAATAAGGTGTATACCTATGGCACGTGCCAGCTGCGCCAAACGCGCTATAGGGGTTTCTACCTCTTTACCGGCTGTCATAATAAGGTCGGCAAACTCGTCTACTACCAGTACAATGTAGGGCAGGAAACGGTGCCCGTTTTCAGGGTTCAGCCTACGTTGTTTAAATTTCTCGTTGTATTCCTTAATGTTACGTACCATAGCATCCTTAAGCAGGCTGTAACGGTTGTCCATTTCTATACACAGCGAGTTCAGGGTGTTTATAACCTTGCTGTTATCAGTAATAATAGCATCGCCACCATCGGGTAGTTTTGCCAGGTAATGGCGCTCTATTTTATTAAACAGCGTAAGTTCTACCTTTTTAGGGTCTACCAGTACAAACTTAACCTCGGCAGGGTGTTTTTTATACAGTAGCGATGTAAGTACGGCATTAAGTCCTACCGATTTACCCTGTCCTGTAGCACCTGCCATAAGAAGGTGAGGCATTTTGGCAAGGTCGGTTACAAAGGTTTCGTTGCTAATCGTTTTGCCAAGAGCTATTGGTAGCTCCATTTCGGCGGTTTGGAACTTAGGAGAGGCTATTACACTCTTCATAGAAACCATTGTAGGCTTGGTGTTAGGTACCTCTATACCTATCGTGCCTTTGCCGGGTATAGGGGCAATGATACGAATACCCAGTGCTGCAAGCGATAGTGCAATATCGTCTTCCAGACTCTTGATTTTTGAAATACGGATACCGGCTTCGGGCACAATTTCGTATAGGGTAACCGTGGGTCCTACTGTAGCTTTTATCTGTGCAATGTCTATCTTGTAGTTGCGCAGTGTGTCTACAATACGGTTTTTGTTTTCTTCCAGTTCGTGCTGGTCTATAGTAATGCCTCCTGTAGAATATTCCTTAAGTAATTCAAGTGGAGGGAACTGGTAGTGTGAAAGCTCTAGTGTAGGGTCGAACTCGCCAAAATCACGCACCAGGCGGGCGGCAAGGTTTTCTTCTACTACAGCTTCGTCCTCTATTTTTTCTATTACGAAGTTTTCGTCTTCTGTTTCAATGATTTCGTGTACCTGTGGTGCCGGCTCTACAAAAGCAGTAGCTTTAGGTACATCAAGTTTTATTTCCGAAGCTTTTTCAATAGTAGGCTTCAGAGTGTCTTTATTAATCTCAAATTTTGAAACTGGCGGAGTTAAAGGAGGAACAGGATTTACAGGCGTTTCCGGAAGTATTTTCAGTTCCAGGTCGTCTACAATTTCCTCATACTCCTCATCATCCGCAGGCATATCTTCAAAATTGGGATGATATTCTTCATCTTCCTCTCCGTTTTCAGCCGAAAGCGCCTGCGCTTCGGCTACCGTAGCAGCCGGTACTACCGTGGTTTGTACACGTGGCTCTGCAACCGGGGCAGGAGCGGTGTCTTCTGATTCCTCTTCTTCTTCTTCAAGCCTGCGCTCAAAGAATCCTTTTATTGCATCAGGAGAAATTTTGATTCTTAAGAATAGGAATATTGCCAAAGCAAACATCAATATTAATAATGTGCCGCTTTTGCCTACATAGTCCTGTATAAACAGGTTCATTTCGTAGCCTATAACGCCTCCAAGTTCAGGAATGTATGCGTTAAAGAAACCAAACAGTATTGATACTATTATAGTAAGGTACAAATCCCAGAACAATGTTCTTTTTAACTTGCCTGCCGGTAAATCAAGTACAAGGTGCGACCCCAGCAGGAAAAAGAAACGGATAAGTATAAATGATGCTACCCCAAAACCCTGGTATAAAAATAGGTTAGCTATAAAAGCCCCGAATTTTCCCAGCCAGTTGTTTACAGGTACGTTTCTGTCTGTAAGTTGTGCTACAGCACTTTGATCGTCTTGCCAGTATAAAAAATACGACACAAACGACAGCAGCATTGCTACGGAGAACAAAAAGAAAAATACCCCAAAAATCACTTTATTTCTTCGGGATACGCGCCACGGCCTTTTTTCTGTTTCCGGTTTTTCAGTCTTTGCAGTGCTCTTCTTCGTTTTAGCCATACGTTATTTTTTCTACTTCTGTAAAAATATCAAAATCAAAACAATCCCGCTACTTTCGGGTAATAAATTATAATGCCGGCAATAGCTGCGGCAATAGCCACAAAAAACACAGCACCAGATGCCACGTCTTTTATAAAGCCTATTTTTTCGTTAAATTCAGGATGGATAAAGTCGCAAATCTTTTCAATAGCAGTATTTGCGCCCTCTACAGCAAGAACCATTCCTACCGCCAGGGTTTGTATCATCCACTCTTCGCGGCTTATGCCAAAGTAAAACCCGGCTATGGTAACAAGTACGCCTATAGCAAACTGCACCATAATACTGTGCTCGCTGGTTATAAGCGTATATGCTCCCTTAACAGAGTAAAAAACACTTTTTACCCTGCCTTTTACAAAACGGTTGTCTTTCATTTATTAAAGTGCTGCCAAAGCCGCGTCGTAGTTTGGCTCGTCTTTTATCTCAGCTACCTGCTCAGAGTACACTACGTTACCTTCTTCATTAATTACCACAACAGCACGAGAGTGCAGGCCTGTAAGAGGACCATCGGTAATAGTAAGGCCATAAGCATTACCAAAACTGCCATCCCTGAAATCTGAAGCTGTAGCTACGTTTGCAATTCCTTCGGCACCACAAAAACGTGTCTGTGCAAATGGAAGATCGCGCGATACACATACCACTTT
This sequence comes from Flavobacterium sp. RHBU_3, assembly GCF_046613565.1. Taxonomy (NCBI): domain Bacteria; kingdom Pseudomonadati; phylum Bacteroidota; class Flavobacteriia; order Flavobacteriales; family Flavobacteriaceae; genus Flavobacterium; species Flavobacterium sp. RHBU_3. Next base: position 187,416 of record NZ_JBKJHC010000007.1, on the reverse strand, counting down.
AGTGTTTTCAAGCGAAGCCGCTTTTTCATTAAAAGCCCTTACCGATGCAGCGCAAGTGCCTGTGTCGATGCTTGGGAATATATTAAGGATCAGCTTGCTGCCTTTGTAGTCAGATAGTGAAGTGGTAGAAAGGTCGCCTTTTACCAATGTAAAATCAGCAGCTTTAGTACCATTTTCAGGAAGGTTACCGCTTGTGTGTACAGGGTTTCCACCCAATGTTATTGTAGCCATAATTGTGTTTTTTGTTATTATGCAAAAATAGTAAAATTAGCACACTCGAATGGGCATACGCCCTTTTTATAAGTATTGTGCAATATGTGATAAAACAAGTAGCTTTATGTAAACTACTTAAACATATCCATGCCCGGTATGTTTGGCATACCGTCTTTTGCCACAGCAGCCAGTTCGGCTTCGTTTACAGCAGTAGCTTTGGCTATAGCCTTATTAAGTACTAATACAAGGTAGTCTTCCAGTTGTTCTTTATCTTCAAGCAGCGCATCGTCTATGCTTATAGAACGAATAGCCCTGTTTGCCGTAAGGGTTACCTTCAGTAGGCCGTCAGTACTTTGTTCGTCTACCAGTGCGGTATCGAGCCTTTTTTTGGTTTCGTCCATTTTTTTCTGGGTTTCCTGTAGCTTACCCATCATTCCCATAATATCTCCAAACATTTTTTTCCGGTTTTAGTGTTTCAGTTGTATGCAAAAGTATTAAATTGGGTTGCCAAATCATAATCCTAAAAGAATGAAAAAACACTTATTTTTAATGGGTGTTATTGTTACTTTTGCAGGATATGCTTAAAACAGCACGATAAAAATGACAGAAATAATAACCGCGCCCGTGGCTGCCATAAAGCCCGAAAAGCTGGAGAAGCACGGCGATGTACGTATAGATAACTACTACTGGCTGAACCAAAGGGAAAACCCCGAAGTAATAGCCTACCTGGAGGCCGAAAACGAATATTATAAGCAAAATACCGCCCATACTAAGGCTTTTCAGGACGAGCTTTTCCTGGAAATGAAAAGCCGTATTAAAGAAGATGATTCGTCAGTGCCGTATAAATATAACGGCTACTGGTACATAACCCGATACGAGAAAGGCAAGGATTACCCTATCTATGCCCGTAAAAAGGAAACTCTGGAAGCACCTGAGGAAATTTTGTTCGACTGTAACGAAATGGCGCAGGGGCATAGCTATTTCCATCTTAGTGGACTTAGCATAAGCGAAGATAACAAGTGGGCTTCGTTTGGTATAGATACCGTATCGCGCAGGCAGTACACCATACAGGTAAAGAACCTGCAAACCGGCGAAATACTGCCATTTAAAATAGAAAACGCAACAGGTGGCTCTACATGGGCAGGAGATAACAATACGTTCTTTTATACACGTAAGGATCCTGTAACGCTGCGTTCGGAAAAAATATACAAACATGCGCTGGGAACTGATGTAAATGATGATGCATTGGTATATCATGAAAAGGACGATACTTACAACGCCTTTGTTTACAAGGAAAAATCAAGAAAGTACATAGTAATCGGTTCCAGCAGTACGCTTACTACCGAATTCCGTTTTATAGATGCCAAAAAGCCCGACGGCGAGTTTACATTATTCCAGAAGCGTACACGCGGACTGGAATACAGTATTAGCCACTATGGTGACCAATGGTATGTGTTAACCAACAAGGATAAGGCAACCAACTTTAAACTGATGGTTACGCCTGAAACTGCTACAGATAAAAAGAATTGGAAAGATCTGATTCCTCACAGGGCCGATGTACTGCTGGAGGATATTGATATTTTTAAAGATTACCTTGTGGTTAGCGAGCGTGAAAATGGCCTTAACACCATACGCATTATGCCATGGGAAGGAGAGGAGTACTATCTGCCTTTTGATATAGAAACCTATACTGCGGGTACAGCTGCCAACCCTGATTTTGATACAGACATACTGCGTTACAGCTATCAGAGTATGGCTACGCCTTCATCGGTTATCGACTTTAATATGAAGACGAAAGAAAAAACTGTCCTTAAGGAGCAGGAGGTTTTAGGCGGAAAATTTGATAAAGATAATTATACTGAAGAACGTATATGGGCTACTGCCAAAGACGGTACTAAAGTGCCTATCTCGGTAGTATACCGTAAAGGTATTGAGAAAGACGGCAGCAATCCGTTTCTTTTATACGCTTATGGTTCTTACGGTGCTTCAATGGATCCGTATTTCTCATCTATAAGGCTTAGCCTGCTGGATAGGGGCTTTATTTATGCCATAGCTCATATTCGAGGCGGAGAAGACCTGGGGCGTGATTGGTATGATAACGGTAAGCTGCTGAAAAAGATGAACACATTTACTGATTTTGTAGATTGTTCAGAATTTGTAATTGAGCAGGGATATACTTCATCCCAACATTTATATGCCGAAGGCGGCTCTGCCGGAGGGCTGCTTATGGGGGCTGTAATAAATATGGCTCCACAACTATATAATGGTGTTATAGCCCAGGTGCCTTTTGTAGACGTGGTTACCACCATGCTTGATGATACTATTCCGCTTACTACGGGTGAATATGACGAGTGGGGTAATCCGAACGAAAAAGAATACTACGACTATATGAAATCGTACTCTCCGTATGATAATATAACGGCCCAGGAATATCCTAATATGCTTGTTACTACAGGTCTGCATGATAGCCAGGTGCAATACTGGGAGCCTGCAAAATGGGTAGCTAAACTGCGTACACTTAAAACCGGAAACAAACAGTTGTTTCTTGATACTAACATGGATGCGGGTCATGGCGGTGCTTCCGGACGTTTTGAGGCGTTAAAGGAAGTTGCGAAAGAGTACAGTTTTTTATTAGATTTGGAAGGAATTAAAAAATAGTTTAAATTTTTTTGTTAGCTTTGCAAGGTTTTGAGGTTGCTAACTATTACACACAGGGCCTTGCTAACTTATTTTTTTTATGGAAGAAGAAATAAAAGCTTATAATAACGTATTGGAATTAATAGGCAACACTCCGCTTATTAAGATCAATAAGGTTACCGACGGATTAAAGGGGAATTTTTATGCAAAAGTTGAAGCTTTTAACCCGGGACACTCTACAAAAGACCGTATTGCATTATACATAATCGAAGAAGCCGAAAGGAAAGGAATCCTGAAACCGGGAGATACCATCATAGAAACTACTTCGGGTAACACAGGTTTTAGTGTGGCCATGGTAAGCATTATTAAAGGTTATGACTGTGTGCTTGCAGTAAGTTCTAAATCGTCTAAGGACAAAATAGACATGCTGCGTGCCATGGGTGCTAAAGTATATGTTTGCCCTGCAAACGTATCGGCAGACGATCCGCGTTCATACTACAGTGTAGCCAAAAGGCTTCATGAAGAAATGAAAGGATCTGTGTACATTAACCAGTATTTTAACGATCTTAATATGGATGCCCATTACAGGACTACCGGTCCTGAAATTTGGGAACAAACTAACGGTAAAATAACCCACCTTATAGCTTGCAGCGGAACAGGTGGTACCATAAGCGGTACTGCACGTTTCCTTAAGGAGCAAAACCCTAACATTCGTATACTGGGTGTAGATGCTTATGGTTCTGTACTTAAAAAATATCACGAAACTCGTGAGTTTGACAGCGAAGAGATTTATCCTTACCGCATAGAAGGCCTTGGTAAAAACCTTATACCTACTGCAACTGATTTTGATGTAATAGATCAGTTCATGAAGGTGTCGGATGAAGACAGCGCACATTCTGCACGCCATATAGCTAAGACTGAAGGTTTGTTTGTAGGTTACACCAGTGGTGCTACGCTTCAGGCTGCCAGACAGTATGACGAAGCAGGCGAGTTTGACGAAAACAGTAATGTAGTACTTATTTTCCCTGACCACGGTTCACGCTATATGAGCAAAGTATTTAGCGACGAATGGATGAACGAGCAGGGTTTCTTTGATAGTGTAAACATTGAAGAGGCACAGAAAATTGAATTTATCAAGTAAGAATTAATTTCTGCTTTTATATACGTTAGCCTCCGGTAATTTTTGCCGGAGGTTTTTTTATGTTTTTCCAATAATGAGATACACGGTAATTGCTGTTATTATCATTGTTTTTTATTTTTTGGTATGTAAGCTACGCCGCTTCATAATCATTAGAATTTGCGGCTATAAACTAGTCATAACTTCATAGCTGCATGCGGTACTATAAAAAGTAAGGCACACCGTGGGGTGCCTTACAGTATGTTGGTTGCTGTATATAGCGTTACTCATCCTAATGGTGCAGGTGCTTTAATTTTTAAAGATATTCATCTGCTCGTCATAGACAGGGCTTTTTATGTTTAAGAAATGCAGTACACTATGAAAAACATGGTGTTGGGTTAAATTATTTTCGGGTTTAAGTTGTTTTGAGCTGTCTGATATCCAAACTATAAAAGGAATTTCATATTGTTCTTTTGGTGCTATGCTAAGAGGTACTCCGTGCATATACAAATTCTTTTCACCTAAAGATTCCCCATGGTCTGATACAAACATCATGGCACTGTTATATTCTTTAAGTTCTTTTAAGTCTTCTATTACCTTAGACAAAATATAATCGGTATAAACAATAGTGTTGTCATAGGCATTTATCAGCTCATCATGAGAGCAGTTACCTAATTCTACACTATTACAAACCGGTTTAAAGGTTTCAAATTGCGCCGGATACTTTTTACTGTAAGTAGGTCCGTGGCTGGTGCTTGTATGCAGTATTATTAATATTTTATTTTTCTTGCTGGCCAGTATCTGTTCTTTAAGTCCGGCCAGTAATACTTCATCATAGTCGCAGTTTACCGCGCAGTTAGATTTTAAATCGTCTCTTTTCTGGTAGTCTTTTATGTGTACAGGCGGCTCTCCCCAGTTTGTGGTTCGCCATATAACTTCTACATTATTTCGGTATAAGTAGTTTGGCAAAATTTCATATAGGTCGCCTGTGTCTTTATGGTCTAAGATGCTTTTTACACCGGCTGTGGTGTATGTGGCGCTGGATGTGGCGTCAAAATGAAATACATTAGGAATTTTAGAAAGTAATGGGTTTGTGTTTTTACTATATCCGTAAAGCGAGAAGTTCTGTTTTCGTGCAGATTCACCTATTACCAGTACCATAACCGATTTTTTATTGTCAGCTATAGTAGCATTGGGTAGTATAATTTCTTTCTTATTTTTCTTGTATTTGTGTATATAAAACAAAGGTGTATTTACAGAATACGACCAGGGCATGGCAAGTCCGCCCAGGCGTTTTGAGTTTTTATCAATCCATAGCCAGTTTGTTGCGTTTGCAAAGGCTAAAACTATTATAAATAAAAGGGTAAGCGATGAGGTTTTTAAAAACTTCTTTGCGGGCACATTTTCTATCTTAACTTTTATGATATAGATGCTGGGAAGTACGCCCAGCAGTAGTACATACAGTACCAGTTTTATTGAAAAGAAGCTGCTTGATTCGTCATAATTAGTGTTTAGTATATTACCTATCATGGTTTCGTCTATTATGACCCCATAGGTATTTACAAAGTATACTGCTAAGGCATTAATTATAAAAAACATGACTAACAGTACCTTGCCTACAGCCCGGGATAAAAAGAAGATTAGATATAGCATAAAAGCATTAACAACCAGCATAAGGATTACAAGACTGATTATTAATATTACACCATTCAGGCTTTTATAGTCAACATTACTAAATACAAATTTGAAAAAAGGGTAGTGAAACAGTATAAAAATAGTGGCACTAATAAGTAATACAAATCGAGTAATTGTAATATTATTTTTTAACATATATGTAGGTTATTTTGTAGGTAGAAGCCAGTAAGGCCGAAAGCGATACGTAGTATATGGTTAAGTTTTCTTTAAAGATTTTAGTGATTAAAAATACACAACAAGTTAGAAATATTAAAACTAATACAGGACAATGTTTTCTGTCTCCAATCCAGCACCATAGTTTATATTTTTTACTCAGAAAAATAGCCGATGCTCCCGATATATATCCTATAGTGCACCCAAATACAACATCAAGAGGATAATGTGCCCCAACACCTACCCGGGATAGGGCAATAAGAATACCTATACATATAGCTCCTATATAGTATAATGCTTTGTTTAAAGGTTTTTTTGGTGCAAATGCAAACAGTAATGGCGTAAGTATTGCAAAAATTGTAATTGAGTGGCCTGAAGGAAGACTATGTGAGCATAATTTTTTACCAATAATAGTAAAACTGCTGTTATTAAAAACTGCTGCAGGCCTTGGTACGGCAATGATTTTCTTTAATGTACATGAAAAAACAGACGAAATCAACAGGGAGAATAATAGAGCTTCCCAAATTTTTGGCACGTAAATAATTAAAATGCTCAATAGAGATAAGAAAATCAGTGCATCGCCCAATTGAGTGAGGTTGTATTCCAGGTTCGGAAATTGCGATAGTTTGGCATTAATTGAAATGAACCAGGATTTTTGAAGTTCTATGTAGTTATGCACGCTTAAGGCATCTTTATAGTATAGATATACTATTATTACTAACAGAAACGATAAAGGAGGAATAAAACAAGTGAATCGTATTCCGCAATAATTAGTATTTGTTTTTTTACTTATTTCTTTTAAAACTCCCGATAGGTAATTCATTTGGTTGTTAAGCATCAATGGTGAAATTTTAAGAATTTAAGACGAAAATGAGAATCAATTTTGAAGTTTTTCTGAAGTTTTAATTTGTATTGTGTTGTTTATCTTTATAGTTACTGTTATTTGTTGGTGCATTGTTTGTTTTTAAGCGATTTGTTTAAAGTTAAGTTCTTTAGGTAAGTTTTTGATTTTGTTAAAAATATATAAATTAAAATTAAAATGTAAAAAATAAGGTTAAAATTTTAATTTAATTTCATTTTAAGTGCGTATTTATTTTTAATTATATAATTAAATTATTCTTATTCTAAAAAGGTTATTATTGAAATGTTATCTAATTAACTCTGTTAATAGTTTGATAATAAATGAATTAATGGCTCTGCCGGAATGGTTAGAGGATAGCCTGCCAAATCACGTTTCGTGTTTTTGCCTTTAAAAGATTTTTTTGTGGGTGTAAAAAAAAAAACACCTTTTGCAATTCGCAAAAGGCGTTTTTTTTTTTGTGGGTGTAAAAAAAAAAACACCTTTTGCAATTCGCAAAAGGCGTTAGAGGGATTGAACCTAAGTCCTGAAACCTTGGTCATCGCTATGTTTTATATCATCAGTATATGAGACTGCACCGATTTTGCCCCAAAAGAATATTGATAAGTGTATTGATTTAATTAAATATTACTGCAAATTTACCAATTTATGTATATAAACTTTTTTTGCCAAGGTAGCTTAATGAGGCCTAATCCCCAAGACATTTTATCCATTAAAATATCCTGTGTTTTTCGTTCTAGGGTTAACACCTGAGTATCTTTTAGTGTTAATTTGCCCTGGCGTTGCAAAAATTCATATTGTAATAACCCTACTGATGATTTTTTCATCGCATCCCAGTTATAAAGTACGGCTTCAATAACTTTATCGGCTTCAGCTTTTTGTTTCTTGGAAAGCCTTACATGCCTATTAATGCTTTTATGTAGAGGGATGTTACACAGAAATTTTTCAAATAACATATTACTTTCGGGTTGATTTGTTTTACCTGTGGCAATGTAATGAAGCAAATGTATACATACTTCTGGTTTAGTAAGCTTTTTTGTTTTAGGATCCATCAGATTGCATCGCTTAAATAGGTTGCTAATGAAAGGGTGTATGATTACAAGTCCGGCATTTTGTACATGATAACCGTTTTCATATGCTTCAGTTTTTTCTTTACTATTGTTTAAACTTGTTTTTTTAAGTGGAATGTTGATGAAATTTTCTTTTTCTTTTAGAAGATTGTCATCAATTATATTCTCCTTTTCTTTTTCGTTTCTTTTTTTTAGAGTAGTGCCTTCTTCTTCTCCTGTAACAGATAGTCCTGTTTCTTCTAGTTTTTTATTAATTTTATTACTTTTATTATTTTTAGACGCTACATTAATTACTCTGTCATTTTTATCTATTGAAGGAAAAATAGTCAATATAATTTCCCAAATTTCATTTTCTGTCCCGGTTATATTTGCTCCTGTTGACAACGAGAACATTTTCATAATTTTCTCTTTAATATAATTTTCAAGGCTTTTATCGGTATTTGAAAAAGAAATAGTAGATATATCTAAAATCAGTGACCATACTGATTTCCTATCTGCATTAAACTGTTTCCACAGTTTTTTTAGAAGGTTAATTTCAAGCGATATAGGTACGTTTTTTTGAATTATTTTTTGGCAAATCTGCTTTATTTGATTGTCAGTTAGTTGATTAATTATTCGCTCCTCCACTTCAATATTTTGCATAAGATGGACAAGTTTGTGTGCAAAACCATTTGAAGAAACAATTTTATTAAACATCTTGGGCTCTAAAATAGCTATTGGTTTTTCAGTTGAATCCCACCATGGAATTGAGCCTGATTTTAAAAAATGAAGAAATGTTTGAAGCAATTGTTCTTCTTTTTTTAAAAGACTTATTTCTTTATGTAAACTACTTTCATTATCAAATTTAGTGTTAACTATTTCAGTAATTTCATTATTAAACGATGTTGTAATGCTGTTTTCAAGGTTGGTGTTTAGTGAGGTATGGCTTTCGTCAATATTAACGTTTAAACGCGTAATTTGTATTACGTGGGAAGGTAACTTAGCCTGAAAATCATTTAAACAGCTTTCAATTTTTGGGAAGATATCCATAGTTAAAAAGCTGCTAATGTTGTCTTTAATTTCAAATGCTTTTTCTTTGTTATTAACAGATACCTCTACAACAACTTTATGTATGATATGATTTTGTTCCACAATAAAAAAATATTCTATTAATCACTTCTATTAATTATTCAAACTCACCACCCCAAAATCCAGCTGGGCAACTACTTTGTTTAGACTTTTGTTTGGCGGTAAGCCTGCATCCGCATCCTCTTATAAAACCTTTTTTTGGCATGTTTGACACCTCCAGTGTTAGTGGATTTATCCATAAAAGGGTATTACAGCTATTACCATTTTTAAGGGGGCATGCGTCACATATTTTTTCCCTCTTTAAAAAAATCTGCTCTTCATCTTTTTGTACAAGTCCCATTTTTGAACGTAGTTCATTAAAATGGCCGTTTGCAATTTCATTACGCTTCTCTAAAAGGTCTTTTAATTTCATTTTATTTATTATTAAAAATTAGAAGTCCAAAATTATTAGATGCCGTCTCTGTGGTATAATTATTAACTGTAAGTATTCTGTCTTTGCAGCAAAAAGAAATTAGTTTTCCACATTTAGTCTCCAGTTATATAGTTTGCTAATTAATCTTGTAAAAAATGTCGGTATTTTTTTACAACACTATTATTTGTGTTGCTAAAATGTTACTAAAATGTTTTTAAAAAAATATGCATTATTTACATAGAAAAAAAAGCTGTTCTGATAAATATTAATAACACCGGATGTTTATTAATGTCCCATTTTACTAATGTTTTACCGATAATCTGCATATAAATCTGTTGAAAAGCAAGTTTACTGCAAAGACTGTTTTAGGAGCCCAAAATATTCTTTTTTTGATTAGAGCTCATTGTATGTTTGCACCGAACTAATTAATAACAGAGAAATCATGATTTATAAAGTACTAAAAGTTTTAAAAGATAATCTTGATACCGAACTAAATTCTGCTGATTCGGAATCAGGTACGGTAGATCCGGTTGAAGTTGTAATAGACAATATAGCCAGGGAAGAAAATGATGCATCGGCTATAACCAATAAAGTAGTTATTACATTATTAAATGCACAGGAAGAGCCAGCCCTGAAAAATACCCCGAGATACGAACTTGTAAGCACTGCCCCCAAGCAATATATTAAAGTAAATCCTCCTGCTTATTTAAATTTATACGTAATGGTAAGTGCAAACAGGGATAACTACGAAATAGCACTGAAAGATATTTCTAAAGTTATTGAAATTGTTCAAACTCAAAAAAACTTTACCAGCCCTACCAGCGATTTTACATTTAAAGCGCAGCTGCATCCGCTTCCATTTGAGCAGCTAAGCTATGTGTGGGGATTATTAGGAGGGAAAGTAATACCATCTGCATTTTACAAATTAAGTATCGTTAAAATACAAAAAGAAGGAGAAACAGATGCTGTAACAATTGAGACCATAGATGTAGTTACTCAAAAAATAGAACAAGAAAATTAATATTAACATAAATTTTTAGAACATGTCAGAAATTAAAACACCGGGTGTGTATGTAGAGGAGGTTTCAAAGTTTCCGCCTTCAGTGGCTCAGGTTGAAACAGCTGTGCCTACCTTTATAGGATATACCCAGACATCACCTGCAGCTCTTGTACCGAAAAGGATAACATCTCTTGTAGAGTATGAAACGTATTTTGGTGGTGCTAATAAAGAGAAAATAGTACTGCATGATACTGTAGACGGGTTAACACTTGAAAAACCGGATGCAACGTTTTTAATGTATTATTCATTGCAAATGTATTTTGCTAATGGTGGTGGTCCATGTTATATCGTTTCAGTAGGCAATTACCCTACCACACCTATTAACACTACTTGGAAGACCTCAGCTTTAAGCGCCTGGGAAAGCGTTGAAGAGTCTACACTTGTTGTTTTCCCTGATGCTGTAAATCTTGAAGAAGTGGATTTTTATGCACTTTATCAGGATGCTATAAGCAAAGCAGAAACGCTAAAAAACAGGTTTGTTATACTGGATACTTATAAAGGAAATTTAAACGTAGATGCAGTAACACAAACTACCACAATAGAGGATATTAGGGATAATGTGCCAAGTTCAATTCAGGCGGCTGCATATTTCCCTCACCTTAAAACTGCATTGAATTATACCTTCAACGAAGATGCAAATATTGAACATACTGGGTTACAGACAACAGCATCACAGCCATTTTTTGTTGATGAAAAGAATCAACTAACTGTATTACAATCTCAAATTTCAAGTGCAACGGGTGCAGCAGTAGTAGCAGATCTTTTAGAACAGGTTATTGCTATAGTTGATGAGATTAACCTAACCGCAGACGGTCATGTATCTACAACTGATGTAGTTGCTGATTTTAATCAGGCAAGTGCTGTAAATGGTACCATAAATGCCTCAGTAAATACTCATATTACGGCTTTAATATCGGCTGTTAATAGTGCTAAAGATGAGAAAGGTGCTGCGGACGGCGTATCACTAAATTCTATTAAAACAACAAATTCTAACCTATACAACCAAATAAAGAAACTAATAGGAGCTCTTAATGTTGTTTTGCCTCCTTCGTCTTCTATAGCAGGTGTATATGCAAAAACAGACGGTACTAAAGGTGTATGGAAAGCGCCAGCTAATGTGGGGCTTAACTATGTAGTAGCACCAACCGAAAAAATTTCTGATGAGGAGCAAGAAGATCTTAACATAGATACTACAGCAGGTAAATCAGTAAATGCTATACGTACATTTTCTGGTAAAGGTACCCTGGTGTGGGGTGCAAGGACCTTTGATTCAAACGACAATGAATGGAGGTATATATCTGTACGCCGACTTTTTGATATGATTGAAAAATCTGTTCAAAACGCAACTGAAAGGTTTGTATTTGAAGTAAATGACGCCAGCACATGGGTAAAGGTTAAGGCTATGATAGAAAACTACCTTAACCAGCTGTGGATGAGCGGAGCACTTGCAGGCAGCAAACCTGAGCAGGCTTACCAGGTAAGAGTTGGGATACCGGATGGTACTATGGTTGATACAGATGTAAATGAAGGCAGGATGAACATAGAGGTGGCCATTGCGGCAGTACGCCCTGCAGAGTTTATTGTACTGCGTTTTTCACATAAACTACAAGAAGCATAATAAAAATAGTTAACAATTAAATATAACTTTTATGAATGAATATCCATTATCAAAATTTTATTTTGAAGTAGACTGGGGCGGAACCAAGGTGGGCTTCCAGGAAGTATCGGGCCTTAATATAGAGATGGACCCTATAGAGTACAGGCATGGTGCCAGTCCTGACTTTAGTAAAATTAAAATGCCGGGCATGTTTAAGTTTCCAAACATTACATTTAAACGCGGCTCTTTTAAAGGCGACAATGAGTACTATGAGTGGCTAAAAACCATCAACCTAAATACAGTAGAGCGCCGTACCATTACAATTTCCCTGCTGGATGAAACCGGAAGCCCGGCCATTACATGGAAACTTAAAAATGCATTCCCTGTAAAACTACAATCTACAGACCTTAAGGCAGAAGGAAATGAAGTGGCTATTGAAACCCTTGAAGTAGCCCACGAAGGATTGACTATTGAAAACAATTAATAAATAACTTTAAATTAAATATCAAATGAATTACAAAACACCAGGAGTTTATGTAGAGGAAATCTCAAAATTTCCACCATCAGTTGCTCAAGTTGAAACAGCTATACCTGCGTTTATAGGTTATACTGAAAAAGGTACACTAAATGAACCTACAAGGATTACTTCACTTATGGAGTATGAAACCCTTTTTGGTGCAGCTTATGAAGAGATTAGCGGTATTTCTATTGCAGTATCAGACAATACAGTTACGGCAACTGTAACTCAAAGTTCAATAAGCGATTATAAAATGTACTACGCCCTACAAATGTATTTTGCTAATGGCGGTGGTCCTTGTTATATTGTTTCTGTAGGCGATTATGAGGATTCTATAGATAAAATCAAACTAAAAGCCGGACTGGATCTTCTTAGGAAAGAAGACGAACCTACTCTAATTGTATTCCCTGAAGCAGAAGCTTTAGGCGTTACTAATGCATATGTTCTTTATAACGATGCCCTTGATCAGGCTGAAGACCTGGGAGACCGCTTTGTTATTATGGATGTTGTTGGAGATCTTGCGGCCGATGTAACTGCTTTCAGGACTGGCGTAAGTGCTACAGGACTAAAATATGGAGCTGCTTATTATCCACATCTTGAAACATCGCTAAGTTACAGTTATAAGGATGCAAATGTATCAGTTACCGGTTATTCGGGAGTGACAACACTTTCAGCGTTGAAAGATGCTAATTCTGCACTTTATAACCAGGCAGTTAAAGCAATTGCAGCAAAATCTGTTGTTCTTGCACCTTCATCTGCCATTGCGGGTGTTTATGCAAAAGTAGATGCAGCTACAGGTGTATGGAAAGCACCGGCTAACGTAGCTCTTAATTATGTAGTGGCACCTACTGTAAAAATTTCTCACAGCGATCAGGAAAGCCTTAATATAGATACTACAGCAGGTAAATCAATCAACGCCATACGTAGTTTTGTAGGTAAAGGTACCCTGGTATGGGGCGCAAGGACTCTTGACGGAAACAGTAACGAGTGGAGGTATGTATCTGTACGCCGACTGTTTAACATGGTTGAAGAGTCTGTTAGTAAGGCTACAGAACGTTTTGTATTTGAATCAAACGATGCCAGGACCTGGGTAAGGGTTAAGGCCATGATAGAAAACTACCTTAACCAGCTGTGGATAAGTGGTGCTCTTGCCGGCAGTACCCCAGAACAAGCATATTATGTAAGTGTAGGACTTAACCAAACCATGTCTGCTCAAGACATACTTGAAGGCAAAATGATTGTTGAAATAGGTATGGCAGCAGTACGTCCTGCAGAATTCATTGTACTACGTTTTTCACACAAACTACAAGAAGCATAATAAAATACTTAACAATTAAAATATAACATTTATGAATGAATATCCATTATCAAAATTTTATTTTGAAGTAGACTGGGGTGGAACTAAGGTAGGCTTCCAGGAAGTATCGGGTCTGAATATAGAGATGGACCCTATAGAGTACAGGCATGGTGCCAGTCCTGATTTTAGTAAAACTAAAATGCCGGGTATGTTTAAGTTTCCTAACATTACTTTTAAACGCGGCTCTTTTAAACGCGACAATGAATACTATGAGTGGCTAAAAACCATCAACCTAAATACAGTAGAGCGCCGTACCATTACAATTTCCCTACTGGATGAAACAGGTAGTCCGGCCATTACATGGAAGCTTAAAAATGCATTCCCGGTAAAACTGCAGTCTACAGATCTTAAGGCAGAAGGAAATGAAGTGGCTATTGAAACTCTTGAAGTAGCTCACGAAGGATTAACTATTGAAAATAATTAATCATGGCTGTTTTATATCCTCCAACGAGTTTTTCATTTATAGTTAATGGAATATCAACAACAGAGGGTATTGACTCAAGATTTCAATCTGTATCTGGTTTATCTACAGAAATTGGGACTGAAGAGTATGCAGAAGGTGGAGAGAATAGGTTTGTACACCAGCTTCCCCTGCGTCCTAAATATCCAAATTTAGTTCTTAAAAGAGGGCTTATAGTAAATTCAGGATTAATAACATGGTGCAGAAATGCTATGGAAAACTTTGATTTTGAACCAAGAGACCTTATAGTATCCCTTTATGGAGGAGCTGAATCAACAGCACCACTTATGGTTTGGAATGTAGTAGGTGCTTACCCGGTAAAATGGGATGTTTCAGAATTTAATGCTGAAGAAAACAAGCTTGCTATAGAAACCGTAGAACTTAAATACAGATATTTTACAATACCTTCTACAAGTCTGTTAAGCTTGTAATTTGAACCAACAGAGCTAAACACATGAAGTGCGTTTAGCTAAACCAAAATATTTAGCTAAAATCTTTTTAAAAAAGACCTACAGTATAGTTGTATACACTACGCTGCAGAGGCTCTTTGTGTGTTTAGTTTTTAATAAAAAATTGGTAAGTGTCTGTTTGTTAGTGATTAATATGAAATAACGAATTAATAATAAATGAAATGCCAATAGAAATAAAGGAGCTACATATAAAAATAAATGTAGACGAAAAAGCTTCGGCTACTGCAACTGATCCTTCAATAAATCATAGGCAGATTATGCAGGCAATAAGTAATAGTATAGACCAGGCAGTAAATATAGAAAACCGTAAAAAAGAAAGATAATGGTAGGACCGCTCAAAAAACTAAAGATATCAACTTATAAGGATAATACATACAAGGCTACCAGTCTAATTAGTGAGACCGCTTTTGAAGTGTTTATTAATCCTACAAGTTATTCTATGACTTATAAGACAAAGTTTAGCGAAATGCAGGCAAATGGGACACCTAATGTCAGTGCAGGGTTTGTGGCATCTCCTCCCACAGATTTACAATTAGAATTTCTTTTTGATGGCACTGGTGTAACTCAGGAAAATTCCGGTAATAAGCTAGTGAATTCTATCGCCGAAAAACTTAGCAATAAAAAAGCATTTGCAATAAAAAAGGTGGAAACTCAAATATCAGACTTCTATAAAGCGACAGGTAAAATGGATGGTAAAATTCATAAACCTTATGAAGTAGTAATTACTTGGGGTACGCTTGAGTTTAAAGGTACATTATCTGAATTTACATTAGATTATAAGCTCTTTGATAATGAAGGAAATCCTTTGAGAGCTATTGGTAAAGCAAAATTTACCGAGTCGCTTAGTGAAGAGCTTATGAATAAAACGGTTAAAAAGGAATCCCCGGATCTTACTCATAAACGTATTGTAAAAGCAAGTGATACACTTCCAATGATGTGCCAGAATATTTATGGTGACCCTAAATATTATTTGGAAGTAGCCAAAGTAAACGGACTTGTAAACTTCAGGCAATTAACCCCGGGGCAGGAAATATATTTCCCGCCTGTAGCAAAAACATCATGATATGAACAACAGCGGTTACATAAAGACAGCAAAACCAACCGACCTGGTAACTTTTAAAATTATGTCTGGCGGTACTGAATTGCCGGGTAAATATGGTGTTAAAAGCATTGTTGTAGAAAAAGAGGTAAACAGGATTCCGTATGCCCGAATTATACTATTAGATGGTAGCGTTTCTGAGCAGACCTTTAAGTTGAGTAATGAGACATTACTTACTCCAGGCAGTGAAATTGAAATTACTGCAGGATACCATTCTGAAGAGGAAACCATTTTTAAAGGTGTTGTTGTAAAACACAACTTAAAAGTTAAAAATGGAAATTCGTTCCTAATTGTAGAGTGTAAGGACAAAGCAGTTAAGATGACCCTTGGTAGGAAGAGTAAGTACTTCTACGATAGTAAAGACAGTGATATTATAGAAGAGCTGATAAGTAATGGTGGAGTTACTGCTGATGTGGAAGCTACCGCAAACACTCATAAAGAACTGGTTCAGTACCGGGTATCTGATTGGGATTTTATGGTTGCAAGAGCACAGGTAAACGGCAAGCTTTGCTTTATAGATGACGGTACAATAAAAGTTTCAAAACCAGTGCTTAGTGGTAAAACTCTAGAAACGGTAGCATATGGTTCTTCAGTTCACGAGTTTGAAGGTGAAATTGATGCCCGAGACCAGTTTAATAAAATTACCTCAGCTACCTGGAGCTACACTGACCAGGAACTTGTGGAAACTGAAGCTCAGGATCCTGCACTTACTTTAAATGGAAATCTTTCAGTAAGTAACCTGGCAGGAGTCTTTAGTGTTGAGGATTTACAGCTAAGACACGGTGGTAACCTTACACAGGAAGAGCTACAGGACTGGAGTAATGCCAAAGCAACCTTCCAGCAACTTTCTAAAACACGTGGTAGGGTAAAATTTCAGGGAATCCCCTCAGTAAAGCCTGGAATATTACTGGAATTGCAAGGTATGGGCGATCGCTACAATGGTAATATATATGTTACGGGTGTACGTCATGAAATTGTGGGAGGGAACTGGCTTGTAGATGCACAGTTTGGGCTATCGCCAACATGGTTTTCTGAAACGTATGACATAAGCGAAATGCCTGGCTCAGGGATTATACCTTCTATAAGCGGACTACACATAGGTGTGGTGTCTCAATTAGAGTCAGACCCAGACGGAGAAGACAGGATATTGGTTCAGATACCTATTATCAATAACGAAGACCAAGGGATTTGGGCTCGTGTAGCAACGCTTGATGCAGGGGAGAACCGTGGTTCTTTTTTCAGGCCTGAAATTGCCGATGAAGTAATAATAGGCTTTATAAACGATGACCCTAATGATGCCGTGGTTTTAGGAATGCTTAACAGTAGTGCCAAGCCCGCCCCAATAGTTGCTACTGATGACAATCATGAAAAAGGATTTGTTACCCGCAGCAATATGAAAATGATCTTTAACGACGATAAAATTTCTTATTCGCTTGAAACACCGGTAGGTAAAAAAGTAACACTTGATGAAAATGCCGATATAATTAAGATTGAAGATGAACACTCTAATGTACTTACACTAAACGGAGATGGTATTACAATAGAGAGTGCAGGCGATATAAAAATTAAAGCCTCGGGTGATGTAAATCTTGAAGGAGCAAATGTAAACCTTAAAGCCAGTGCACAGTTTAAGGCTGAGGGCAGTTCGGGGCTTGAGGTATCTTCAGGAGCAGTTACTGTTGTTAAAGGCTCTCAAGTTAAAATCAATTAAAAGATAATTTCCATCACCACGCACATCTACAGGAAGATACCGATGAAGAGGAGGTGAAGTATTATTCTTTGAAAATAATAAACGAAAATGAAACCAGCAGCAAGAATTACAGATATGCACACGTGCCCAATGGTTACAGGCACTGTACCACATGTAGGTGGGCCTATACTTCCGGCAGGAGAGCCTACAGTACTTATAGGGGGTATGCCCGCCGCAAGGGTGGGAGACATGGCAATATGTACCGGCCCGCCAGATAGTATTGCAGCAGGGTCTTCAACCGTACTTATCGGGGGAAAGCCTGCGGCAAGGTTAGGCGATACTACTACACACGGAGGTGTTATATCTGCAGGCGAAGCCACAGTTTTAATAGGTGGTTAATGCTGTGTCAATATACATCCGGGAAATTCTTACTACCTGTTAAATAGCATATTTACAAATGATTGCAGAGGAGGCGGAATATTACTGGTACAAATTATTATAATAAAATAATACAAACAACAGCATGAAAATAGATACAGATTTTTTAGGAATAGGCTGGAGTTTTCCGCCTGAGTTTAATAAAACAGACGGAACACTAATGATGACATCAGACGAGGAGGACATTAACAATAGCCTTATCATTTTGTTGTCTACCCGCCCGGGAGAGCGTGTTATGTTTCCTGATTATGGGTGTGACCTGCAGGAAATGCTCTTTAATCCATTAGACCTGACATTGATTACCCGTATGAAAGGAGTAATAGAGCGTGCCATATTATATCATGAACCAAGGATAATCCTTTTGGGTATTGATATAGATACTAAGGATGAACTTGAAGGACAGGTATTGATTCAGGTGAATTATGAAATAAGAAATACCAATACAAGAAGCAATATTGTTTTTCCTTTCTATAAAGGAGAGGCAACCGAAATTTAATTAAAACAGATAAAGGCTGTAACCTATTTATTATCAACCAAAATAATCATATCAGGGGTATTGCATCTTATTATAGAAAATTAAATAAAGACAAATGAAAAAAACAGATACGTTTTCGCATTATCGTGATGGAAAATCGCAAATGCAACGCTTTTTAACAGAGCTAAATCCTGGCAGTCTTGAATTGCATGATTTTGATTTGTTCGACTGGCTACTGTTTGCAAACAATTTTGCTAAACATGTAAATTATTTTGATAAAAATGATGCTACAACACCAAACGGAAGCTGGGAAGGCTTTTTCTTAGGTGATGATGATTATTCTATCCCGAGAAGGGAGAGTGTTGAATATAAATCTCTTAAAAAGCAGGTTACAGACTTGGTTAACCAATATGAGGAGGATGGTAGCCTTACCCCGCACCTTACTTTATTTATTTGCTTCATAAAACTATTAGATTTTTCAAAGAAAGAGTTTAATAATCTTACAAAGAGGCATTTAGATTTTTA
Source organism: Flavobacterium sp. RHBU_3 (assembly GCF_046613565.1). Lineage (NCBI taxonomy): Bacteria > Pseudomonadati > Bacteroidota > Flavobacteriia > Flavobacteriales > Flavobacteriaceae > Flavobacterium > Flavobacterium sp. RHBU_3. The sequence goes on along the minus strand of NZ_JBKJHC010000007.1, from coordinate 168,504 downwards.
TTATAATGAAATACTACAGATTGAAAAACAAGAAGCCACTCCTGATAAGGCATATGTAATTTTTGAACTGGCTAAAAAAGCTGTTCAGGAAAAAATACCTGAAGGCACATTACTGAACGCACAAAAAGATATAAACGGTAAACAACTTATTTTTAAAACCAATAAAGAACTTATTGCAAGCCAGGCCAAAGTAGCAGAACTTAAAACTCTGTTAAATGACGCTGAGAATAAGGAATTGAAAATGGCAAGGGTAGCTAATACTTTAGATGGTATAAGTGAAAAGCTTCCGGATGCAGGTAATTACTGGTGGCCATTTGGCTACAATTCTGATGAAACAGATAACTCAGATTTTAAGGAACTTGAAAATGCAAAACTGGGCTTTTCTATTGCTTCATCACTATTTAATTTAAAGGAAGGAGAACGTACTGTAACAGTAACAATAAGCTTTAAGGAGAATAGTTCTACTAAGCTTGAAAAATTTTCAACTACAGATATTCAAAACAATATAAAACTATTGTGCAGTGGTGAAAAAGAGTGGCTATCAGGAGCAGCCATAAAATGTACTGAAAACAGTAGTTCAAAACTTCAGTTAACTTTTACACTGTTAAAAGATTTTCCGGCAATTGCTAATTATAATAAAGCGGTACTTGCTGAAAGTTTTAATACTGATTTACCAGTAGTGCGATTTATTATTGATGGAGTAAAATACTATGATGTTTATACAGCCCTGTCTGAAAAAGAAATAAAAAACGTAGATATTAATATAGATGTAAAGGGTGTTAAATCAGTTTCTATAGAAAATGATAATGGAGCATTAAACGCTGAAAAAGCATATTATCCGTTTACAGCACAGCCGATTACCGGGTCTAATTTTTTTATGAAATATCCGGAAATGTTTGCCAAAAAATGGGATAGTGCTTCTTTTACTATTAACTGGAAGAATACACCACAATCTATTACTGATTTATACAAAGCCTATATATTATCACCTAACCAGGATATAACAAAATCAGACTTTGATAAAGCGCCAAATACATCAGTAGTAACAGATGACACCTATTTTAAAGCAAATGCAGCACTTTTTGAGAAAAAGGAGTGGTCTCTTAAATCTACAGGGATACAACTTTTCCAAAAAAATGGTAATAGTTATCAAACCACTTTTACAGTAAATAATACCAGCCATAGTGCTAATACTTCTGAAGCCATAAGGTTAACACTACAACAGTCGGCATTACAGGATGTTTATCCAAAATTGTATACGCTGGCAATTACAAGTACAAAAGATACTGTCCTAATTCCTAATGAGCCATATATTCCTGTGGCGGAAGACATTGAATTAAACTATTCAGCATCAGGAAGCGTGTATACTATAATGAGTTCGGCCGGTAAAGGAAAATCGGTAAAGAACGAAGGTGTTCAGTTGTTTCATGAAGATGCATTCGGGCAGTATGAAAAAGAGGTTGCAACAAAAAGTGTTGTGCCGGTACACACTGAGGGAGGTGAACTGTATGTAGGTATAGAGGCTGCTAATGAAAACGAAACAGTTTCACTGCTTATTCAGGTTTTAGAAGGTAGTGAAAACCCATTAGCCGAAACTTTTGAAGATAATGAAAATATTGAATGGTCTATTTTGTCTAATGATTCATGGATAGATCTTTCAGATTATATAATAACAAATGAGACTAAGAGATTCCTGGAGTCTGGTATACTGAAATTTAAAGTCCCTAATAATATTGGGACAAATAATACAAGCCTTACCACCGGCCTAATATGGTTAAGAGCTGTAACTAAAAGAAGTTATGATGCTGTATGTAAAATGCAGGGTGTTTATACTCAGGCTGTGCTATCAACATTTCAGGACAATGATAATGACTTATCTCATCTTGACACCGGGTTAGAGGCAGGTACAATATCTAAACTAATAACCAGAGTACCTCAGGTAAAATCTGTAACACAGCCTTATAACTCCTTTGACGGAAAATACAAGGAAAGCGATACAGCATTTTACAGACGTGTAAGCGAAAGGCTTAGGCATAAAAACCGGGCCATAACATTATGGGATTATGAGCAGCTGATTTTACAGCAATTTCCTGATGTGTTTATGGCTAAATGTCTTAACCACACATCTGAAAATTCATATTTGGCGCCAGGTTATATAACTCTGGTTGTTGTACCTAATATAAAAAACAAGAACGCATTTGATATATATCAGCCAAGGGTAAGCAGAGCTACCCTTAATAAAATTCAGGATTATGTAAACGGACTAAACTCAATGCATGTTACGGCACAGGTTATTAATCCGGATTATAAAGAAGCCAGGATAAATATAAAGGCAAAATTCTTTGATGAATATGATGATGCATTCTACAGTAAACAACTGGATGAAGATATAAAAAAATATATCTCTCCTTGGGCTTTTGGCGATTTTGAAGCTGTTTCGTTTAACTCTAAACTTAATGTTAACCAGCTTACTAACTATTTAGAGCAACTGTATTATGTGGATTATATAGATGAGCTGAAAGTATATGTAAATAATGTTTTACAGAAACAATACTTAATTGAAGCCGAACCAAAATCCATATTAGTATCGGCGAAACAACATGTTGTAAAAATTGCTGAACAAGTATGTATATAAACAAAACAGATAAAAACTCATAAGGTATGTCAGAAAATAATCATGTTAGTATATCTAAAAAAGTAGAAACTGAAGACCAGTCGGATTTTCAGTTCTTGCGAAAAACAGGTATTGAATACATAGAAACGCTTGGAGGGAAGCTATGGACAGATTTTAACTCTCATGATCCAGGAATCACTACGCTCGAAATTTTAAGTTATGCCATTACAGACCTCGGTATGAGGATGAATCTTAATATTGAAGATATTTTGTATTCAGAAAATAATGGTATTGATAAGCAGTTCTTTAAAGCCGAGGAGATTTTGCCTTCAAGGCCGTTAAATGAACTTGATTACAGAAAACTGTTTATGGATATCAACCTGAAGTCGGGTACAGCTAGGGCTGTAAAAAATTGTTGGCTGGTTCCGCGTGTTGAAGCTATGTATGCTGATTGCAAAACAGGTAAGTTAGGATTAACTAAAGACGAGCTGGGAGTAGATAATCCAAAGAGCTTTAATATTAAAGGGCTTTATGATTTGTATGTAGAATATGGAGAGGGTTTTGAAAGCGATGCAGAAGCAGATGATTGCGACAAATCTAATACCCGAATAAAAATATTAGAAGCTTATAATGCAAATAGAAGCCTTTGTGAGGATTTAGTTGAGATAAAAACAATTGAAACACAGGAAATAGCTGTTTGCGCCAGAATTGAGGTTGTGAATAAGGCCGATGAAGAACTGGTACATGCTAAAGTTCTAACAAGCATTAACAATTATCTGTCTCCTGAGGTACACTTTTATTCACTTAAACAAATGGTGGATAAAGGGTATACAATGGATCAGATTTTTGATGGCCCACTATTGAATAATGGCTTTATTGATACAGAAGAACTTAAAAATAGCCAACTTAGGAAAGAAGTACGCCTTTCGGATATTATTAGTGAAATAATGAAGATAGACGGCGTTAAGGAAATCAAGGAAATTTCTATTGCCGGATGTAATGGCTCACTAAAACCCTCTGATGAATGGCTTCTTTGTATAGACAGTGGCAAAAAACCGGTATTATGTGAGTTGAGCTCATTTAGTTATACTAAAGGAAGCCTTCCTTTAAATATTAATAGCAAAAAGGTAAATGAATACCTGCAAACAATTGAAAGAGAAAAAGAGGTTTTACGAGAAGATGCAACATTAAATAAAGTACCGGATTTGCCAGAAGGAACGTCTTATGATTTGGCTAATTACGCTACAATTTTAAATGAATTTCCTGATGTATACGGGGTGGGCGTTTCTGGTATTATAGGAAATCCTGATGTTACTAGGCAGGCACTTGCTAAGCAGCTACAGGGATACTTGCTGTTTTTTGATAAAGTATTAGCCAGCTATTTTAAACATCTCGAAAAAGTTAAAGATATACTTAGTGTAAATAGTGATATTAAGAGAACCTATTTTACACAAGCTCTTAAAAACATCAGGGATTTTGATACACTGGTTAAAGATTATGTAACTGATGATGATGATAAGCTAACAGACTCTTTGTATGAAGAGTTAGACAATAGTGTGGAGCGAAGAAATCAAGTACTGGATCACCTCATTTCGCGATTTGCAGAAGTGTTTAGCGACTATACGTTCTTAATGAAATCACTTTATGGTGTTGCAGCCGACGAAATTGTGCTAAAAAATAAAGAAATGTTTTTGCAGCAGTATAAAACACTAAGTGAAGACAGGGGGCTGGGATATAATTATTCTCTAACATCTGAATCATCACAGTGGAATACAGATAACATTTCGGGAGCACAAAAAAGGATAGCAAGGCTTTTGGGAATTAAGAATTATAAGCAAAGAAATATTTCAAATTCGCCGGTACTAATTATAAAAAGCACCAATACTAATGGTGATGATGTTTATAAGTGGAAAGTAAAAGATGCTAATGGCAATGTTGTTTTATGTTCTGTAAATGAGTATCAGCTTGAATATTCTGCTACCAGAGCTTTGAATGAAGCAATATACCAAACGATACAGATAGATCAGGAAGATTTGGAGAACAGTCTGGAAAATGATTTTGATGGAGGTGAGGTGATAGGAAACATAAGGATACACAAATCTGCAAACGGCAATTTTTATTTGGAAATCCTGGATGATTCTGAACCGCAAAATATCATTGCTACCCATAAGCTTACTAATCCTTATACAACTCAGGAAACACTGAAGAAGGGTATCCTTGATCTTGTAGAGTACCTTAAGTATGATTTTACAGAAGAGGGAATTTTCCTGGTAGAGCATTTAATGTTAAAGCCTTCCGCTAAAGATTATAATCTCGTAGACGGAATAGGTTGTATGGCGCTTGAGGATACTTTCATTGTTATGTTTGACGATGAAGAGGATACAGAGGATGGAGACTCAGGATCGAATTTAATGGATAGTTGTGAAGAAGATTGTGAGACTGATATTTTTGACCCTTACTCTTATCGTGTTAGTGTAGTACTACCCGGGTATACTTACCGCTTCTCAGACCCGGATTTCAGGCGTTATGCAGAAACTGTTATAAGGCAAGAACTTCCTGCCCATGTTTTAGCAAAAATTTGCTGGGTAGGCGACAGGCAAGGCGAGATAGCAACCGCGCAAAGTGACCTGTCTAATTTTGAAAAAACCTTTGAGAAATTCCTTTTAGATAAATCAAGGAGTGCTGTAAATAGTTTATCTAATAGTACCAAAGAACTAATACTGGCATTAAATGACTTAAACAACATTTACAGGCCGGGAAGACTCTTAGACTGTGCTGTGGAAGATGAAGGCAATAACTTGGACGGAATTATTATACTAGGACAATCAAACTTATAAATAAAGAACAATGAATACTAAATTAGATAATTTAACAACCCAGTACAGGAAATTTAACGCCGGGCAGGCGTTAACCGAAGGGCAATTAAACGAATTTATTGACTATTTTGAAGACCAGGACCGTTTATCAAGAACGAGGCTTGGCGGTGTAGGAATTATTTGTGGTTTTAAATCTGCAATTGTTTCGAATGCTTCAGGGGGTTCAAGAGGAGCCATTAATATTTCGCAAGGGGCGGGCGTTACTACAGATGGAGATCTTGTAACATTGCGTAAAAATGAATTAGATGGTGTTTCTATAGATTTACAATCTAAAGACTATACCTATTACAGGAATTATACAGATAAATATAAATATCCGTATTTTACTAACGGCAGTACTAAAATAACTTTATTAGAGCTGTTTACTGACGAAGAATATTCGGCTTTAGTTAATGCAGGAGAAGATGAAACAGAATTTAGTGCAGTAAATACTATTCAAAATTTAGAACAAAAAATACTTCTCCTTTTCCTTGAGACGTATTCTAATGATGAAACTCCATGTGAAAGTGCAGACTGTGACAATAATGGTGCTGAGCAGGTTTCTGAACTCAGGGTACTCTTAGCAGACAGCGTAGAAGTAGATGGGGTAATAGTTAATAGAACAGATAAAAACATTGATAGTATTTATAAACTTCATAATAGCTATGAAGAGCTGTATGACAGTTTAAATGCCCTTGAGGTAAAAAGGGTAATACTTGATACAGAAGTTGTAGATAATGATGACTTAAGGATTAAATTTAAAACTGCTATTGAGTCTCCTTCCCTTATTACGAGCTTAAAAGATGGATTTACAAATATAGCCAATGCCTTTGGTATTGATTTAGACTTTTCAGGGGCTGCATTTACAGATATACTTACAGATTCGCTAAATGTAGCAAACTCAGATATTCATTATCAATATAGATATGATCTTCTTAAAGACCTTGTAGATACTTATAATGAAATCAGGGGGCTAATACTGCATCTTAAAAGTGTATGCTGCCCGGATATTAACTCATTTCCTAAGCACCTTATGCTGGGGCCTGTAGGTGCCTCACTAAGCCTGGGAGAAAGAACTGATTACAGGCATGATTTTTATAGTTCGCCTATAAATACCGATGCTGATGAAAATAAAGAGAGGCTTGTTTTGCTGGCAAATCGTTTTGTGCAGAAAATCAATGAATTCAGGACGTTTACAGGACCAATAAAGATTACGCCTTCAAACCAGGATGTAGCACTTGGAGAAAAAGCAGTTCCGTTTTACTACAATGTAACTACTGACCTGCTTAAAAAATGGAATTTTGACAGGACACAGACCGGTAAGGAAACCTATAACCTAAGTTATCATACGGGTAACCTTTCTTCAGCGGCGTTTGTGCAAACCCCATTATGGTATAATATAGACAACCATGACTTTTTTAGGATTGAAGGACATTTAGGTATTCCTTATAAAATTGCCCTGAAAAATATTAACAACCTTAAATCTACCTATGGGCTGGCTTTTGATGTTGTGGCGCTGGTTTTAAAAAAAGGTACAACTACCTCAACTACAGTAACAACGGCATCAACCTTGTCTATTAACGACCTAAGGGTAAAACTAAGTAATATTTCGCGTGATGTAGTTAGCCAGACAACAGATACACAAAATACACTGACCAGCATTTCAGATCTTGATGAACAATTAAAACTGCTGAATGATGTTGATTTCACAACATCAACGCTGGGAGTTTCACTTGTAAAGCAAAGGGCTAAGGAAAAGGATGTGGTATCTGAACTTTTAAGCGACTTTTTAGGGCGGAATTCAGGACTGGAACACGTTTCCGGTGTACCAAAAGGAGGTACTTTTTACCTGATATATGAATCTGAAACCAGTAATAAAGTTATTGCAGACTTTGCTACACCATACTTGTGCTGTACTAAAAAAGATCCTGTATTCCTGGTACTGCCTGCTACAGCATTGTGTGAAAATGATGAGAAAATACCGGTTACTATTCTTCCGCTTGATGGCGAAATCAGGGTATTTGACGGCAATACGGAGCTAACACCTATTACTAAGGTAGGCGGACAAAACTACTTCGATCCTTCACTGGTAGGTGCTGCACATCAGGAAAAAGCCCTTACGTTTACTGTAAACGATGATCCGGTAGATACTACTATTAAAGTACATGCACAGCCTAAGGGTATAACCTTTACTATAGATAGCATAGCTTACAGTACTGATACTGATGATCCTGATGCTACTGTTACTTTCAAGGTTACTGTACCTTCAGGCCTGGGTACACTAGAATATTCATGGAATTATGGAGACGGTACACCTGTAACAACGCCAGCTTCATTATCTGCCGGTGATACATCGATGACGCACAAATATAACCTTGTTGCCAGTCAGGAAGATACTTATAACCCTACGCTTACCGTTACGAATGTTGATACCGGCTGTAGCAATGTATTTACAGCAGAGCCTATAAAACTAATAGGACAGGCTACAGTAGCGTGTTTAAATAACATGAGGATTGTTATACAGTACAAGCAGGGTGTAAGCCCGAGCCACGGCTGTAATCAAGCTAACTTTAACCTGAAAGGTAATGGTATAATATTGACTAATGCTAGGGCAAATCCTAAAGGTGTAGTGGGTAATATTCATTTGAGTAATACCGGTGGTGATAATGATGCGTATAATTATCCTGATGGTGAAACAAATACTGCAAACCGATACAATGAGATTATTATATCTGAAAGCGAAGCAGAAAGTATTGCAGCAGAATCTACAGACGGATTTATATCATTCTCGTTAGAATGTGCATTAACAACAACCGGTTGCCATACCGGTGTGGCATGGACCCAGATATTCCTTGCTGATGCTACAACTCCAATGTATGATGGTTATCCTACAAACAATTTCTTGAAGATAAACCCATGTACCGGAGAAGTAAAACCATAACGGTATAGTAAGGAATATTCCTTAACAATTCTTAATGGAATAGCTGCTGTAAGTCCTTGGGCACTTACTACCCAAGGATTTACATGCCAGCTGAATAAATCATTAAAAAATGAATTACAATGAGTGAATTAAGTAGTTATAAATTAGAATACATATCAACTGAATATCGGAAATTTAGTAAAGGCCAATTAGTCGATGATGATCAGTTTAATGAGTTTCTCGATTTTTTTGAAGATCAGGATCGCTTATCAAGGGTTATGCTACAGGGAGTGGGTGTGGTATGTGGTTTTAAGCCTACACTTGGCTATGCCAATGATAAAATTAAAAGTATATTTCTCTCTCAGGGAATTGCCATTACAACCGATGGGGATTTACTTACTTTAAATACAAAGAGCAGGTCCAGAAAACTAAACGTTGACCCGGATGCAAGTGAGTTAAAAACCATTGATTTTAGCGGTAAGCTTTACACACACTGGAAAGCGTATGATAATTATAAAGTAATGTACCCGCCATTTTATAATGCTTCGGTTAGCTCTACGGATCAGATTGAGCTATGGGAACTGTCAGACAGGCTAAGTGTAAAAGATGGTTTTCAGCCCCTGACAGCTTTTGATAATCTTGAAGACATGTGTCTGTTGCTTTACCTTGAAGATTATGAGAAAGAAGTAAAACCGTGTAAGGGTGTAGATTGCGACAATCATGGAATACAGCAGGTAAGGAATCTTAAAGTGTTACTTACCACAGTTGCCGGTATAGAAAAAATATTAGAAGCAGATACGGTTTCTCCGCATCCAGTACTTCTTAATTTACTGGGAGAAGAAAAAATTAAAAGGGTTGTATTAACTAAAACCCAAAATACTGCAGAGAGCATAAGGGCGGCATATAGTAGTGCCATAAGCCAAAGCAACTATGCTGCAATAATAGAAAGTGTAAACAGTATTTGTACAATGATGGGTAAAACTATTATTGACGAGACTGCATTTGTAAATTCTATTAATAGTCTTATCACCCAGCCTGTTAAGATTCAGTATGCTTATGAGGCTGTTAAAGATTTGATTGATACATATGCAGAAATTGTAGCACAGCTGTCTAAGTCTTTTATGAAATCTTTTCCAGATGTATATGCTTTTCCTAAACATATAATGTTAGGAGGATTAACATCAGATGATCGATTTGATAATAAGAAGCACCAGTTTTATAGTTCGCCTGCATTAGATAATGAAAAAACGGAGTATAGCAGGCTGCTTTTGCTAATAGAACGTTTCAGGCAGCAGGTACAGGCATATAAAGGGCCGATTACTTTAAGTAATGGAGCCGTAAAGATAACACCATCGCAGCTTATAAGCCCTTTAGGGGAAAAAGCCATTCCGTTTTATTATACCGAAACGAATGATCTTCTTGCAGCATGGGATTATGATAAAACCCGTAACAGGGCATCGGGTACTAATTTAAGGTTTAGTACAACATTACTGGCTACAAAAGGTGATAGGGAAACACCTACATCATACAACAAACCATTTTATCGTATAGAAGGCCACCAGGGAAGTGATTACGATGAGATAGTTACTAACCTGAGGCAGATTAAGGAAGACAATCAGCTTGGTTTTGATATTATGGCGGTTTCATTGACTCAGTTATTAGATAACAAAGATGTTTCTAAAGCTTCTTTCTCTGATTATATAGAGAAACACCCCGGTATAGAACACCTTGGCGGGGTAAAGCGCGGCGGTACTTTTGTTGTTGTTTATGAGTCGGAAGCAAGTAAGGCCGTAATAGCAGATTTTTCATTGCCATATGTTTGTTGTACACCTAAATCAGATGTTGCACTGAGCCTTCCAATGAGTACCCTATGTAATAATGCAGCCCCGGTAATATTTAAAATTACTCCTGCAAACGGTGTTGTAAAGGGGTATGTAAGAAATGAAACTACAGGAGCAATTATCAATACCTCAAGCACGTTAGGCGTACAGAAAGTAAATGGACAGTATATGTTTAATCCTGGGCTTGTTGAAGATGAGTTCCTGAATAAAGAAATTGAATTTACCGTAAACGCAAAACAAACAGATTGTACTGTTGAGGTACTGCCTGCTCCAGAAGTAACTATAGTAGCCAGTATAGAACGAGATCCTGAAGCAGGTTCATCAATAACTACTGTAAGTTTCGCCATTACAGGTGAGAATATGGCTAATTATGATTATAAATGGGACTTTTTAGGTAATGGGCTATATGTATCTGTTAAACCGGATAAAACCGGTATAGTGAGGAATAATTACGTTAAAGTAGATTTCACTAAAGAGGTACGTGTATTGGTTTCGGGTAACGGATGCTCTGAGATTGTATTACCTAAGAATTGGCATTCATTAAAAAATGATATAGTTAGGTAATAGAACGTGTTTATAAGTATTTAACGCTGCTTATGGCCTAATTAGCCTTAAGGATAAAGGCACTTTATTGAAGCAGATAAGAACCGGTTAATCCAATAGAAAGGTGGTTGATAAGAACATAAAACGAAGGGCCGACCGGCCCGACGTTTATGTTTGGTTCTTTATAAGTTTTTTGATAATCAGTTGTTTTATCTTCTTTGGTTTTTGCGCTTAATGCTTATGATGTTAAACAGTTTTACAACGTCATCAAGTTGTATCTCAAAATCTGGATAATAGTCATTTAAACAGTGCAGTGTTATTATATTATTTTCCAAATCGTGATTAGTAATACGCTTAACCATAATACCCTTTTCCTTATGAACAATTACAAAATCCCACTTATTATACTGTAGTTTGTTTACCCATAAATCCGGCTTTATGTTTCGGCACAGCAAAATGTCGCCCACGAGGTAGCTATCGGAAGATCCATCATCCATTTTGTCATCTTTTACTTCAAAGCACATGTATTCATCCTGGTGTTCTATGTCATCTGCATATGGAATAGTGGGCAGGCTTTGTATGTATTTCCTGTTAGCATAACCTTTAATATATCCGGCTTGCGCATACTGATTTACAAGATGCACGTTCATAACCGGCGATGTAATAGACATAGTTTGTGGGCTAATTTCATTAGTGAGTTTCTGTTTTTTTGAGAGCAGATTTCTCATAAAAAAAGCCGTGGTTTCCGGTATTTTTCGTTCACCTTTTTCCCAGTACTGAATGGCTCTTGTGCCGACTCCTATAGACTTTGACAGTTCGGATTGTTTCATTTTTAGACTTTTCCGGATTGATTTAAACTCCAGGTGATTCATAATGATTGTTGGTTTATTAATAAATTAATTAAAAGTGCAAATTTTGCGCATTTTTGTTTTGGATAAACGAACAAAAGGCACATATTTGTTAGTGTTGGAATCAGGACAAACACAAATATACAAAATATAGACAACTTTTAAAATGTCTATTTTCTACAGATATATTGCTTGTATTTGTGGAGGAAGGATACTGTTTGAGATTTCCATAAATAATAACCAAAAAAATATAAACGAACAAAGAGCGTTTTTTTTGGTAAAGAAATGCCTTTTAAGCCAACCATCTTATAAAAGCATTGCGACTTAATAAATCAATATTTAACAACCAAATTTTTTAAACGAACCAATGAAAAGAAGTAAAGAATTAATTGAAAAAAGAAGAGAGTTTGTGTCTAATTATGTGATACACAATCAAAGTAAGCAAATGAAAGTAATTGTAAGTGAATTAACAGAGATGTTGTTTTTGTCTGAGCGTACAATTTACAATATTCTTACTGATGATAGGGATATCTATTAATGTTACAACCTCGAAATAAGTTTTCTGTAATTCTAAAAAAAAACGATTGGATTTGCCTGGGAGCAATTCCTTAATCAGAATCAAATTTTATTAATGAAACTAACGGTTTAAAGGAATGACATATGCTTATATGAAATTCTTAGAAGGTGTATTTCTTAAAAACCATTGATATGTGTTATTAACCTAAAATTCAATTTGCAAGAATACTATATTAAGTAAGCTAATGAAGAATTTTAGGACTAAAAATACATGTTGTGAAAAGAAAAGCTTGCAATTACAAATATGCTTTTGCTACAGCCTTATGGGTAATTAGATTCTGTTTTCAGAAACCAATTACTGTACAAGGCTTAGCTTAAGTAATTTATTTACTACAAATAACTTTATTGAAAATTACCATGGGGAAAAAAAATAAAACATCAAAGAAAAAAAAGGGACAGTTTAAAGAGCCTGAGAGGGATATTGCTGATCTTATAGATGATTTGGCTTATTTGAATGAAAGTCAAAACATTAGGAAAAGCAAAAGCTTCTTAGATAGTATTTATAGGCTAAATGATTAAGAATGAATTTAGAAAATTTTAAGGTTTTATTAATCGGTACTGCAGTAGCATTTTCAGGAGGGTTGTTAAGGGTGCTAATTTCAATTCAAAACAAAGAAAAAAAGCAGCCTTGGGAGCATTTAGTGACATTATTGATTGTGATAATAGTAGGTTTTACTATGAGCTATGCTATGCATAAAGCTAATGTAAATGATAAGTGGTATTCTACCGGGGTACTTTTTGTTTTAGGTTATGGTTATGATAAGTTTTTAAAAATGGTAAGCACTAATCTTCCTAACTGGATTGATAAAGCTGTGCAGGCTTATATAGAAAAAACATACGGAGTAAATTCCTATAAAGACCGTTTTAAAAAAGATGTTGAAAACAAAGATGAAGAAGTTTAAAATAACATTATGGATATGAAAACAATAAGTCATGATTTTCCTGATAACCAGTATTATAAGGAAGTAACTTCTAAAAAGGGGGTAGTACTACACCATACTGTGTCTGGTGATTCGGTTTCCAATGATATTGAATGGTGGAAATCTAGCCCTGAACGTGTGGCTACTCCTATTATTATAGCAAGGGATGGTGGAATACATCAGCTGTATTCATCCCAATATTGGGCGCATCATTTAGGCATTACGCAAAATCATTTTCGCCAGTTTGGTCTTCCGGCTATAAATACCAAGTTAAACAAAGAGTTTATAGGGGTTGAGCTTGATAGTTGGGGTGCACTTACCAGTAAAAATTCAAAATATTACTCATTTTCAGGTCAGGAGGTTAAGCAAAATGATGTGGTGTATTATGAAAAAGGGTTTAGAGGATATAAATACTTTGAGAAATATACAGAAGCCCAACTAACGTCATTAAAAGAGCTACTTATATATTGGGGCGACAGATATAGTATTCCTCTTGATTTTAAAGGAGACTCTATGTTCGAATTTAACAAACGGGCTCTAAGTGGTGAAAAGGGAATATGGGCACATGTCTCTTTCCGACCGGATAAGTCTGACGTACACCCTCAGCCAGAGCTAATAGAAATGTTGAAAACCTTAAAGTAATTATTTTTATTGAAAATGAAGGATAAAGCGCTGTTTTATATTGTGGTTATGATGTTTATCGTAGTAACCTTGGGGGCACGAATGTATTTTTTAGGAAGGGAAATAGATGACTTAAAGGAAAAACAATATGAAGACCTTAACCATCTAAAAACGAAAAACCTAAATAAAATAGATAGTATAGAGGTTTTGAAAACGAAGAAGGAAACCCTGATTGAAAAAAAGCAAAAAAAGCTTTATGATGATATTGCTAAAGCAAAACGTAATGATGAGCATTATGAACAGATTAAAAAAGATATTGGTAATACTGATGATGCTGACAGCCTGGCACGCAAGCTCACAGAACGGTATTAAAAAAGATAGTGTGGTAATATCTAAAGAAATTGCCAAGAAAGTGTTAATAGACCTAGCTGATTATGATAGGCTTAGGGAAAATAAGGTAGAGGAGAACCTTGATAGATGTGTAGAGATACAAAAGCAGAAGGATACGCTAATTATTTATATGTCAAGGCAGAGTGAGCTTTATGAAGAAACGTTATCTATTACTGAAAAGCAAATTAAAGTACGGGAGCAACAGCTTGTTGCCTCCCGTAAAAGAAACTGTTTACTATACGGTGGTGCTGGCTTTGTTGTGGGTATTGTGTTGGGGCTATTATTGGCACAATAATTATTCGGTTTTATAAAGACAACTGCAACTACAGAACAAGCATAATCCAATATTTTTATTTTAGATTTTAATATTTGAATTTTGTAATTGTAAAATGAATCTGACGAAATCGATGCATAGATATTCCTAAGTTAGTTTGTTATTTTTTTTATTTAAAATAACGATTTTGAATGTTTTTTAATGAATATTTCAATTGCTGTTGTCTTTAAGATTATTCTTTTTCGATAAGCTTATTTGTTTGAATTTTATAATTATTTAAATATATCATGTAAGATTAATTACAAATGAGATAGATAGTAAACAATAAAATCAGTCATAAATTTTTAATCGCTGAACGAATATTTTTAATCATTAATTACCAGGAAACTATTTAAAAACATAAAATGGAAGATATAACGACCAGAAGTGAACTTAAGACATATTTTGAAACCGGAGACCGGCCTACACAGAGCCAGTTTTCCGAACTCATAGACGCCTATGTTCATTTAAATGAATTTAATTTCGGGCTTTCGGTTCAACCTACTAGTGAAACGTATCGCGACTATTATGACTTTTATATTGCAAATGAAATTGAAAGTTCATCTGCAGGACATAGAATTATCAAATCTTTACAATCGGATAATCCCCAGGAAATAGACAATTATTTTCATGTTTTAGGCAGAGAGGTATTTTATAAAAAGCTGTACGTAAAGCTAATTGGCGGAATAGATATTGAGGAACACAAGCCAAAAATTATTATAAAGCGTTATAAACAGCGCAAAAGATATAAGAGTGGATATATAAGGAAATCAGGCTTCTATCAGGAAAAACCTAAAGATGCAACAGGCTGGAACAGAAAATCAGAGTATGTTGTTACTAACAAAGAAATGGTACTTGATATAGAACCTATCCATTACTTTAAGCCTAATAGTAAGATTTATAAGAAGTTTTCTCCATCAGGAAGCCTTAACAGGCCGGGGTCTTTTAAGTACTCTATACATAGTAAGCCTTTTTTGCCTCTAAAATTAGAAGTGGAGATACTGATTAATGGAATTGCATACAGATCTCAACCTGTTGATTTAAAAATTATTTTGGGATCTGCAGGAGAAACCGATGCAATAAATTATCTGGTATATTAAATAATATATAAAAACCCTGTTCGGGTGGAAGAGCCCTCTTGAGATTTGGCCATTCTATGCCAGGTGAAACCTAACTGTTAGTGCAGCAGGCCGATTCTGGTATATTTTGGGCTGATCCTTTAAGAGTCATTCTGTAGGCTGCATTGCAGTCCTGTGTGATATTCTTCTTACGCGGTTTGTCCTCCGGCAGGGTTAATTTTTAGGAACAATGGGTTTTCGGCCTATTTAAAATCCATGAATATTTTCATATTTAATATGGTAGCAAAACTTTTTTTAAAGTATTGCTTAATAATCAGCTTTTATATAAAATTTAAAAATCCAAATTATGATAAATAGTATAAGTACAATACTTGGCTGGTTTAAGGCCGGGAAAAAGCCTACCGAACAACAATATGCCGACAGCTGGCAATCATTTTGGCATAAAGAGGAAATTATTCCTCAATCAACAATAGAAAATTTAGAACAGGATTTTAGCTTAAAAACCTCAAACCAGGATTTTTTAGCACACCTTTCAGACCCTCAAGCCCATATTGATTTGTTCAAGTCGATGCAGGAAGAGTCATATAAAATAATTGACGCTCAGGTTTCGGGTGGGGTATATACTGTTACTGCCGATGATTTTGGTAAAACCCTTCGCTATAATGGTACTGGTGAAATTACTATAGTACTAAGTACTGTTGTACCCTCTGTTGTAGGAAACCAGTTTAAAATATATCAGGCGTGTACAGGAAAAATAACATTTTCGGTAAACGGATATTTGCTACGCTACGGAAATGATGTAGTGCCAAAGCTTTATGGTACATATAGTACCGCAGTTATAGAAGTTACCGATGTTTCACCTGCCACGGTTTACATGTACGGTAAATTAGAATTAGCATAATTATTTATGAATCCTTAATACAATTAAAATGGATGATATAGAAAATATTTCGCAGGAGGAATTCAATTATCTCCTGGAAAATCCGGGAGAGCTTAAAATATTTATGAATAGCCCGGTTAATGCACAGATGCTTACAAATGAACAATTAGAGCAGGCATTAAATATTATACAGGGACTACAGTGATTAATAAATTTCCCCACTATTAAAGCTAAAATATATGCAAATTGAACTTCAGGGTACAAGGAAAAAGAAAGCTACAACATGGAATGGTAGCTGGAGCAACGGTTTACCTACGCCATATAGCGATGTGGTACTTGCATCAGCATACAATACAAGTGTAAATGGCAGCTTCAGTTGTTATAACCTTAACATTAATGCCAATCTTACTATAGCGGCCGATACCCAAATAAAAGTACTTGGTCCATTAGTAGTTCAGGGGGCTTCAGCGGTTTTTAATGTAGATAATAGAGGGCAATTTATACTTTTAAATACAGATGTAGACACCTCAACCGTAAAATTAACTGCAAATTTTAGCCCCCAAAGCCTGGTGCAGCGATTAGATTATTGGTTTTTATGTTCACCCTTGTCAGGTATCCCTATTAAAAGTATCTCTCCGCTAACGTCTACATACCCTATGCGCTTTTATGAATATGGTTATGGAGTATCAAGCAACGGCGAAATTTTAGATGGGTATTATATAATATTAGATCCTACTGTAAGTACCGCAGCGGCTAAGGGGTATATTATTAGGTCTCCTAATAATTTTTCCAGTACTCCCGGCTATTGGAACATTACAGTAAATAACCTTACAGCCGGAAGCCTGAATAAAGGAGTAATTTTTCATACTCCAAGTTTTCTTACCAATAGTGGCTTAGGAGGAGGAGGGTATTATATAGTTGGAAACCCATATTTAGCTAATATAGATTTAAGGAAATTTCTGGAATATAATAGCGATAAGATATATGATACTATATGGATATGGTATAAAACAAACAATCCTGATACGGAATCGTATGCACAACTTAACAGCAGGGATTCGCGTTCCACTGTGTTTTCTACTTCAATACGCCCCTTTCAGGCTTTTATTGTACAATATAAAAATCCTGGAGATACAGACAGCACACTTGTGTTTACCCCGGACATGCAGATAATAGGAAAAAACTTTGAGCATAATTATTTCAACCTGGATTACAAGCAAAACTCTGTAAATATCCCTGTAGGGTGTTGTACTTATAATGCTGACACTTTTGAACAGAAATTCACTGATGTAGACTCAGTATCGTTGTTTTCTTTTATAAAAGAAGGAGTTAATAAAGTGCTTTACCGTGATGTTCCTCCTTATGAAGGGCAGATAATTGATTTATATTATAAAGCTATAGCTACCGAAAATTATATCATTAGCCTTAAAGGGTATGATGGTAGTTTCAATAATTTTAAAATCCTTTTACTGGACACAGAACTAAATACAGTTACAGACCTCAAGGCTGGCGCATATACATTTGCCGGGACCTTAGGGCAGAGCTCTTCTACTCGCTTTAAAATCAAGATTACAAGCCTGTAAGATGCACTTTTAATCATTATTATATTCTTTTACCAATACCCCATAAATACAGCTAATAGTTTTAGTTGATGGGCAGGCTATGGCCATTATCAATGGTACTTAACATAAATTTTAAAAATATATAAATAAATGGCAATAATAAATATTAATACCATACTTGGATGGTTTAAAGCTGGGAAAAAACCCACTGAGCAACAATTTACTGATACATGGAACTCATTTTGGCATAAGGAAGAAGTAATTCCGCAGGCAACCATAGAAGACCTGGAATCTGATTTGGGCCAAAAGGCCACACAGGAAGATCTTGAAGCGCATATAAATGACCCTAATGCACATGGGGGGACTGCTACATTACAGCAGGTGTTAGATGCTGGCAGTACGGCTGTAACATCTACCACATTTAACCTACAAGGAATAAAAGAAGAAGTTTTTAAAGATATTTCTGAGTTTAATGGAGTTGAATTTATATGGGATGCAAGTACATTTCATTCTGATTTTAGTAGCTGTAATAGCATAATCTTAGACCCTAATGAGGTTTTATCGGATTTTTCATCTGATGATTCTTATGTAATGGGGTATGTAACAGTTGATGGTCAGCAATCAGGACATTATTTTAATAACAGTGGATATTACAACGATGTTTTAGTCTGGTTAATGTATTGTGACAACGGTCCCATAGATTCAGAACCTTCAGCGGTTAGTATTGGATTTACATTAAAGGATAATCCTGACATTAATTTTGATACAGATGAATTTACAATTAAATCTACATCAACTTCAGATTCAAACTTAGCCCACAGTGAATTTAAAGTTACCCCAAGCCAATTGACATTTGGTACTTACAAAGCTTCAGGAGGAGGTGGCTTATATGTAGACGAAAATTTTAGCTGGGGAGGTTCTGGTAATGTAAGTTTGGGATGTAGTGGAACTATATCTATGAGTCCATCAGGTGGTAGTTTTTCCCTTGGAAATAACCAGGGGGTTATACAGGCAGGTTCAGGTGGTACAATAAGTTTTGACGCTTCAAATGGTGTATCAATATCCGGTAATTTAGGTGGTATTGCTTTAAATGGCAATTCTAAAGGAGTTTCAATAAACGGCCAGGGAGGCTCCGTTAAAATAGAAACGGGTGCCGGTAATACAGGTGCAATATATGCAGCGGACTATTCTGATGGTTTTATAGACAGGAGTTTAGTAGATAAGGCTTATGTAGACTCAACACTAATTAACGCAGGAGGAACCGGTCTTGAAAAAATTACCGAAAACAATAATACAGGCTGGAGGCTTAAGGGAGTTGACCAAAATAATTATGGACCAATTGGTCATAGTGCTGTAGACCTATCAATTTCAGAGTCAGAGAGTGATAATAAGGGTGCAATAGGTGCTTTTTCTTTCGCATCAGGATCAGATAATGAGGCTGCTGGAGATTTTTCTTTCGCAACTGGCCGCGAGAATAAAGCAAACGGAGATTTTTCTTTTGCTGCAGGTAATGGTAATACAGCAGGTGGAGATTATTCATTTATAGCAGGAGGGCAGAGTAATACAGCTTCCGGTGCCTTTTCTTTCGCTTCAGGATCAGGTAATACAGCTGCTGGAACCTTTTCTTCGGCAACAGGTAGTGGTAATACAATCTCTACATCAGGTTATTTTTCTTTGGTAACAGGGAGGGATAATAAAATAGATTCAGCATTTTCATTTGCTGCAGGTAGTGGAAATACTATAAGCCAAAGTGCTTATATGTCAATGGTTAGTGGACAGGGTAATGTTGTTGATGGATATCAAAGTTTTGCAATAGGTTACGGGAATAAATTGGATTGTGGAAATTCAATTGTTTTTGGAGAGAATAATACAAATACGGTTAGTGCATATAGTTCTATAGTCGGGGGTAGTAATTCATCTTCAACGAGTACTTATTCAATTACAGTAGGTTCTGGCTTAAAAAATAATGGATATTGTTCAGCTTTATTTGGTTCAGGCAATACCACTAATAATTCTGATGAATTTGTTGCCGGAAATGGAAATACAGCTAATGGTTATGCTACCCTAACCACGGGATACGGAAACACAACAAATGGAGACTTTTCTTTTGCACAAGGCTATTCTTTAACAGCCAATACATTTGCTGAAACCGTCTTGGGGTCATTTGCTAAGACATTAACTGGAAATGGAGGTTCTGCAAGTCCCAGTGATCCCGCATTCAGGGTAGGTGTTGGTACAAGTGATACCGACAGGAAAGATGCGATTGTTGTATATAAAAGTGGCCTTATTACTGCTCCCGAGAGTACATTGCAAAGCATTATGAGTAGTGATAAAAAAACACTTATCACTAAAGAATATATAGATAATGCCATATCATCGTCAGGTAGTATTGCAACATTAGGTACGGTTTTAAAAACAGATTCTAATGCCACCGGTATAAGTACTGATATCGTAATGCAGACATCAGCTCAGGTAAAAATTGATTCTGGTACGTCTCTTACAGTTGGTACATCAAATGCCTCAGGCAACCTATATATTACAAGCGCGGTATCAAGATTACAGTCTAATGCGGGTTATGTAGAGTTGGCATCATCTGCTAATGTTAATATAGTTTCAAATACTAATTTAATAAATGTAACAGGTAATACTTACCCTACAACAACTTCAGCTTACGATTTTGGTAGCTCATCACTATTATGGAAAAACATTTGGGCTACTACGGGTAACTTTAGTGCTATTAATATTACAACAGCCCCCACAGCTAACACTACCGGAACCATATGGCTTACAAGGAACACTTCTACAGGTGCTATAGAGTCTACACTTCCTGGGTATGCTTTAGCTACAGGCTTGACAACCGCAGCTAATTCATCTGTACCGTCGGCAACCAGTAATATTGTTGTAAACCTTAGCCGTATTTATGGTAACCTACTTACTTTAAGGGCCTATGCGGCCAAAACTGCCGCTTACACCATACTATCAACTGATGATACTATAGATTTTACAGGCGCTACAACTGCTACAGCAACACTGCTTACTGCTGTAGGTTATACAGGAAAGCGTTTTACAATAAAAAACAGTGGTACAGGTGTTATAACATTAGCTACCACATCATCACAAACTATAGATGGTGCTACAACATTTACGCTACCTAACCAGTATAGTAGTATTACGGTACAGTCTGATGGTGCTAACTGGAAGATAATGTCGGTTTATGGGCTGCAAGGCGAAGGTACATTGTCTAAGAGTGCGGCTTATACCATAACGGCAGCCGATTACCGTTATGGCCAGGTTACTGTTTTTGCAGATGCTTCTTCAGCGGCATTTACTATAACTCTTGAAGCCTCTGCTTCTATGGTGGGCAAAACAGTTAATGTTATTAAAACAGATTCATCGGCTAACCAGGTTACAATTAAAGGTAACGGCACAACCAATATAAATGCTGCCAATACTCAGGTGCTCTCTTCACAATATCAGGCGGTAAAAGTTAAGTCTAACAGTACCCAATATTATTTAATATAATAAATAGAGAGCGGGCAGCGGGGATAATGTATGGGGTTAACAGATTATTTGTTAACCCCGGCATATCCTGTAAATGGATTTAAAAATAATAATATAATTCAACTAAATACTTTAAAAGATTATGGCAATAAATATTAATACGATAATAGACTGGTTTCAATCAGGTGAAAAACCTACAGAACAACAATTTGCTGATAGCTGGATGTCTTTTTGGCATAAAGATGATGTTATTCCACAGTCGTCAATAGAAGGCCTGGAAACAGCGCTTGATGAAAAAGCAGCTCTTGAAGAGTTTGAAACACACCTAATTGATGAAAATGCCCATGCAAGCCAGTTTACCCAAAAGGCTGACAAAGCCGAAACGTTTAAAGACATTACTACTTTAGTTGTTGCCGGAGTGTATACAGTAACTGCCGATGATCTTTTTAAAACATTGGTATATACCGGTAGCAATAATGTAACGGTATTATTGTCTTCTACAGTTGCAGCGGCAGCCGGTTCTAAGATAACACTTACACAACAAGGCACCGGGCGCATCACCTTTGCAGTTGACGGTTATACACTGAATTATTCAGCCGATGAATCGCCAACGCTTTACGGTGCTTTTTCATTTGCAGAGGCTGTTATTACCGATGCGACAAACCTACAAGTAAGCCTTTACGGTAAACTGTTACCAACCTACGCATAATGAAAAGCAGATTTTTTAAATCGTTTACCGCTGATAAGTTAACCGTTTGGGATGGATCCTGGAGCAATGGTGCCCCTAACGCCCGTGTAAACGTGCAGTTAAAGGTAGCCTATGATACTTCTCTTTATGGTAGCTTTAATTGCCGTAATCTGGATATAAGGGCTAACCTTACCATTACGGCGGGTAAGCGTGTTGTGGTTCATGGTACATCGGTATTACAGTTAAGTACTGCCACGTTCACAATAGACAATGGCGAATTTGCGCTTTTGCAAAAAAGCGTAGATGTTAGCCAGGTAAAAGTAACGGTTAAAAAAAGCATACCTGGTATACAGCGGCTTGATTATTGGATTATTGGCTCGCCAATTTCGGGAAAAACTGTTAACCAAATTTCGCCTACAACTGTAACTGGTCGTTTTTATGACTATGCATATTATACCCCAAGCGATTCAACAGGTTTATTTTTCCCAGTTGCCGAAACAACCGCATTATTATTGACAGCTAAAGGTTATTATGTTCGTGTACCAAATACTATAAGCCCTGATAACAATACTACATATATAAGTCCTGCTATGACTAACGCCGCTTATACAGCTGGCCAGGTAGCCACATGGAATATTACAATGCAGAATGTAACCGGTGGCGGAACACTAAACAGTGGTGTTATCGTTCATACTCCGGTAACACAGTATAGCGGTACTGTTATAGGCAAATTCTATATGATTTCTAATCCATATACTGCCACAATCAGTTTGAGGCGTTTTTTTCAGGTGAATAAACATATTATGCCATATGGTCTTGCTTTTAATAGAACTAATGGCAGTAATGGAGACACTTATGCAATTTGTAATCAGCTTGAAAATACGCACTATGGTTATCCCGGTGCTGAATTACCCCCGTTTTTCGGGATGTTTGTAATTCTTAAAGATGCTACAGCGCCTGATAATAAGATAATTTTTACGCCAGACATGATGCTACCGGCAACTAATTACAACCATACATGGATAAGGCTAAAGTACAAACAGGATACGGTTAACAGGCCGCTCAGCACTATTATATATAACGCAGATACATTTCCGCAGTTTGCGGATTTTGATTATATAATTGACGGAGCCATGCGCTTTATTACAAGTGCAGGTGTTTACACTTCCTTAATGAAAACAAGGGGCGTTGTAAGCGCTTACTATCCGCTTCGCGTAAAAACATTTAGTACAGGGCAGTATACCATAAGCCTCGAAAGTTTTGGGGGTGATTTTGCTAATTACGATATAACAATTAGGGATAACGAGTTAAACATCACCACAGACCTTAAAGTTTCGGCATACACATTTACCGGAGCCGTTGGCCTGGTTACCGACACGCGATTTCAACTAAAAATAACAAACTAAAACAGATTTAAAATGGAGGAAATAGAAGGGCTAAACGAAGCCGAATTTCGGGTATTGCTTGACAACGTGGAAGCATTACGCATATTTATGGAAAACGAAAATAACAGGGCGTTACTAACGCCGGAACAGCTGGCAACGGCATTGGCTGCAATAGGGGAATAAAAAATACTGGACTTTAAGAAGGAGTTTTTACTCGCTACAACATAGAGTGATAAAGATGCTTCAGTTGAATGAATATGAAAAACATTTATGTATTGTGCTAACAGTTTTTGTCAGTTTTGGCAATCCCGTGAGTAAATTCAACAGTAATAATACTAATAAGTAAAACTTTAATAAAATATTATGGCAATAAGTATAAATACGATAATTGGTTGGTTTAAAACTGGAAAAAAGCCTACAGAAAAACAGTATGCTGATAGTTGGAAATCCTTTTGGCATAAGGATGATATTTTTCCGAAATCGGCAATAGAAGGCCTGGAAACAGCGCTTGATGAAAAAGCAGTACTTGAAGAATTTGAAGCACACCTAATTGATGAAAATGCCCATGCGAACCAATTTGTCAAAAAGGCCGATAAAACCGAAACATTTAAGGATATTACTGCCTTAGTTGTTGCCGGAGTGTATACAGTAACAGCCGATGATATGTTTAAAACATTGCTATATACCGGTTATGATAATATAACGGTATTATTTTCCTCTTCAGTTGCAGCAGCAGCCGGTTCTAAGGTAATCCTTACGCAGCAGGGCATCGGTAGCGTAACCTTGGAAGTAAGTGGTTATACGCTACACTATTCCGCTGATGAGTCGCCTACACTGTATGGTCCTTTTTCGTTTGCAGAGGCTGTTATTACCGATGCGACAAACTTACAGGTGAGCCTTTGTGGAAAACTACTACCTACATACGCATAATAATGAGAAGTAGAACATTTAAATCATTTACCCCGGACAAATTAACCGTTTGGGATGGAGCCTGGAGCAATGGTGTTCCTAATGCTCGAGTAAACGTGCAGTTAAAGGCAGCCTATGATACTTCTCTTTATGGTAGCTTTAATTGTCGTAATCTGGATATAAGGGCTAACCTTATTATTACAGCAGATAAGCGGGTTGTGGTCCATGGTACATCGGTATTGCAGTTAAGTACGGCCACGTTTACAATAGACAATGGTGAATTTGCGCTTTTGCGAAAAAGCGTAGATGTTAGCCAGGTAAAAGTAACTGTTAAAAAAAGTTTACCCGGTGTACAGCGGCTTGATTACTGGGATATTGGATCACCGATTTCGGGAAAAACTGTAAACCAAATTTCACCTACAACGGCAACCGGCCGTTTTTATGAATATGGATATAACACCGCTAATACAAATGGTGCATTATTCCCGGTTCCCGAAACAACAGCATCATTATTAGCTGGTAAAGGCTATATGGTTCGTGTTCCAAATACTATAAGCCCCGATTACAACACTACATATATAAGCCCTGCTATGACTAACGCCGCTTTTAATGCCGGACAGTTAGCCACCTGGAATGTTGTAATACAGAATGTAACCGGCGGAGGAACACTTAACAGTGGTGTTATTGTTCATACTCCGGTAACACAGTATAGCGGTACTGTTATAGGCAAATACTATCTTATTTCTAATCCATATACAGCCTCAATCAGCTTAAGTCGTTTTTATCAAGTCAATAAACATCTTACACCATACGGCAGTATTTGGAATAGAACTAATGGTAGCAATGGAGATGCATACGCGGGTTTTAATCAGCTTGAAAATACGCACTATGGGTATCCGGCTGGTGTATTGCCGCCGTTTCTTGGACTAGTTATAATTTTTAAGGATGCTACAGCCCCCGATAATAAGGTAATTTTTACCCCCGACATGATGTTACGGGCGACTAATTATAATCATACATGGATAAGACTCAAGTATAAACAAGCGTCAATAAACAGGCCATTAAGTACTGCGGTGTATAATGCAGATAATTTTCCGCAGGCGGTTAAGTATGATAATATCAGCAGTACTACCAGCGGTGCCGGAGCTTTAAATTTTGTTGACCCTACAGGAGGCTACAATCTTTTAAAAAAAACGTTAGGTATAACTAACGGAACAATTATAAGTCTGCTGGTAAAAACATTTAGTGTAGAGGACTATACAATTAGCCTTGAGAGTTTTGGGGGGGATTTCGCTAATTATGACGTAATGCTTTATGATTCTGATACCGGTATTACCACTAATCTTAAAACAGCAGCATACACATTTACAGGAGCCGTTGGCCTGGTAACCGACACGCGATTTCAACTAAAAATAACAAACTAAAACAGATTTAAAATGGAGGAAATAGAAGGGCTAAACGAAGCCGAATTTCAAACGCTCATGAATGATTTAGCCGCATTAGCCGCATTTATGGAAAGTGAAAACAACAGAGCTTTACTAACGCCGGAACAACTGGCTGAAGTATTGGCTGCATTAGGGGAATAAAAATCTTCCGGGTTTATGGATCAGTTTTTTACTCGCTACAAACCGTAGGAGTAAAGAAACTACCCTTTTGGGTGAATATGTAAATAGTAATATATGGGGCTAATGAACGATTTCTTTAGCCTCAACATATTCTGTAGAATGAATTCTAAAACATTCCTATTTAATCAAAATCTTTAAAGAAATATTATGGCAATAAACATCAATACCATACTCGATTGGTTTAAATCAGGTAAAAAGCCCACCGAACAACAGTTTGCTGACAGCTGGAAATCTTTTTGGCATAAA
Organism: Flavobacterium sp. RHBU_3; assembly: GCF_046613565.1. NCBI lineage: Bacteria > Pseudomonadati > Bacteroidota > Flavobacteriia > Flavobacteriales > Flavobacteriaceae > Flavobacterium > Flavobacterium sp. RHBU_3. The sequence goes on along the minus strand of NZ_JBKJHC010000007.1, from coordinate 142,188 downwards.
GATGATAGTATTCCGCAGACAGCAATAGAAAACCTGGAAACAACGCTTGATGAAAAAGCAACACATGACGAGCTTGAAGCACATATAAATGACCTTGTACCCTATACCGGAGCAACAGGTCCGGTTGATTTAGGTACTGCAAACAGGATGGGTGCGGGTTATGTAGGAGGAGGTTACGGAGATGGTACAAATGTACCTGCACGCCTTGCTACAAGAAATCCTACTATACCTGTAACAGGTACTACCAGTACTGTTTTCGGGGTATACAATTCTACAGGAGCCAGATCACTTCATGTATATGCAGATGAAACAGATAAACATCATGTTAATAATAGGGGAGGAGACAATTCTTCAGTTACTAATTCCGCTTTTGGTGTGGGTTCGTTGTCAAATTATACGGTAGGATCCATAGTTAATACAGCTATAGGATATTATTCCTTAGGTTATCTTGCGGGAGGCGCAAGTTCCAGAAATACTTCTATTGGAAGCTATGCAGGAACAAAATTAACCTCAGGTAACTTTAATACCTTAGTAGGAGCCCATGTAGCATATAATGCAACAGTAACCGAACAGTCTTTTGATAGAAATACTTTAATAGGCCAGGCAGCAGGTGATTTATTAACAACGGGAAGAAAAAATACTTTTATTGGCAGGTCTGCTGGTAGTGGAGTAACTACAGGTATTTCAAATGTGATAGTAACCCATGGCTGGGGAAATGAGGAGGTACCATATAATCTGGGGCTTTCAACAGGCAGCTATAATACGCTTATAGGTTATGCAAAAGATTTATCGCCTGCCGACAGTAATTGGATTGTCCTGGCAGATGGGCAGGGTAATAGGGCATTTGAAAAAAATGGGAGTACCGGTGTGGTAAATATTACAGGTACATCTATTACGTTTAACGGCTCTCTTATAAGAAGTGCCGGTGGACTTTTACATTTGGGCCAGTATACCACTGCTACTGCACCTGCATATACAAAAGGAGCAGCTTATTTTGACACTACATTAAATAAATTACGCATAGGCGGGGCTTCGGCCTGGGAAACAGTAACATCATCTTAAAAAATAAAACATGGCATTAGAAGAACAGATAAGACCTTATGAAGTATTAATAAGGTTTGACGTAAATGGGGCTATATCAGGTACCCACATAGGACTTTTACAGACTATTACTAAGGACGGAGTGATAATTAACAGCTCCCAACAAAATGTTTCATCATTTGAAGATGCGGCATCGTTAGGCTTTGATATTGAAGCTACAAAACAGTATATAGATACAGTAATGTATGAACAGTTACAACAAACGTTACAGCTTGTTAATGACCTTACCGTACAGAATGCGGCATTAACAGAACAGTTAGAAAACAGTAAAACAGTTTAATAATGCAAAAAGTAGTAGTTTCTAAACAATTCGGGATAAAATGGCGCGATGTAGCTAAAGGTGTCTTTTTATCTGTAATAGTGCCTGTACTGGTAGCTGCACAGGGTATGCTTGAAAATCAGGATGCTGATTTTAACTGGAGTTTCCTGGCCAAAGTAGCCGTAGGTGCTTTTATAGGTTATATGTTGAAAAACTTTTTTGATAAGCCCAAGGTTATTATAACTGCTAAATCTAACCATGAAGCAGAAATGCTAAGAGATAACTTGTAGTAATTAAAACATAAAAACTAATCAATAAAACAAACATTTGAAATGAAAAATACAGAAATAGATTTCCGGGAAAAATTTGACTACCTGATGGCAAACCCGGCAGAAATGAGGTTGTTTTTGCTTAACCCGGAAAACTCGGATTTAATTACAGACGAACAATTTTCGCAGGCTGTAGATATGCTTAGAGTATTATAAATTCCGGGAAATATTATAATGAAATAAACTCTTGTAAAAGATTGGAATTTTAATAGCGGTCAGCCAATGTTACCTCATGCCATTAGGGAGTTTTATTAAAACCATTAAAAAGGGATTTATACTTTTTTAATTGATTTTATGAGAAAGCCTACAGAATAATTAAAAATTAATATACTAACCATTTACCGGCCTTGCGGTTTATTTAAAACTGTTGAACTGATGATGTATTATAAATTTTACTTTGTAGTACTGATCTTAGTACAGACAGGCAGCTTTTAAAGAGAGAAACCTTATCTTTTAGAATAACATTTTTCTACTCAGTACAGAAATTTAATCTACAAAGATGTAGGATTTTCCGGAGAGAAAAAATCTGGTTACTGCCCTAAGCTATAGCTTTGAGATTTTCCATTTGTGCGCAGCCTTTTGGCTAAGACTTTCCTTTAACAGCGGATAAGCAAAATACTTTTTTCCTTAACCTGATTTATAGAGAAATGCATTGAAGAAATACTGTTCCATATAGATTTCTATTGATGGATAAGTATTGATTTTTTAATTAAACAATCCTAAAAGGCTTAAAAGTTATATCGGGTGTAGTAAGTACAATTATCCTTTGAATAATAAAACAATGAATTATGGCAAATCAAGCAATACCTGTATCAGTTAAAGAGGGTAATACACAGCAAATATTGCATAGAAAGAAACAAAAATCTGATACACTAAAACGAATAAATCATAACCAGAACAAAGATTTTGGTGCTGATACTATTTCTACTATGCAAAAGCCTTTATATGATGCAAGGACTGAGCTAATGCGTGCGCAATTTATTGACAGCTTACAGAATACCGGCGATATTAACCATCCGGATACGCAACAAAAAGAAATGGATTATAAAAAGTCTTTAAATATTAATGATTTAAGGGCTTATAACGATAAAAATTTAGCAGTCCAAGATTCAGGAGCTGCTACTGAGCAACTACATACAGCGGTAACTGTTAATGATGGAAATATACTTTTAAATAAATCATTACAACCTGACGGCGAAGGGCAAAAAACTAAAGAAGCCTTAAACACCGAAGTTTCCGCCCAAACAGATAAAACTGCTGCAAAAGAGGTAGCTAAGCCAGTATCGGATGAAAAAGAAAATCAGCAGATTACCAAAGCTAAAGAAACGGAAACATTGCAGGAACCGGTAGCCCAAGATGAGAAAAAGACTTCTGATAAACAGGTTGTTGAATCAAATAAAAAAAGTGATGTTAATATCGTAGACGGGAAAAATGCAAATACTGAAACAAAACAGCAGGATACTAAAAATGCCGCACCTCAGGAGGAATTAAAAGGTGAAAAGAAGAATATTAATGAAGGGGATGAAAAAGAAGTAAAAATCGTTGTTCCTGAAAAAATAAACCCGGTGGTTACCCCGAGATTAGATAAAGCGTTTGACAGCGAACAGCGTGAAATAGAGCCGGATGAGATTGCAATGACTAATATTGTTGGGCTGGTTACCGTTGCACAGGAATTTAGGGATCAGGGCGTTGCAGCAAAAGAGCAGGCCGAAACCCATAAAGCTGTAGCAAGCACTATTAAGGGCAAAATTAAAGAAGTTGAGAAAAAAATCCATACTTCAGATGCTGATTTGCAAAAATCAGATAAAGATATATTCTTGAAAGAGAGCTATATTAACTACTTAGATACCGGACTTTTAACGTCGATAAAAAGGCAACAGACAGTAGAACAAAAAGTAGGCTTTTACCAACAGGAATATAATAAAAATAAAGCGAAGGCAAACGACCTGAATACTGAAGCTTCCAAACTCCTTGGTGGTTCACAAAAATACCAGGATCCACGTGAAAAGGATACCGGGGTACTGGCTAATAAACTGGGTCAGCTAAAGTCAAATGCTGCTACTATAGGAGAAGCAGTGTCTTTTGCCGGAAAAACTACCCTAAAATTAACTGAGGAGGCAAAGCAGGCTAAAGCGAAAAACGAGAAAATAAAGGAAGACAGCATTGAGTCTAAAAATATGCTGCAAAAATCAAAGACAAAATTAAGTGCAGATAAACAAAAGAATATAAAAGCGAAAGCAGAACTGGCAACACTTAATCCTAAGCTGAAGCAAGCTGAAACGGATGGTAAGAGGCTTACTGCCGAAGCAAATGCATTACTGCTTGATTCGTATATTATAGAAAGTGATGTTACTAAAGCTCAAAACGCCTATTATGCTGATATGGCTAAGGTAGAAGGAGTAAACAGCCTTAAGAAAAAAGAAGTAGAAAAAACTAAACAGGAACCTGTAGAATTAACCGAAGAAGAAAACCTGCTTGTTGCTTTTGTACAGTTAAAAACAGAGGAAGAGCAAACAGCCTACCTACGAACAATAGATGAAGGAAAGCTGGAGCGTATGAAGGCCAGGTATGACGAAATAGTTAACGGCCAGGATGCTGCTGAGGCTGATACTGAAGCTTTAATAGAACAAAATGCTGAGGCCAAAAGGAATATTCAAATTATAGGCTTTAATGAAAAACGCCAATTTTCGCTTCAAAAGCCGTTAAACCTGGCTACAAAAAATTTAGGCAGGATTACCGGAATAAAAAGAATTTGGATGGCGGTTTCAATGGCATTCTCGGGCATATGGGACTCTGTTACATCAATATCATGGGCAGATGTAGGTAAACTCCTTGTAGATATGGTTAATCCTGCGGCATGGTACAAGAACATAAAAGAATCTATAATAGGTATATATGCAGAGAATTATAAGGATTGGGATACCTTTATGGGAAATCCGATAGGAAATGCAGCCGGGATTGCCAATAAATTATTAACTATAGCCGGGGTAATTACCGGTATATTGGGACTATTAACAATAGCTACTACCGTAGGGGCATTTTTTACCGGTGGTGTTTTGGCCACTTTTGCCGCCTGGCTGGGCAGTGCTACTGTAACCATGGGAACAATAACATTTTGGTTAGGTGCGGTTGCGCTTGGACTAAATAGGCTTAATGCAATAAAAAACATTTATGAAATCCATACTGCCAAAACTGCCGAAGTTTTATTTAAAAATTCGGGCGAGCTTAAGGGGGATATTGTTAATTACGGCATGGCGGCATTGGCAGTGATAGGTGGTAAAGCTTCGGTAAAGGGAGGCGGTTCCATTAAAAACATGGCCAAAAACTACCCTAAAACCTTTGGCAAGCGTGCATTTGTATCTCTTAAAAACAGTATTACGGCAAGTATTGTTTCTATACCCAGGAGGGTAGCATCGGTTTTTAAAAAGAGCACATGGGTAAAAGCATACCAAAATTTCAGGAATGCCTATAACAATGTAAAATCATGGGTTAAAGACCGCCTGCCTGAAAAGCAACAACAACCTACCCGAAAACCGCTTTCGCAACATGGCCCTTATGAAGAACATTTACGCCCGGACAGGATGCCTGAGCAGTCTTTTATGCCTGAAAATATGGATGTTGATTTTCGACTTGAACAATTAAGAGATGCAGGGTTGAAAATTGTAAAGAGTGAAAATACAATTTCGTTTTTTAGCAAAAGTAATGTTCTTGTTGCAGAGATTGAAGACGGTGTTTTACGATTTAAGTATTCTGGTTTTGGAGGAGATATTGTTATGAATCCGGAGAGGACTACTACTGTACTGGGCAAATTTGCAGAAATAGAAGATGATGCATTATCTAATGGTACCCGAAAATTTTTGGGTTCTAAAAAACCTTATGTAGAAGGCTTGCCGGATGGATCTTTTTCTAGGGGAGATGGCGTATTAGTTGGAAAAGGCGGAATGAGCTTTCTCGATATAGCTGAAGACGAATATATGGCAATTAGAAATAAGCATATACAAAAATATCTCGATGAAGGTAAAACTGCAACAGAAGCACTTGATGCAGGAAGGATATCTGGAAATAATGAGTTTTGGGAGAAGTATAATTACCCATTCTTGGAGGACGCATTTAAGAGAGGAGACGATATTCGCCTGGTTTCTGACCCTATAGAATTTAGAACTAGCTCATATAAGAGAGAATTAGAGGCCATTGAAGGTGAAAATGGACTTGCCAAAAAATATGGTTATATTTACAATGAAAAAACAAAAACATATATTAAAAATGGACTATAAATTAGAATTTCAAGAACAACTTTCTAGATTAGAGAACTCTTTTACTTCATTTTTTAGGGAACATGATTTTAAATTTAAATCATCAAAAGTTCCTATAATTATATACGAGAATAGCTATTCAGAATTAATATTTGATTACGATAATTATGGATTAAGATTCGGTGATTTAGTTCTGTCATCAATTGTATATAAAAATAAATCTAACGGTGCGGTTTATACAATTGAAACAATGCTGAAAAAGCTATGTAATCTAAAATTTATTGAATTATTTGAGCATTATTTTTCAACAAAGGGATTTACTTTTTATGATTCTCACAGGGAAATTATTCATACTTATTTAAATAAATATATAAGCGATGCTGATTTTTCTTGGGCTGAAAATATTAATGCTGATTATATTAATCCAACATAAAAACGTACAAGTTTTTTTGTTGTTTAATAATTTAAAATCATGGTTTAAAGAGTGCCTGCCGGAAAATCAATAATTATGTACATAAGATTAGAAAATAATATGACAAAAAAGTATTTCAGGGAAATTGTAAACGTTGCTTTAATTCAAGCTGAAAAAGAATACAATTCTGTCCTGGGCAATGCTTTAAGCCAATCTTTTTACAACCAATTAAAGGATATAAAAAAGACAGTAATTGAAGAGAACATTGCCTATACACAAAATAAAGCATATGAAAGGTATCCTATGAGTATTATGGCTAAGAGGAATTTTGAGGATGATCCAAGAGATTATTTAAACCAATTAAGTGATATTGTATGGGGCATTTCCCTTTATCCTGCTATGCCAGAAGAATAAAGGACAATCTTTAAATAATAGGGTGAGAAATAATTACTGAATTATTGTCCGTTAAAACCATAAAAAAAACCTCACAGATTTTAATTTGTGAGGTTTTTTTATGCATTGTGTTTTCGTTAAGTATCATTTTTAAGCTTAGGTTTTCCTGATGGGTAATTGGGTTTGTATTGTTTATTTTTAGTGTTTGATTATTAGTTAAATAAGGCTTCTTCTACCTACTGCAACTACAGGAAACAGCTGCCCGAAAATTCGGGTATTTAGGAAAAAACCATGAATTTTGGATTTCAGAAATAACTAAGAAAAGAGCTAAAAAAAGTATGAAGACTGAAGAAATTAAGCAGTTGTTTGGATATTTAGAGGAAGTGATAAAATGGCGGACTGAGAATCCTGCGGAAGATTTTGATACGTATTCTCCCGAATACGTTACAATTGGTTCCGATTCTCAAATTACCGATTTTATTGTAAAAAATGACCTTACACGACAGGAAATCATCATTCTTTTAATGGCATTTACACCACGGTTAGATCCTACATTGTTAAGGAATATTTATTTAAAAACTTCTAACAATGATTTATTTGATTTATGTGCTACAAGTGACAGTGGCAGGTTTTTTCTGCCTTCGGTTGAAGTGTTACAATATATTTTAGGAGGAAGTGGTATAGCAGAAAGATTAGCAATACTAAACTACTTTGATGAGGATAATATATTAATTAAAGAAAACATTATTGCGGTTTCATCATTTGATGAGGGTTCAGTAAATACTAAGGTAATCGCCACAGAAGAGGCCTTAAATATTTTGCTTTTAGAGAAAGATATACTGCCAAAAATGAGCGCTGATTTCCCGGCAGAACAAATAATGACTTCAAGGTCATGGGATGATCTTATATTACCCAAAGGTATCCTTAGTGAAATTCAGGATATACAGGCATGGTGCACCAGTAGTGAAATACTGATGAAAGAATGGAAAATGGAAGCAAAGCTGAAACCAGGGTTCAGGGTACTGTTTTATGGTGATCCGGGAACAGGAAAAACCCTTGCTGCAAGCCTTTTGGCCAAATACATAGACCGTCCTGTTTTTAGGATTGACCTTTCTATGTTGGTTTCTAAGTATATAGGTGAAACTGAAAAACAGCTGGCAAAACTGTTTGACAGGGCCGAAAATAAAAACTGGATTTTGTTTTTTGATGAGGCAGATTCCATTTTTGGTAAGCGTACAAATGTTCGCGATGCACACGATAAATACGCTAACCAGGAAGTATCTTATTTGTTACAGCGTATAGAATCCTTTTCGGGACTTATAATACTGGCATCTAACTACAAAAACAATATGGACAAAGCCTTTATGAGGCGTTTTCAAAATTGTATAAGGTTTAGTAATCCTAAGTATGAAGAGCGTTTGCGTATTTGGCAACAAAACCTGCCGATACAGCTAAACATGGAAAATATAGATATAAAACTTATTGCAAATAGCTACGAGCTTACCGGGGCTAACATTATGAATGTTATACAGGACATTTGCTTAAAAACTATAGCATCGGGCCAACCGGATAACATAGTAAGCATGGACATGTTACTGGATAGTATTAAAAAGGAATATGCAAAAGAAGACAGAATATTCGCATAAACCAATTCAAAGCACTTACTTCTCCTTTTCCCCCTAAAAAACAGCATTGCCTGAGTTTTTTCGAATTTTTTTTTCGGCAATACCGTGTTATATAGAGCGCAGCTAATTAGTTGCGCTTTGTATGGCACAAATTATAGTGTTATTAAATCCATAAAAAAATACAACAGTAAGCTAATGAATGCAGAGGTAGAAAATAAACCAAAAAAAGCAGTGCAAAAAAGGCGGCAGGACATGGCTGCACCTTACGCACTGCATGAAGCCGAAAGTAGCGTTGCTTTAAAGCAGGCACCGGCCCTACAAAAAAATGAACTTTCGGGTGAAGCTATTACAGCGGTACCCGAAAATACAACTATTCCGGCTGTACATGGTTCCGGGAGTGTTTATGCTGCCGGTTCGGAGCTAAAGCATAAGGAACTTCAGGAAAGCCTGGATAAAACCGGCGATCTAAGCCATCCGGAAACCCAGAAGAAAGAGCAGGATTATAAAAGCTCACTTAGCATCCCTGAACTAAGGGAATACAACGACATTAAATCGGGGGCAGTTGCAGGTACAGCACAGTCGGCAGCAGGTGGTGTAGAGCAATCATCAACCGATGCCGTAGGAGCAACAAATACCGATGCAGCACTAAAAGATGTTGCAAAACCGGATACGGAAACCGGTAGTGCTGAGGTACCTGCCGGCGAAGCGGCAAATGGTGCCAATGTAGATGCCCCCGGTAAGGACGGGCTTAGGTATCTTGATGCTTCTGAAACTGAGGGCGAGCTTAAAAATAAACTACAAGAAACCACTGTACTTGCTAATAGTAACAGCAAAACCAAATCGGCAGAAGAAAAGATAAATGAAAGTGTAAAAGCCCAGAATACACCGGTTTCTGAGGCGCAGTCTGATTCTAATTCAGGGCAGGTGAGGCAGCTTGCCAAGAAGAATTTTCCGCAAAAAAATAAACAGGTCGCGGCTAAGGTACTGGATAATGCCATAAAGAATGCAGCACCAAAAACATTGAAGGATATAGATGAGTTTAAGGAATCTAAAAAAGGCGACCTTTTGTCTAAATCTATAATGAACCAGGTAAGCGCAGATGTAAATAGCGTAAAATCAGGTTTCGGATCCATAAACACAAAACCTGCACCGGCACCGGCAGCCAAAGGGGCAGCACTACCGGGTGCTGAGGCCGCAAAACCTGTAAAAGCACTTAACCTTTCTAAGGGTATTTTGCCTACAGTAAAAAGCGAGGCTATAGATAACAAAAAGTATGTAGACGAGAGCGAACAGTTGCTGGAAAAACAGGGTATTACCAAAGAGCAGCTTAATATGGTGGATTCGGGTGACCTTGCCCAGGCAAAAATTGCAAGGGAAAGCCTTCATGCCGATGCTGCATCTGAAACAAATGAAGTGAAAGAGGTAGCCTCAAAAGAAAATAAAAAGCTATCTACAGAGCTTAATACCGCCGAAACAAAGTCGCGTACGGAAATGCAAAATGAGCGCAGCCAGCAGCTTAAACAAACCGGGGCTAAGCAGGTGAAAGCAAAAAGCGACCTGGAGAAAAAACGCGATGAGGTGGCCAAAAATATTAATGATAAATATACCACCTGTCAGCAAAGCATTACTAATAAGCTGAATAACCTTGAGAAAAAATCACTAAGCGATTTTGATAAGGGACAAAAACTGGCTACACAAGAGTTTGAAGAACGTGTAGAACGCGATAAAGAAGCCTTTAAGAGCAAGAGGTATACTTTCAGCTTAAAAGGAGCTTATTACTGGAGTAGAGACCTGTTTAAAGGTATAGACAACCTGCCTGAAATCAAGAAAATATTTGATGAGGCACGTAAGAGCTATGTAAACAAGATAGATGCGCTTATAGATACTATAACTAAGCGCAATAATGAAGTTATTGCCGAGTGTAAAAACCAGCTGGAAAACACCCGTAAGGAAATAGATAATTATGTAAAAACACTGGCTCCTTCGTTAAAAGACATTGGCAAAAAAGCACAGGCAGACGTAAACCAGAAACTACAGCAGCTTGACAAGGAAATAAACAGCCGTAAGGAAAAACTGCAAAAACAGCTTGTAGAGAAACGCAAGGCTGCCATGAAGGCCATAGACGATAAGATAGCCAAAATGAAGGCTAAAATGAAAGGCCTTATAAGTGTAATGGGCAAGCTGATAGCCGATGCTGCCAAGAAATTCTTTAAGTGGGCGCTGGAGCTTGTGGGTATGGATGCCGAATCGTTCTTTAAAATGTTAGAGCGTGCGGGGCAGGCCATTAAGGCTATTTTTGACGACCCGGGCAAGTTCTTTACAAACCTTGTGGCGGCGGTTAAAGGCAGTATTAACGATTTTACGGCCAACTTTAAAAAGTACCTTACCGAAGCATTGTTTGACTGGCTGATGGGTGCCGTGGGGGCCGTAGTTACCCTGCCTGAAAAGTGGGACCTTAAAGGTATACTCTCTGTAGTGCTGCAGCTTGCAGGCATCAGTTGGGCATTTATCCGCAAAAAACTGGTAGACAATTTTGGCGAGGAAAAAGTAGCCTTTGCCGAACAAAGGGTACAGGAAGTTAAGGAAATAGTAACGCGTTTTATGAACGATGGTATAATGGGCGTATGGGAATGGATTAAAGAACAGGCCGATATGATTAAAACCACCGTTATAGAAGGCATAAAAGACTGGTTGCTAACCAAGCTTGTAGTAGGCTTTGCCGAGTGGATTGTAAGCCTGCTAATACCGGGTGGCGGTGTTATTAAGCTGATACAGGGTATTTATAAACTGGTAATGTGGTTTGTAGACAACATAAGCCGTATTATGCGCTGGGTAAATGCCATTATGGGTTCTATAGGTAATATAGCACTGAGCGATATACCTGCCGCCATAGGCTTTATTGTAGAGGCCATGAAAACCATGATACCTGTAATACTTGATTTCTTTGCCAAGCTGCTTAACATAAATGGTATTATAGATGCCGTACAGGGCGTTATAGACAGGATTATGGATCCTATACATAAGGCTATTAACAAGGCCGTAGAATGGATTAGTAACCTGATAAAGAAACTGGTTAAGAAGTTTAAAGGTGGCGGTGCTGCTGCCGGAGAAGAACAGCCGCAGGAAGCACAAAACCACGAACACCTTGATGATGCCGAAGTAGGCAAAACGGTACGCTTTAGTGCCGATGGTGAAAACCACAGGCTGTGGATAGATACCGCCGGAAGCGGCGTAGAAGTTATGGTGGCAAGTACACCAATGACGGTAAAAGAAAGGCTTGCCAAATGGCGTGGTAAACTGGATGAGGTGCCTGAAGACACACGTGCACATGCCAAAACCTTGCTTAATACTGCCGACACAGAATACCATGACCTGTTAGGCGAAGCCAGGATTTCTGACCATGACATTAAAAAAGCAAAAGAGGCTGATGTTACTGAACAGGAAATTAAAGAAGCAGAAAAGCAGGACAATATTGTAGAAAAGAAAGCCAGCCAGATAAGTTCAACACTGAAAGAATTATTTGATATATTTGGGCAGGAGGACGAAGGAAGCCTTCCTGATTCTATCATAAAGCATATACAAACAAGTTTAGGCGGAGGTGTTATGGGGAAATCTATGGTTGCGTCACCACTTACTCGCAATGGAATTGAAGGTTCTGAACCTAAACAAATGAATAAAGTATATGAAAATCTATTTTATAGAAAAGAGGGTAAAAGGAGTTACTATGTGCGTGGGCACCTTCTTAACGAAAACCTTCATGGTGAAGGTATTCTTGCTAATCTGACGCCATTATCGCAGACAGGTAATAAAAACCACCTGCGTGCAGCTGAAGAACCGATAAAAATTGCAGTTCTTGGGGGAGCTATTGTAGATTACATTATGATAGTAGAATATGGTCGTTCAGTTCCTGATGTAAGTGATGAACAATTAGATGCTGCAGGTTTTGAAAGCAATGAAGATAAGGTTAAGGTTCGTAAAATACGTGAGGCAGAACAATTTGTACCACAAGGTATATCATTAAAATCGAATTATCTTAAAAAAGAAGGAGACAGATATGTAAAGGATAAGGTATTATTGAATAAAAACTCAATTATAAATCCGGTAGATTTAGACCTTAAAAATTATAAAATTGATAGTGATCGAAAAGTACATGTAAGTATTAAATTCGATACACCAGCAGAAATAGCTGATAATTCAAGTTTAACTCCTTATCAGGCTAATATTATGCACCAAGCTGCAAATTTAGTTGGTAATTTGACAGAATTTAAACAGATAATACCTAAATTGTCAATCGTTTCAACTGACTTAATCACAATAGCAATTCTTACAGAAAAAATTAAGAATAAGGATTTAGGTGGTAAACTGCGAATAAAGAAAGTTTACGATTAACTAATTAATAATAATGATGCAACATCGATTTAATACATATTTAGAGTATTATATTATTCAACCAAAAAAAGATGGAAAAGTAGCACAAAGTGATTCTAAAGTTCCAGCAACCTTAAAGATTGATTTACCTAAACTTACACGTCTTAATGAAGTGCATAAGGGTATCGAGGACTTTTATAGAAATGAAGCTGACGGCTACAAATTTGAATGGTGGGTTGATAAAGAAAACGGTATTGGGGGTAAATTAGAATTCGCATCAACTAAAGATTTGTTTTCTGATGCTGGGCTATATGATGAGGGAGATGATGAAGATCTTCAGTATTTTCATCCATTAGACTATCCAACTCCTGAGACTTATGTTGGTTTTGTAATAAGACCAGATTCTATTTACAAATCGGTATATTATATGAGTATTAGTGACTATGAATTATATAATTTAGACTTAGACTTTAATGGTTATACTCAAATGGCATTAGAAGCTAGGGTATTTAATCATTGGCAGAAGGTTTTATTGTATTATATGGGAAATAGTGAAACAGGTTCATCTGAAACCGAAACTTTTAAAACTGAAATGCCTAAAATATTCCCTGACTGGACTTGGGAAAACTTTATAGCCAAATTTGAAAGTTTGAGGCTTTCTAACAATACTTAATACTATAAATTTTTTCTGATAATCTATAAAAAACGAAGCCCTTTAAAGGCTTCGTTTTTTTATGGTCTAAACCCACCTGTAGATTTTGAAAATGTTTTAATAAACAATGGACAGGCAGCTTAAACAGTTTTTTAAAAAAGGACATTAAAAATCCTCCAGTAAACTATTGCAATTCCACACTACGGTAAAGGCTTTTTTAATGGCTAAGAACAACAGGTCTGTTAACAGTCAATTGATTTTTCACTCGGACAGAGGAGTACAATATGCATGTAGTGAGTTCAGGTCGGAACTAGAAAAATTACCCATTACACAAAGCATGAGTCGAAAAGGAAATTGTTGGGATAATGCCGTGGCTGAGAGCTTCTTCAAGACCATGAAAACAGAAATGGTGTATCACAAGGTATTCAAAACCAAAAAATGTGCTGAATTAGCTGTTTTTGAGTACATAGAAATTTGGTATAACAGAAAAAGACGTCACTCAACACTTGGTTTTTTGACTCCTGTAGAGTTTGAAAATATTTCAATAAACAACAAAAAAGCAGCCTAAACAGTTTTTAAAAAAGGACATTAAAAATCCTCTAGTAAACTATTGCAATTCCATGGCGCAACTGTTCTATATTTTGATGGATGAAAGTATCCTGTTTTTCGATTCGAATGATGAACGGGCAAACCGTAGTAAAATGCAGGAATTTATAAAAACCCATTTCACATTTAGTGGTGATGCCGGGCTTCAAACGCCAATACTGGAAATAAGCAAACAATTTTCCGAGGCAAAAGGCTATACCTATCGTGATCGCCAATTGCTGTTTTTAGACAAATTGCTTGAGGTGTTGCAACAAAGGCGTGAGCGCATCGCCAGCCGCTAATCGATTAAGGTTTAGAAATTGTTTATGATTTAAAAAAATATGCCATGAAAGAGACGAATGAAAGACGATTTGGCTATGTTGCTGCTATAAAGAAACTACTTGAACCACTGTACGCCAAACTGGATACTATCGATTTAAAAATCAAGGGGCAACAAGGTAAAGCGCAAAAGAAGTTTTACCGCAACGAAGACCTGAAAAAGATCTTTGGTTTATCGAATAACACCATAATTAAATACCGCCAAACCGGAATCCTGCCTTTTACTAAACTTGGGGATATATACCTCTACGATGCTGGAAAAATAGACGAGATACTAAAAAGCAACCAGCCTTAAACAATCAGTTTTTGGATTCTCTTATCTATAAGTTCCATCGACTCTTTTGTAACACCGGCATCTTTAGCGAATGTTTTCCATTGCGATACTGCATCAGCCACCTGCTCCAGTATTGATGTCCCGTTTTTCATACGGAATTCAGAAGCTAATTCCATAAGGTGTTTTCTCTTAGGATTCGCACTTTCGCCCGCGATAGTGGTACTATGCATACCGTGTGATGAATTCGAATAGGTAAGGTCATAGGCCGGTGCCAATTGCCAGTCACCCTTGGCATCCATCAGGTACGATATGTTTTTACTGTGATCATCCCGGTTATGCGTAAATACGTTGAACGCGGCGATGCGTAGTATTTTTTCGTGGCCTGCCACGTCTTGTTCCAGACGGAAGGTAGCGTCCATCAAGTTACCGTAATCCATGCTACTGTATCGGAAATTATCATTTAGCATACCGGCAGCCGAATGCAGGTGTAAACGCCCTTTATCCGTGCGGTCAAAACGTTTTGTACCAAAAAATACATTGCCCGATGCCGAGGTAAACAATTGGCAGCTCGCCATAGAAATACCCGCGGCGACCGCCATTTTATGGTAGGCATACTCTATCTGCGCAATATCCTGCCGGTCGTTTGATGAAGGGAATTTAATAAGCCAGTGCTCGTATGATTCCGGTAAGGTATCAACCCCATGGATTAGATGCCCGGTTCTTGGATTAAATCCAACAAGTATCTTAGGGCGGGCACCACCTGATGATCCTCCCATTTCATACAGCTCGTCTATAATGGAGGAGCTGGCACCTTCCAGTACGGTATTCATTTCTTTAGAAATGGTATCTAATTCCACCTGTAATATTTCCTGGGCTGAACTCTCGATTTGAGGCCGGTAGGTTAATGCTCCCATGCCTTTTAAGCCCACATAGGCCAGACGTTGCAATGGGCTAACATCCTGCAATAGGATACCCTTTGCTGTTAACGTCCTGTCCAACAACAAACGTCCCCACCCATCAGGCAGGGAGTCGTGAAACGTACCGAATAGCCCCTCAAACGGTTGGGCTGGGGCTGTATATATATTCTCCGCTAACGGCAGGTGAAACGGTGATATTTCTATACGGGACTTTATAAAATCACTATAGTACTTAAAGAAAATACCTTTTCCTTCCTGAATTAGTTCACCGACCGGAAGTTCTTCATTTCCAAAATTTATGGAAACAATAATCTTTTGAATTGGTTCCATGCTTATCGTGTTTTGTCACTAAATAATTTTTCCACTTTTTCAAGGTCGACATCAATCTGAAACACCGGAGTAAAATCCTCAAGGCGGTCAAAAAAATATGCTAGTTTTAAAAGGGATTCCAGCGAAATCTGTCCGGAAGTTTCAAAGCGTTTTAAACTACCAAAAGACACGCCCGAACGTTTGGATAATTCGAGTTGTGAAATGCCATTTTTTTTACGTAATTGTTGTGTCTTCACAGCGAGTTCATTCATCACTGTGGAAGGAGTTTTAGTAACGCTATACTTTGACATAAGTAGATGATATATTATACAAATATAAATAAAATCTACCATTATAGATAATATATTGTCCAAAAATAAATACTTAGTAATATAATAGTTCATATCGCATCAATGATTGAATGGAGAAATATAAAAAGCAGGCGGAACAAAGTCGCACCTGCTTTTTAAACTCAACTTGAAGCTTAGGCAAAACGTTTTTTCAACTTTTCCATATCTTCCTTTACATTCACATCCAAAACTTTTGCATAATGCTGTGTTTGCTTGATGTTGGTATGTCCCATCATCGCAGACAGGTTTTCAATCCGTACACCGTTAGCCAGGGCAACAGTAGTGGCAAAAGTATGCCGGGCAACATACCATGTCAGGTGTTTATTGATACCGCAGATGTCGGCAATCTCCTTGAGGTAAGCGTTCATCTTTTGATTTGAAAGCTTAGGTATGAGCCCATCCTGTTGCTCTTCGTATTTTTTAATAATCTTCAGGGTAGGCGGAAGTACCGGCACATTGGTTTTAATAGCTGTTTTAGCCCTTTTGGTAAGAACCCACAGATCACCATTTCCGTCCTGAAATAAGTTCTCTCGCGTGAGATTACAGGCATCTACGGGAGCATAGCCGGTGTAGCAACTGAAGAGAAATATGTCACGTACTTTTTTGCAGACGTTCGTTGAATATGATTTTTTCCTCGATTGCTGTAAGTTCAGCCTGGGTTAGGAAAACGGCATCAGTAACCTTCAATTTACCATCATATACCATAAACGGGTTTTTATCCAGTAGTCCCATTTTCATACAATAATAGCAGGCTGTTTTATATACTCTGATGTATTTGACAACCGAATTGTTTTTTATGCCGACCTTACCATTGAAGCTACTTTCGTATTTCAGGAATTCTTCAAGATGGTATACAAAGCTGCTGTCAATGGCTGTAGCTTCAATATCGTCCAGATTGTATTGCTTTTTCATGAAGTTAGCCAATAAGTCTTTTGCTCGGTTGTATTTCTGAAAAGAGCCGGGGGCACGTTCGCCGGTTTCCACCTTACGTTTAAAGAAGTCGGTGTGTTTGCCCATTACTTCGAGTATGGTAATGGACTTAGGTTTTTCATTGACTTTTGTTTTACCCTTGATTTCATCGCGCAAAAACTCAAGGGAAATATCAGCATCAATTTTTGACAGCTCATAGAATTTCTTTTCAAGGTTTAGCTGAAAGACTTCAAGGGCTTCCTTAATGACCTTTTCCTTGTCCATCTTAAGGACATTCCTGAGATTGTTGGTAAATAGCCAACGCTTTTTACTAATTGACTTACCAGTGGCCATGGTAATGCATTTGTCTCTTAGAGAAATTCGTGCAAAAATGGGCGCTAAGCCATCTTTGTCGATTTTCTGTGACTTGATGTAGAAGATTACTTTTAACATAATTTCCGGTTTTTAAATTAATTTTAAATTGACTTAAAAACTTTGCAAGTTGCCAGTGTTTACAGGGAATTCCCGAGGAAACCTTTCATTTTAGTGTACCTAATTCGCCCAAAAAAGTGAAAATTTTCATAGGTACACTAATAGGGTAACTAACTTATGAAATGATATGTGTGTTTTGACACCCGATTCTGGAGTTGTAAATGTCTTGGGCGGAATGGCAATTCACACATAAATGCGCGAAACCAAACCGGGTACAGAAACCTGAAATCTACTAAACATCCAGTAAATACTGGTGTTTCAAAGGATGTATCATCAAAAAGGCAGTCAGATTCCAATAAGGCACAAAACAAAAAAACCTTCAAATACTGATGTATTCAAAGGTTTTTAATTCTTAGAAGTTCTCTTTCAAACTCCAGGTGGCGGAGAAAGAGGGATTCGAACCCCCGGACCTGTTACAGTCAACGGTTTTCAAGACCGCCGCATTCGACCACTCTGCCATTTCTCCAGTAAGACGTGCAATTCATTACCTGAATGCGGGTGCAAATATATAAAGTTTTTTGTTTAGTGCAAGAGGTAAGTGGATAAAAATGTATATAATTTACGTTTACTTATTTGTTTCTTATCGTATGTGCTTTACTTCTATGATGTTAACGGGTTGAGGCTCTGTTTCGCTAAGCCCTTCGCCGTCTACCTGTACCACATTTTGAGAAAAAATATGCAGTTGTTTTTCGTTTTGCCATAGTTCTTCATCATAATTGGGTTCCCATTGTCCTACGCTTTGTTCAGTAAGGGCTCTTGTTTCCCATTCTTCTGTATCAATTGCTGTATTAGCCAGCATAACTCTTCCGCCATCGGCGCTGTTACGGTACAGTAAGTATATATTTTTACCATTTACAAATATTTTGGGGCGTGATAGCGGTATGCTCTTGGTGCCACCACCACCCAAATGGAAGGCAGAAGTATTAAAGGTACTTTCCTTTAGCTTCCAGTTGCCATTTTCCAGATATACAACTTTGTATTGTGGTACACCGTTGGTTTCCCAATAGGTAGCAATGTAAGGATTACCATTTTTATCGGTTACCATAGAGGTCTGGTTAATCAGGCTGCTGTTTTGTGGTATTTTCCAGGCTACTTCTGCTGTTGCGGCTGTAATGGGTAAGGCGTATTTTTCGTTGTTTGATTTTGTCCAGGTAATTCCGCCGTCTTCAGACTTGGCAAAACAAATATCATGATTGGTGGAAACATCCCAGCTTTCACGCCATACCCAAGACAGGTATAGGCTACCGTTATTACCTACAGTCATTTGCCAGTAGGCACTGCGTTGTTCTTCACCGTTTAGCAGGTTATTTTGCAGTTGTTTCCATGTTTTTTGTTTGCTATCATAGGTGTTAATTACCATATTGCCTCTGCCTGATTTTCCTGAACGATAGCAAAACAGCAGGTTGCCGTTTGGCAGGTTATGAAATTCAGGATAAGTTACACGTTCTTCCTGTTCACCGGTCATAGAGAGCTCCTGCGTAAGTTCCAGCCCAAAGGGAGTGGTGCTTTTAGCATAACGCAGTTTTGTATCATGATGGTCCCAGCTGATGTGAAGGTAGCCGTCATTATCAATAATAATACTTATACTGTTATGGGCGTCTTTCACATTACCCGAATATTGTGTAGTGTTAGTTTCCCAAGGGCCTGAAGGGAGTTTGCGTCGGGCTATTACTACTTTGCCATCGTTGTTATAGTACGCGGTAAATTGGTAGTTTTTACTTGATGTAATTGCTTTATTGCGGAATATAACGGTGTTTACAGAGTTGTTACTCCAGGCAGTGCCAATAGAGGATTGGGTTATTTTTAATATGCTGCAACTACTTAGGCAAATTGATAATACTATTAGAAGGAATAAATGTTTTAAATGGAATTGTAAGGTCATTATCTTATTTTGGATAGGGAATTTTTCAAAAATAAACCCCGAAATCAAAAGATTAAGGGGTTTTCGGGATACTTTTATCCGGGTTGTAAGTTATTATGAGTTTTATAAGGAGTTACGTTCTATATATTTAAACACATTTTTTACATGCTCTTTTTTGTTTTTCAATATCATATACGCAGCCGACTCACCCATGGCCACAAAGTCGGTCGTGATTACCGTTATGCCTAAGAGTTCTTTAAGCGGCGTTTCATTGTATGAAATTATACCTATGTCGTGCCCCAATTGCAGGTTGTTTTTGCGCACCTGGCGCATTAGGTTTACAAGATCTCTTTCCTGAATGGTTATATATACGTCATGGCCTTCAAATTCCATGTCATCATAAATTTCATCGAGGATTTCAAAGTCAAGGTCAAATTCTGCACAAAATTTCTGGAAACCATGAACAATACGGCGAGGGTAGGGGTTTACAGCCTTATTTGGGTAAACCAGAATTACTTTTTCGTATTTACGTATTTTTTCATGCGCCTCTTTAAGAGCATTGTAAATATCGTTTTTAAAATCCTGGTATATGGTGCCATATTCGCCTTTAATCATGGGCTTGGTATTGTCCATCATTATAAGCTTATCCTTAGGTATTTGTTCCAATATTTTAATTACACGGTCAGTATAGCTTACATGGTTAGAGTTTTCATCCCTGAAATGAGACATCACCACATAATAATCATAAGCCCCTATACTGCGTTCCAGTGCATTTATAAAAAGTGTTTCGTCGCAGTGGTACAAGTACATATCTACGTGTCCGTATGGGCTTATTGCATTTACAAATGAATCGTAAATAAGCATTTTGTAAGTACTGGCTTTGTTAACGAGGAAACAGATATTCAGTTTGTCTGTTTTGTCTACGCGGGTTATGTAGTAGCCTTTTCCCTTTACCGAAACTATGGTTTTACGGTCGCGTAGTATCTTGTATGCTTTTTCTACCGTATCTCGAGATAGGTAGCACATTTCACTCAGTTCGTTTATAGAAGGTATCTTTTCTCCAACCTTAATATTGCCTTTTGCAATGTCTCCTAAAATAGAATCAACAATCTGTTTGTACTTAGGTATACGTGAGCTTTCATTAATATTTAATTCAAACGTTTGCGTCATGGCTCAAAAAATTTTGTTAAAACGTAAATGTATTAAAATTATCGGTAAATCCCCTTTAAATTCAGGCTTTTTTTAGCAGGACACTACAGGATATTAAGCTAATTATTAACCTTTATTTTTGACATTAATACGTAAATTATAAAAACGTAAAAACTTGCTAAAACGTTTTCATAATTTAACCCCATAATTATAAGCCGAATGGAAAAAATGCCTTATTTTGGCGGTGCTATAATCAATAATCAGTTCATGAAATATAAAAATGCATACAAAACAGCATCGTTTATGATGTTGTTTACATTTCTTTCGGGTACACAGCTTTTCGCCCAAAAAAGCCTAACTGTAACTGTAAATAACAAGCTTAATTTTGATAGAACAGAAGTAGTAGGGGTTTCTAAGAAAAGCCTTGCTGCATTCTTAAAGACCAATAAGGAAGAAAGTATTGGAGTAAAAAACAAAGCCACCGGAAAATACGAAACCCTGCAATGGATAGACAACGATGGCGACGGGGTAAGAGACGAGCTGCTTTTTGTGGCTGATGTGAAAGCTAAAAGTAAGGCTGAATACCTGCTTGAGGATGCTAAAGGGAATGTAGTGCCTGCTACTAATGTGGTAGCATACTCACGTTTTGTGCCCGAACGTACCGACGATTATACGTGGGAAAACGATAAGGTAGCTTTTCGTACCTATGGGCCCGATGCCCAGCAGCGTACCGAACAAAAACGTGAAAACGGAACACTAAGCAGCGGTATCGATTTGTGGCTAAAGCGTACCCCGGAATCGGTTATAAACAAGTGGTATAAAGGGTATCAAACCGACCCGATGTTTTACCATAAAGATCGTGGCGAAGGGTACGATCCTTATCACGTAGGTGCCAGTCGCGGTACAGGTGGTACAGGTGTTTGGGAAAAAGACAGCCTGTTGGTATCTAAAAACTTTGTAAGCTATAAAACCATTGCTGCGGGTCCGCTCCGCACGGTGTTTGAACTTACGTATGCGCCATATAGCGATTATGAGGTAAAAGAGGTAAAACGCATTTCACTGGATTTGGGCAGTAACTTCTCTAAATTTGAAGTTAGCTATACCGCTAAAAAGCCGTTGCCTAACTACGCTACAGGTATTACCTTACACAACAATGAAGGCCAGGCCGAGGTTTTTGCTGATAAAGGTATTTTCGTTCACAATGAAAAAATGGATGGTACTTATATAGGAGAGGGTATTGTAATGGCGCCATCTATTGTACAAAAAGCTTTTGTAAACAAGAGTAAAACCAAAGACCAGAGTAACCTTATAATACTTACAAACCCAGCCGGAAAAGTTACCTACTATGCCGGTTTTGCTTGGGAAAAAGCAGGGCAGGCTACTAACAATACCGAATGGAATGCACTGCTTAACAAACAGGCACAGGTATTAGCCAGTCCGCTGACGGTTACCGTAAAATAAGAAACATTAAAACGATTTAAAACAAACAATTATACTAAAAATGACAAAGTCTGAATTCAGGTACGCACACCACCCCGAAGATGTAAAATACTATACTACCGAAGAGCTAAGGGAGCATTTCCTTATCCCTACAGTGTTTGAGGAAGATACCATAAGCCTGGTGTACACCATGTACGACCGTTATATTGTGGGTGGTGCTATGCCGGTTAGTAAGCCCTTGGTGCTGGAAACCATTGACGAGCTTAAAGCAGAGTATTTCCTGGAACGCCGCGAACTGGGTATTGTAAACGTAGGTGGAAAAGGTAAAGTAACTGTAGACGGTACAGTTTACGAACTGGATAAGAAAGAAGCCCTTTATGTGGGCAAAGGAAATAAGGAAGTAATTTTTGAGGCGGTAGATGGCGAACAGCCTTATTTTTACATCAATTCGGCGCCGGCGCACCATGCGTACCCTACTAAAAAGGTAGGTAAGGAAGATGCCGAAGTGATAGAGCTTGGCGACCAAAAGACGGCCAACCGCCGTACCCTTAACAAGTTGATTGTGAACAGTATTGTGCCTACCTGCCAGCTGCAAATGGGACTTACCGAGCTGCACGAAGGTAATGTGTGGAACACTATGCCGTCGCACACGCATACCCGCAGGATGGAGGCGTATTTTTATTTTGACCTTGCCAAAGGCCAAACGGTGAGTCACTTTATGGGCCAACCCGATGAAACCCGCCACATTTTTATGCAGGGGCACCAGGCAGTAATAAGCCCGGAATGGAGCATACACTCAGGTTGTGGTACCAGCAATTACTCATTTATATGGGGTATGGCAGGAGAGAACCTTGATTACGGCGATATGGACGCGGTACCTACAGATGAGCTAAAATAGCCTATATAATTTACCAAACTTGTATTCATGAAATCTACCTTCAGGCTATATAGCTTCATCTTTGCGTGCCTTACATTCTTATTGGCACAGTCATTCGCTTACGCCGGTAATTATGTAAAAAGCCCGCATAAAGTATTCCTTTTTGCTTACGCTACCGAAAAGAATGACGGGCATAATGGCCTGCATTTTGCATGGAGCCAGGATAAGGTAAATTGGCATGCCATAGGGCCTGAACACAGCTTTTTAAAATGTGATTACGGTACCTGGGGCGGCGAAAAACGCATGCTTACACCTACGGTTATTCTGGGTGCCGATGGCCTATACCATTGTCTGTGGAGTGTAAACGAGGAAGATAACATTCTTGCGCATGCGGCCAGTAAAGACCTGGTACACTGGAAGCGCCAAACATATATTCCTGTAATGCCAAATGGTGGCCGGGTTTATAATCCTGAAGTAAAACTTGTTAACGGAGAATATATTGTAACTTGGTTTAACGGTGATAAGTTATATACGAGCAAAACTACCGATTTTAAGAAGTTCAGTGCAGCCCAAACAGGCAATAACCCTAAGAGTGATGCTGTACAGCAATTCCGCATAAACGGAAACATGGAACAGGGTACCGTTTGGGAAGCCGAATGGGAACTTGTAGACGGCCTGATAAGGGCTATGGAAGTAGCCAAATACAGGAAAGCCAATAACAGTGCCACGGCAAAATCAGACAGTGCGCTGTTTGTGGGCTTAAAGCCTGTGGTAGCTGAGATAAAAATAAATACGGCCAACAAAAAGAAGATAAGCAACCTGCTTACGGGTGTGTTCTTTGAAGATATTAACTATGCCGCCGATGGTGGCCTGTATGCCGAACTGGTACAGAACCGCGGTTTTGAATACACAACGGCCGACAAGCGCGGCAAAGACAAAAACTGGAACGAACGCACTGCATGGAGCGGCGATTTCAGGATAGACAGCCTAAAGGGAATCCATGCCAATAATCCGCATTTTGCGGTAATTAATAACGGTAGCATTACCAATTCAGGTTTTGACGGTATTCCCGTTAAGGCCAATGAAAAATACAATTTCAGCATTTTTGCCAAAGGTGCCAAATGTTCCGTTAAGCTTATTGATGCTTCGGGTGCTGTATTGGCACAGGCTGATATTAAGCCCGGCACTTCTTGGAAAAAATACACAGCGGTGCTGAAGCCTGTTAAAACAGTAGCCGATGCCCGCCTGGAAATTACTACACAAGGCGAAACGGCTGTAGATATGGTATCGCTTTTCCCCGAAAAAACATTCAAAAACCGTAAGAACGGCCTGCGTGCCGACCTTGCACAAACTGTGGCAGATATACATCCTAAGTTTGTACGCTTTCCGGGTGGGTGCGTGGCGCACGGTAACGGCCTTGACAACATTTACCGCTGGAAAAACACCGTTGGCCCACTTGAAGCCCGTAAGCCGATGCGCAACATCTGGAACTACCACCAGAGCATGGGGCTTGGCTATTTTGAATACTTCCAATTTTGTGAAGACATAGGCGCCCAACCAGTTCCGGTACTTGCTGCCGGTGTACCGTGTCAAAACTCGTCGGTAGGCGGGGCGGGGCAGCAGTTTGGCATACCTATCGAACACATGGATGAATACGTTCAGGATGTGCTGGATCTTATAGAATACGCAAACGGCAGTGCCAACACACCCTGGGGTAAAGTCCGCGCGGAAGCAGGCCACCCTAAGCCGTTTAACCTGAAGTATATTGGCATTGGCAATGAAGACCTTATAACCGATGTTTTTGAGGAACGCTATACCATGATTGTAAATGCTGTACGTAAAAAATACCCCGATGTTACCATAATAGGTACCGTAGGGCCTTTCTTTGAAGGTGCTGATTATGACGAAGGCTGGGCCATAGCCGATAAGCTGCAACTGCCTATGGTAGACGAGCATTACTATGAGTCGCCGGGCTGGTTCATCAACAACCAGTCGTTTTACGATGCGTATGACAGGTCGAAATCTAAAGTGTACCTTGGTGAATATGCCTCATGGGGCAATTCGCTTTACAACGCCCTTGCTGAAGCACTGTACCTTACAGCCATAGAACGCAACGGCGATGTGGTAAGTATGGCAAGCTATGCACCCATGCTGGCACGTGAAGGCCACACCCAGTGGAACCCCGACCTGATTTACTTTAACGGTACCGAAGTGAAGCCTACTGTTAACTACTTCGTGCAGAAATTATACGGAGAAAACCCGGGTGACAGTTACGTGAACAGTACTGCAATTATCCGTGAAACCAATACCGAAGCGGTAAAACGCATAGGGGTTTCAACTACAGTTGATGCTGCCACAGGCGATGTAATTATTAAGCTGGTAAACCTGCTGCCTGTTGCCGTTAAGCCTGCAATCAGTACTGAAGGCATTACTGCTACAGGCACTGCGACCTACACAGTACTTACTGAAAAGCCAGAAAGCAAATCGGGTAAGCCGGTAACCACGCAGCTTGCCGTACAGGATGCCTTTAAAAAGGAACTTCCGCCGTATTCGTTTACTGTAATCCGCCTAAAAACAAAGTAAGATGAAAAAGCTCACAACGGTGCTTGCACTATACATTGCCACGTTTTTTGCCAATGCACAGCAGGCACCCGAAGCTGTACCCGATAAGGACCTTAACGCTTACCTGTTTGTGTATTTTGCAGGCAAGGATGCAGGCAATGCCAATCACGAGGCGGTGCGCTACGCCATCAGCCCCGATGGTTACCATTACTATGCGCTTAACAGCAACCTGCCTGTGTTGGATAGTAAGGTTATAAGCACTACAGGTGGTGTACGCGACCCGCATATCCTTCGTGGTAAGGACGGAAAGACGTTCTATATGGCGTGTACCGATATGGTGGCTGCCAAAGGTTGGGACAGTAACCGTGCCATGGTATTGCTTAAAAGCACTGACCTTATCAACTGGACGAGTACTGTTATCAATATCCAGACTACCTATCCGGGTAATGCCGATCTTAAACGTGTTTGGGCTCCGCAAACGATATATGATGAAAAGGCAGGCAAGTACATGGTGTACTTCAGTATGAAGCACGGCGACGGCCCCGATACCATTTATTATGCCTATGCCAACAAAGATTTTACTGCGCTGGAAGCTGCACCAAAACCGTTGTTCATCCCGAAGAACGGCAAGGCCTGTATAGACGGTGATATTATAGAGAAAGACGGTGTGTTCAATCTTTTCTACAAAACGGAGACAGAAACTCCCGGTATTAAGGTGGCCACCACTACCGATTTAACATCGGGACACTGGAAGGAATTCCCTGAATACCTGCAGCAAACCAAAGACGCTGTAGAGGGTGCTGGGGTATTCAAACTAAACCACAGCGATGAATACATACTGATGTACGATGTGTACAAAAGCGGTAAGTACCAGTTTACCAAGAGTACCTGCCTGCAACATTTTACTGCGATAGACAACGAGGTAACCATGGATTTCCATCCACGTCACGGCACTATACTGCCCATAACCCGCAGCGAACTGAAAGGGCTTATTGCCAAATGGGGCAAGCCTGCTGCCTATCCGCAGATAAATAACAATCCGGTGCTGGAGGGCTTTTATGCCGACCCTGAAATACTGTACAGTAACAAAACAGGTAAATACTATATCTATCCTACAAGCGACGGTTTTGATAACTGGGGCGGGTATTATTTCAAAACCTTTTCGTCGGACAATCTTAAGGACTGGAAAGATGAAGGCGTAATCCTCGACCTGAAAAAAGACGTGAGTTGGGCGAAAGCCAATGCCTGGGCACCCTGCATTGTTGAGAAAAAGATAAAAGGCAAGTACAAATATTTTTACTATTTTACAGGTGCCAAGAAGATAGGTGTGGCGGTATCAGATAATCCTACGGGGCCGTTCTTAGACAGCGGTAAGGCGTTAATCGACTTTAAACCTGAAGGCATTACCCGAGGGCAGGAGATAGATCCCGATGTGTTTACCGATCCTAAAAGCGGCAAAACGTACCTGTACTGGGGCAACAGCTATATGGCTGTAGCCGAACTGAACGACGATATGGTTTCGATAAAGAAAGAAACCCTGAAAACGCTGAATATTGACAAGACCTTCCGAGAGGGGACGTATGTAATTTACCGCAAGGGTACCTATTACTTTATGTGGAGCGAAGACGATACCCGCAGCCCGAATTACAAGGTGCGCTACGGTACGGCAAAATCGCCTACAGGGCCTATAACCATAGCCGAAAACAACATTGTTATACAAGCCGATAAGGAGCAGGGCATTTACGGTACCGGCCACCATTCGGTAGTACAGGTGCCGGGCAAGGACGAATGGTATATTGTTTACCACCGTTTCCCGTACCCTAACGGTCAGGACATGGGGCCCTCGGCAGGGTACCACCGCGAGGTATGCATTGACAAACTTGAATTTGACAAAAACGGGAACATCCTACAGGTAAAACCTACGCTACAGGGAGTTTCGTTAGAAAAGAAATAAGCCGTTTGCTACTGCATCGGCTAAAAAAAATAAACACACAATTATGGGATTATTTAGTTTACAAGGAAAAAGGGCAGTAATAACCGGCGGCACGCACGGGCTGGGCATGGCTATGGCCGAAGGGCTTGCCGTTGCAGGTGCTGAGCTTATCATAACCGGTACTACGCCGTCTAAATTAGAAGAAGCATTACAATACTATAAAGGCAAAGGTTACACGGCATCAGGCTATTTGTTCGATGTTACTGATGAGGCCGCTGCCATAGAAAACATAGCAAAAATAGAGGCTGGTGGCCCTATAGATATTCTGGTGAACAATGCAGGCATTATAAAGCGTGTACTGGCAGTAGACATGCCCGTGGAAGATTTTCGCAGGGTAATAGATGTTGACCTCGTGGGCGCATTCATCATGAGCAGGGAGGTAGCCAAATACATGATAGGCCGCCGTTGTGGAAAGATCATCAACATCTGTTCTATGATGAGCGAGCTTGGCCGTACTAATGTAACTGCCTATGCTGCTGCAAAAGGAGGGCTTAAAATGCTGACCAAGAACCTTGCTACCGAATGGGCACCGTACAATATACAGGTAAATGGTATTGGCCCGGGTTATTTTGCGACAAGCCAAACAGCCCCGATACGTGTAGACGGTAACCCGTTTAACGAGTTTATCATCAGCCGTACTCCGGCAGGCCGATGGGGCGACCCTGAAGACCTGGCAGGTACAGCAGTGTTCCTTTCTTCTAAGGCGAGCGACTTTGTAAACGGGCAAATCATTTATGTAGACGGTGGTATACTGGCCACCATTGGCAAACCATCTAACGAATAATCATGGCTACACCTTTTATAACCGATACTTTTTTACTGCAAAATAAATTTGCAGAGGAACTGTACTTCAATTATGCTGAAAAACAGCCTATAATAGACTACCACAACCATTTGCCCCCGGCTGAAATTGCTACAAACAAAGCGTTTGATACCATTACGCAGCTTTGGATAGGCGGCGACCATTATAAGTGGCGTGCCATGCGTACCTGGGGCATTGACGAAAAATACATTACAGGTACTGCTCCTGACGATGAAAAATTCGCAGCATGGGCAAAGACATTGCCGCATACACTGCGCAATCCGTTATTCCACTGGACGCAGCTGGAACTGAAGCGTTACTTTGGTATAGATGCATATCTTAACGAGAGCAATGCCAAAGAAATGTACACAGCCATAAACGAAAAGCTGAAACTGCCTGAATACACCACTCAGGGCCTGCTTACGCAAATGAATGTGGAAATGCTGTGTACTACTGAAGACCCTATCGATACGCTGGAGCATCACCAGGTGTTGGCTAACGGCACTTTTAAAACAAAAGTAAGCACGGCATTCCGTCCTGATAAGGCGGTTTTGATTGAAAATGAGAACTATAATGATTATCTTGGGCAACTTGAAAAGGCTGCCGGGATAACCATCAACACCTATAACGATCTTAAAGATGCGCTACTGAAACGCCTGGAGTTTTTCCATGAAAACGGCTGCCGCATCAGCGACCTTGGTTTTAACCAGCTGCCTTTTGAATCGTTTACCGATGCAGAAGTCAGCGTCATCTTCGAAAAGAGGCGTTCGGGTAACGGCCTTACGGTTTTGGAAGCCGATAAGTTTAAAACGGCACTGCTGCTGTTCCTTTGCGAAGAGTATGCAAACAGGGGGTGGGTACAGCAGTTCCACCTTGGTGCACTGCGAAACAATAACGCCCGTATGCACAGGCTTTTGGGCGCCGATACAGGTTGGGACAGTATAGGCGATTACGCTCAGGCTACCACGCTTAGCAATTTCCTGAATGCGCTGGATGGTAAGGATAAGCTTGCCAAGACCATATTGTACAACCTTAACCCGGCAGACAACGAACTGTTTGCCACCATGTGCGGTAACTTTAACGACGGTTCGGCACGCGGCAAGGTGCAGTACGGTTCGGGCTGGTGGTTCCTTGACCAGAAAGACGGTATTATAAAGCAACTGAATGCCCTGAGTAACATGGGGCTGCTAAGCGCTTTTGTAGGCATGCTTACCGATTCACGCAGCTTCCTGTCGTTCCCGAGGCACGAGTATTTCCGCAGGGTATTGTGCAATCTTTTGGGACAGGAAATGGAAAGCGGCGAGCTTCCGCAGGATACCGCCTGGGTGGGCAGCATGGTATCGGACATCTGCTACCGCAATGCAAAACAGTATTTTGAATTTTAATCCGCCAAAAAATATATAAATGGGTAAGGTAGTAACCTTTGGCGAAGTGATAATGAGGCTTTCGCCGCCGGGATTCAATAAAATGAAGCAGAGCAATTCTCTTGATTTTTTCTTCGGAGGGACTGAAATGAACGTGGGTGCTTCACTGGCGCAGTTTGGCCTTACGGTACAGCACGTAAGCAACGTAAGCGATGATTTTGTAGGTACTGCCGCAATAGGCTGCATGCAGGGTTATGGCATAGACACGGCGCACATTACTAAAGTAAAGCATCCGCTGGGGCTGTATTTTATGGAAGTTGGCTCAGGGCTTCGCGCCAGCCAGATAACCTATAACAGGCTGCACGGGGCTTTTGCCAACATACAGCCGGAACAGGTAGACTGGGAGAAAGTATTGGACGGTTGTACACTACTGCACTGGACAGGCATTTCACCGGCGATTAGTGAAGGCGCTTACCAAACCCTTAAAGAAGGCCTGACCCTTGCCAAACAAAAAGGCATTACCATTACCGCTGACCCTGCCTACCGCAGTAACCTGTGGCAGTATGGCCGCAACGGTTTTGAGGTATTGCGTGAGTTGGTAGGGCTTAGTACTGTATTTATAGGCGGTGTAAATGAAGTGAATGAAATATTGGGTACTGATTTCAGCAGGGATGAGGCAGGCTTTATTGCTTCGGCACAAAAGCTGATGGAAACCCTGCCCGGTATTACTACAGTGTACGACAAGATACGTACGGGACTGAGCGCCACGCACCAGAAGATATATGCACAGGCCTGGGATGGTACCACTTTTTACACCACACCGGAAATAGAAATATCCGACGTGGTAGACCGTATAGGTACCGGCGATGCGTATGCGGCTGGACTTATTTACGGGATTGAAACCGCTATGGGCATGGAGGAAACCCTGGCGTTTGCCAATGCGGCCTGTGCGGTAAAGCATACCATAGTAGGCGATGTAAACCTGGCTTCGGTAGCTGAGATAAGCGAAGTGGCAGGTGGCAATACAAGCGGCAGGCTGAAACGATAGCCTGCTTTTTTAAATCAAAATTTTCAAACGATATAGTCAATAACAACACACAATGAGCGATAAGGATACCATTATACAAGCCATAAAACAACAGGGATTACTGCCCCTTTATTTTCATGCAGATGAAGCCGTGAGCGTAGCCATACTCCGTGCACTGTACCGTGCAGGCATCAGGGCGGTGGAATATACCAACAGGGGAGCAGCGGCTTTTGCCAACTTTACTGCCTTGGCAAAGCTTCGCGATGCTGAGATGCCGGGCTTTTACCTGGGCATTGGCACACTGAAAACAGCCGATGAAGCACAAAACTACAGGCATGCCGGTGCCGATTTTTTAATCAGCCCGGGGTTTGTGCCTGAAATAGCCCATTACGCGGTAGAAAACGGCCTGCTTTACGCACCGGGTTGTATGACACCTACCGAAATCATCGCTGCCGAAACGGCCGGGGTTACATTTATAAAATTGTTTCCGGGCAATGCACTTGGGCCTGATTTTATGCGCAGTATAGCGGCTGTGTTTCCTAACCTTAGCTTTATGCCTACCGGTGGCGTAGAACCTACCGTGGAGAGCATTAAATCCTGGTTTGATGCCGGGGTTTGTGCCGTAGGCATGGGCAGTAACCTGGTAAGTAAGGCGCTTGTAGAAAGCCGTGATTACGCTGCTATAGAAAACAATACTGCAACTGTATTGCAAATGGTACAATCCATTAAAGGATAATCCTTTGCACAAACCATAAAACAAATAAACATGAGTACAAATACCCTGCAATCTATAGGCCGCTACCGCTGGACCATCTGTTCCCTGCTGTTTGTGGCCACTACTATAAACTACCTGGACAGGCAGGTACTTAGCCTGCTTGCACCCGACCTTTCAGATAAATTTGGCTGGAGCGAGTCTGATTATGCCGATATTACGGCGGTATTCCAGTTTATCTATGCGCTTTCCATGCTGTTTGCCGGCAGGTTTATAGACAAGCTGGGTACCAAGTGGGGCTATGCCATTGCTATTGTAGTGTGGAGCCTTGGTGCTATTCTGCATGCCCAATCGGTTCCGGTAGGAGAGGCGTTAAGCCCGTTATTGCAAGGTATAGGTATTGTTGCGGCGCCGTCAATCATTGGGTTTATGGTAAGCCGTGCAGTGCTGGGCTTTGGTGAGGCTGGTAACTTCCCCGCGGCTATTAAGGCCACCGCCGAATACTTCCCGAAAAAAGAAAGAGCCCTTGCCACAGGTATTTTCAACTCAGGTGCTAACATTGGTGCTATACTGGCACCAATCAGTGTACCCATTATCGCTGAGGTGTGGGGCTGGGAATGGGCTTTCAAAATAGTAGGTATTGCCGGGTTTATCTGGCTGATATTTTGGTTCCTGTTCTATGAAAAGCCCGAGAAACAAAAAAGGCTTTCGGCATCAGAATACGAATATATCAATAGTGATGTCGAAGATAAACCATTAGAATCAATTGAACCAAAACACGAGGCTGCTGAAGCTAAAGTAGCATGGTCAAGGCTTTTTGGTTACCGTCAAACCTGGGCGTTTTTCTTAGGGAAATTCCTTACAGATGGTGTTTGGTGGTTTTTCCTGTTCTGGTTGCCAAAATACCTTGCTGCACAATACAATATGGAATCTAAAGACATGCAGTTACCCCTGGCGGTGCTGTATACCATGACCATGTTTGGTAGTATAGGCGGCGGCTGGTTCCCTAAATATTTTATAAAGAAGGGTTACAGCGCGTATGACGGGCGTATGCGAGCCATGCTTATTATAGCGCTTTTTCCGCTTATAGTATTGCTTGCACAGCCTTTAGGTGGTTCCAGCTATTGGATGCCGGTATTGCTTATAGGCATTGGCGCCAGTGCACACCAGGCGTGGAGCGCTAATATCTTTACCACGGTGAGCGACATGTTTCCTAAAAAGGCAGTGGGCAGCGTAGTAGGTATTGGCGGTATGGCTGGTGGTATAGGCGGTGTTATCGTTACCAAAGTGGGCGGCGCACTGTTTGACCACTACAAAGCATTAGGCCATATAGAAACCGGTTACACCATAATGTTCTCGTTTTGTGCCGTGGCCTATATTGTGGCATGGTTTGTAATGAAAACACTGGTACCTAAATACAAGCCTATTACCGACCTGTAGTATAAAATTAAAGATATTTATCAGTTACATCGTTTGAGGTTTTGTATAAAGCCAATATATTTACGGCTCAGTCAAAATCATTTTACTATGTACAAGCACAACATTGTTGTAAAGCCACTCTTATGCCTTTTGGTGTGCCTTTCCGGGTATTATTCTTTTGCCCAAAAAAAGGACAGCCCCGAACAGGTACGCAAAATCATTGATAAGGTAAACACTTACTGGCAATCTCATAACCCACCGCAAAACCGTGCGTTTTGGGATAACGCCGCATACCATACCGGTAACATGGAAGCCTATATGCTTACGGGTAACGAAAAGTATCGTGCCTATTCTGAAGCATGGGCAGAGCATAACCAATGGATGGGAGCCAAAGGTACCAACAAGGCCGAATGGAAATCTACCTATGGCGAAACAGACGATTATGTGCTGTTTGGCGATTACCAGATATGTTTCCAGGTGTATGCAGATTTGTACAACCTGCTGCCCGAACCCCGTAAAATAGCCCGTGCCAAAGAAGTTATGGAGTATGAGATGTCTACCCCACGAAATGATTACTGGTGGTGGAGTGACGGCCTGTACATGGTGATGCCGGTAATGACCAAAATGTACAAGATTACCAACAACAGGCAGTACCTGGACAAACTATACGAATACTTGTCGTATGCCGACGGGATTATGTTTGATAAAGATGAAAACCTGTACTATCGCGATGCCAAGTACGTGTACCCGCAACATAAAAGTGTTAACGGTAAAAAGGACTTTTGGGCGCGGGGAGACGGTTGGGTACTGGCCGGTTTGGCAAAGGTTATAAAAGACCTTCCTGCCGATTATAAGCACCGCAGTTTCTTTGTGCAGAAATTCCAAAATATGGCGAAAGCCGTGGCAGCCATACAACAACCCGAAGGCTACTGGACCCGTAGTATGATGGATGCACAGCATGCCCCCGGGCCTGAAACCAGCGGTACCGCTTTTTTCACCTATGCCATGCTTTGGGGGGTAAACAATAATTATTTAGACAAAACGGCTTTTATGCCGGTAATCAATAAAGCGTGGAGCTACCTTAAAACTACTGCCCTGCAAAAAGACGGCCGCATAGGTTATGTACAGCCCATAGGTGAGAAGGCCATACCCGGTCAGGTGGTGGATGCAAATTCTACGGCCAACTTCGGTGTGGGTGCATTCCTTTTAGCGAGTTGTGAGTACGTTCGTTTCCTGGAAGCGGAAAATGAAGCCGGCAAGGACAGGGCATATTGGAGTGAACTTGCGTATAAGATTGCAGAGCCGGTGCTGCGCAATATGGCCGAGGGTAAATTACAGCAAAATATGCTGGTAGAAGTAAGCCCGGCCTGGGATGGACGCGATAAAAAAGTAACCTATATGGAAGCTTTCGGCAGGCTGATGGCGGGGATTTCGCCTTGGCTGGCCTTGCCCGATGATGCTACTAATGAAGGTAAAAAGCGAAAGCAGCTACGTGAGTGGGCCTTGGAAAGCTATACTAATGCTGTGGATCCTAATAGCCCTGACTACCTGCTATGGCACGGGCATGGGCAGGCACTGGTAGATGCTGCCTATATTGCCGAAAGCTTTTTACGTGCGTATGATGCTCTTTGGGCACCACTGGATGCTGAAACTAAAAAACGCTATATAGAAGAGTTTACCCAGCTGCGCCGCATAGACCCGCCGTATACTAACTGGGTGCTGTTCTCATCTACGGTAGAAGCGTTCCTTGCTAAAGCGGGTGCGCCGTATGACGAGTACCGTATCAATTCGGCGATACGCAAGGTAGAGGAGTGGTATGTGGGTGATGGCTGGTATGCCGACGGACCTTCGTTTTCGTTTGATTATTACAGCAGCTATGTGTTTCACCCGATGTACCTGGAAACCTGCCAGGGGATGAAGGATGTGCATGCCAATACCCGTATTGACTATGAAAAATACTATGACCGCGAACTGAAGCGCGCGCAAAAATACGCACTTGTATTGGAGCGTTTAATTTCGCCTGAAGGTACATTCCCGGTATTTGGGCGCTCTATACCGTACCGTATGGCTACCATGCAGCCCCTTGCGCTTATGGCGCAATACCAGCGACTTCCGGAGGGTGTAACCAATGGTCAGGTTCGTGCGGCGCTTACCGCCGTAATGAAAAGGATGTTTGACCAGCAAAATAATTTTAATGCTAAGGGCTATTTGACTATAGGCTTTGCAGGTAATCAGCCTAATGTGTCTGACTGGTATACAAACAACGGCAGCCTGTATATGACCTCATTGGCCTTTATGCCACTTGGCCTGCCTGCTACCCACCCGTTCTGG
The DNA here is from genome assembly GCF_046613565.1 of Flavobacterium sp. RHBU_3. Lineage (NCBI taxonomy): Bacteria > Pseudomonadati > Bacteroidota > Flavobacteriia > Flavobacteriales > Flavobacteriaceae > Flavobacterium > Flavobacterium sp. RHBU_3. Next base: position 107,084 of record NZ_JBKJHC010000007.1, on the reverse strand, counting down.
ACAGATGCCCCACAGGACTGGACAAGCAGGAAAGCTTGGAGTGGTAAGCCGTTCCCGAAAGACCATCACTGGGATGATGACATAAAAACAAGAGACAAATTTTAATCCTTGATAAAGCATTAGTGAATTGTTTTAAAGTTCGCGGCCCGTTATTGAAATCAATAACGGGCCACTTTTTATTGCCTGGGGGCAGGTTCTATTTAGTTTCTGTAAACTGTAACAGGTTTTCGTGAATGTGCTTGTTTTCTCTTACTTTAACAGCACTTACATTTTTAAGTGATACTTGTTGTACGGGCAGTTCTTTTTCGCCCAGTATGCGCGATATAAACTTTACATCGGTAGCCTTTACATTGGTAAGATGAATATCGGAAATAGGGGTGAGCCTTCGCTCGTACATCGGTACCAGGTTTTTCCATTGGTATATAACATCGGTTTCTATACCCAGTATGCCCTGGTCTATCTTGCCTGATTCTACATTTTGCATGTAAATGTTTTTCATGTAACCGCCCCTGCGTTCGTTGGTCTTCAGGAACAGGAGGTGATTAAGCTTGGCGCCGTCGACTACTTTACAATTATCAATAAACACATTCTCTACACCACCACTCATTTCACTGCCTATGGCTACCAGCTGGTGCCCGTTCTTTACGAGGCAGTTGCGAATTACGATATTCCTGGCAGGTGTGTTTAGCCTCCATGCATCCTGGTCGCGCCCTGATTTTATGGCTATTGCATCGTCACCCTGATCAAAAATGCAGTCTTCTATAAGTACGTTTTGGCTCATTTCGGGGTCTACACCATCGTTGTTGTGTCCGTGGGCATAGACATTCACCTTGCGTATCACCACATCATTGCACAGATAAGGGTGTATTACCCAAAACGGACTGTCTTTAATGGAAATGCCTTCAAGTAACACATTTTTACAACGATTAAACTGTATAAACTGCGGCCTAAGGTTTGCCGAATCATTCACCATTTGACGTTGTTCTACCGGAACGTTTTTGGCGCATTGGTTGTACAGCAGTTTCAGGCTGTTCATGTGGCCTGAGGGTCTTGCAAACCATTTTTCCCAGGTTTGCATACCGGCTTTCAGGGTACCTTTTCCGGTAATGGCTACGTTTGTACAATTGTGCGCGTAGATAAGGGGCGAGTAGTTATAACATTCCATACCCTCCCAGGTTGTATGCACGGCCGGGAGATAATCTTGTGGGTCTGACGAAAACAGCAGTACGGCACCTTCCTGCAAATGCAGGTTTACATTGCTTTTAAAGTGGATGCTGCCGGTAATCCATTCGCCGGGTGGTATTATTACAGTACCACCATCTTGTTTGGAGGCTTTGTCTATTGCTTTTGCTATGGCAGTGGTATTCTTTTTCTTGTCACCCTTTACTGCGCCGAAATCGGTTATACTGAACTTAGAGCACTTACTGAAATCTGCGACCTGTATGGCAGGCATTTCGAAAGGAGCAGCCACTTTTATTGTATTTATAACGGGTACTTTTTGACTGTAGCAGGATACTAAGGAAAAGCTTGCCAACAGTATTAGTAATTTTTTCATGGTTGATATTGTTTTAATCGGATTGGTATAAAAGCACTACACAGGCTTATGCCTGTGTAGTGAAAGTGAATAAACAAACCCAAATTTATTAACTAAGTAACCTGATTTTTTTATGAGTATTAGTAACCAGGGTTTTGCATAGCCTGCTTTTCTTCGGCTGTAAGCGGCCTTCCACCTGTAAAGTTAAGGTCAAGGAAGGTTTGTGGTATTGGCCTCAGGTTATGCTTATCCTGAATGTTTGGTGCAGCTGTAGGATTGTATGCCTGTGCACGTGCTACCAAAGTTTTGGTGCGTGAAAGGTCAGTCCAACGGTGCATTTCGCCACATAGTTCCCTTGTGCGCTCATTAAGGATAAGGCACAGCATACGGCCATATTCTCCGGTTACGCCAAGGGTATTTATAATATCCTGGTCTTCCTGTGGCAGGTTACCAAGGTCTGAAATCGTTAAGCTGGTAGCATCGGTAGTTACAGCTATGTGTGTAGATTCATAGTATGAGTTTTTGGTCATGTACGAATTGATGTCAGGGTTTTGTCCTGAAGTTGAAACTACATAAGCAGCGCCACCGTCTTTATAAGCAGCACGGTCTTCGCCTGATTTAAATGCTGCCCTGGCGCGTACAGTATTAATATAGTTAAGTGCTGTAGCATAAGAACCGCCACCACCTATTGAAGCCAGCCTGGCTTCGGCTTCGGCTGCCATAAGGTAAGTATCAGCAGAACGTGCAAGTATGGCATCACGGAAACCTTTTGTATCGTTTACACCCACCCTGGAAGCGTCGAAAAATTTTGACAGAGAAGGGAAACGAGGCTCTGTAAGCATCGATTCGTTGTTTGTGTTGTGCACTACGTATACACTCGGTATTGTTTTGCTTGTTGATGAATTTACGTCTACAATAAGGTTGTTGTATTTTCTTTGTGCGTAAGTGGCATCACCTTTAGGATTATTAATATACATAAGGCCAAGGTCTCCGTTAGCATAATAACCGCCCGAGGCATTGTTCAGCCTATGCTTGGTACGGAAACTCTTCCAGAAACGTGAATCGTTTATGCCGTCAAATACTTCATAGGTAAAATATGTAGGCGCAAGGCGAGAGAAAGGACGCATACCGGTAAGGTCGCGCTTCATCATCGGAAGGTCATCATACTTAGAAGTGTAGTACAGGTGGGTACAGTTTCCTGATGTCATTGTAATATCATCTGTAAACTGTGCCGAAAGAATAATTTCAGGTAGTGATTCGCTGGCACCATCAGCTGCAGCAAAAGTCCATAAATCGCCATAGTTAGTTGCAAGCGGGTGGTTAGCTATAACTTCGTCACACAGAGCTTTACATTGTGTAAGGTCGGCCTGCTTGGTAGTACCGTTCCAAGAGTCGTTTATTTCACTGGCGCGGTACAGGTATGCTTTGGCAAGGTAATGTTTTGCAGCATCTTTTGTAACTTTTGCCGGATAGCCCGATGCAGGCAGTAGTGTAATTGCCTGGTTTAAATCTGCTATAACTTGCTCGTATACTTCGGCTGCAGTAGCACGTGTAAACTCGTTTTCCGGTGTAGAAGACGCTGTTATTTTTAGCGGTACGCCGCCATACTGGGTTACAAGGCGCAGGTATACAAAAGCACGGAAGAAGTACCCTTCGCCCATAGCTGTTTCTTTTACAGCCGGGTTTGTTGAGGTAATGTCTGTAGCGCTTTTTATCAGCAGGTTAGTCATACCTATGGTTGTATATGCCCAGTCCCACTGACGTTCGGCGCCAATGGTATTTGAGTTGATTAAAGGTATAATTGACTGAAAGCTTCCATTGTATTTGTTCCATGTACCGTTACTGTCATCGCCACCTATGGCAAATTCATCCGTACCATAATTTGTGGTGGTATATTGCAGCTCATCAGAGAATGGCAATGCCAGTGTACGCTGGTACATACCGTTTGCCAATGCTATAACACCAGCTTCAGTTTTATAATAGTCATTGTTTCTTGAAGTTGTAAGTTCTTCATCAAGAAAATCCTGATGGCATGATTGCAGGCTTCCCATAGCAATCATAAAGGCAAGGACGTTTATACTTATCAGTTTTCTATTAACAAATTTCATAATTCAATTTTTTTGGGTTTATAGGTCGAAGTTTATACCTGTTACAAAGCCTCTGTTAAAGTAGCGAGCCCTAACATCTAGGTCTACCCAGTCTACTTTAGAGTAGATAGTACCCGGGTTTAAAGCCTGCATATAAATTCTCAGTCCACTGATTTTTAATTTATCAGTAATTTTTTTAGGGAAAGTATATCCTAATGATATGTTCCTGATTTTTATGAACGAACCGTCTTTATAACCCAATGACTGGTAGTAAGGGTCGGCAGTACCGGCAGTATATTCCGGACGTTGCCATTCAGAGTTTTGGTTTGTCTCTGTGTAATAGTTTATTTGCCTTTGGTTAAAGCGTCCGCCTTGGTGCTCGCCGCCTGTATCATACAGGTAATCAAGTCTTCCGTATAGGAATATGCTAAAATCAAAGTTACCATATTTTATGTTATTTGTAAGACCTACAACATATTTTGGTAATGTACTGCCTATAACCGTACGGTCGTTGTTAGCATCAATTTTATTATCACCGTTTAAGTCTTTTGGCCTTGTTTGTCCGGCTTCAAATGAATTCCCGTTTGCATTAAACAGTGCCATTTCTTCTGCATCTTCAGGTTTCCATATACCGTCTGATTTATAACCGTAGATAACACCCAGTTGTTCTCCTACAAACCAGTTGTTTACCAGGTCTTCCTGTACACCGTTTTGAAGCTGTGTGATTTCGTTAGTCTGAATTGATCCGTTAAAAGTACTGGTCCACTGGAATTTTCCGGTGTCTACGTTAACTGTGTTAAGTGTAAGATCTATCCCCGAACTTTTTGTAGCACCTACGTTTGCCCATGTATTGTTATAACCACTTACTGTATTTAGTTGTTGTAGTAGTAACAGGTCATTTGTTTTAGACTTGTAGAAATCGATTGCACCGCTTACCCTTGTTTTAAAGAATGAAAAGTCGATACCCAGGTTGTAAGATGTGGTACGTTCCCATGAAAGATCCTGGTTAGCCAGTGTTAATGACGGAAGGTTACCCGATACTAATGTACTTCCCTGAGGGTAAATTATTGAGCTCAAAGCACCTTTTGTAGCATAAGGGTCTATTGCAGAGTTACCCACAACACCTACACCCAGCCTTAAGCCCAGGTTGTTTATCCATTGGGTGTTTGAAAGGAAACTTTCTTTGCTTAGTGTCCAGCTGGCAGCAGCACTTGGGAAAAATGCCCATTTGTTGCCTTCGGCAAGCTGTGATGCACCATCATAACGACCCGAAGCAGTAAAGTTATACTTATCGTCATAGGTATAGTTTACACGTCCCATGTACGAAAGTAACTGCCTTTCGGTAAGTGCAGATCCATAGCCTGCAAGGGTAACGTTTGCCGATGTAAGAGCATTCCATAATTGGTCTGAGTAAGGAATATTGTTAGCCGACATTGTATTTGATTCAAACCTGTATTTGGTTTCACTCATTAGTCCTGTAAGGTCTAGGTTGTGTTTACCAAACTGCCTGTTGTAAAGTAGCAGGTGATCTAACGTATAAGACATGGTTTGATCTTTGTAAAGCGATGCATAGCTGTTACCGCTTCGGATAACTGAAAGACCATCAAGATATAGACCATTACGGTTAAACGACATGTCCGGACCGAAGTTTACCCTGTATTTAAGACCTTTAAGAGCATCGGTAAAGCCACCAAAATCTATCTGAGAGAAGAAGCTAGAGAAGATACGTGTGTTAACGCGCTCGTCGTTAGAGTATTTTCTTTCGTCTATTACAGTCCTTACCGCATCATCTCCACCAGGAAACTGAATCCTGTTACCATCGTCATCGTATGGTACGGCGTAAGCATAAATTGCTTTTGCAGCATCATATAGGTTGTCTGAGTTTACAAGGCCACTGCGTCCTGAAAGCGACTGTCCGTATTGTTGTACAGCATAGCTTGCATTCATGGTAGCACCAAGCTCAAACCACTCTGTAGGTTTTATATCTACGCTTACTTTACCGGTATAGCGTGAGTATGCCTGACCTACAACAGTACCTTTGTTGTCAAGGTAACCAAATGATCCAAAAGATTTAATTTTATCTGAACCACCACTAACGTTTAATGAGTACTGGTTAGTAATACCGGTTTGTGTTACATAGTCTGTCCAGTCACGCGATGTTACTTTAGAACCATCCCATGTACCGCCTTCCCAGCCTTTTTCTATGTTAGCCCATGCATACGGATCCTGAGAGGCAAAGAAAATAGCCTGGTCGTTTTCTATTGTAGGCATATCACCACGTGGGAAAACGTTTGGATCCTGATAGTATTTAGCCCAACGTCTGAAAGTAATATAGTCAGATGCATTCATGTTTGGGGCAAGGTCTACCAGCTTTTCTATTGTAGAAGAGTAGTTAAGGCTGATGCTAAACCTGCCTGACTTTCCTTGTTTTGTAGTAACGATTACAACACCGTTTGCTCCCCTTGAACCGTAGATGGCTGTTGCAGAAGCATCTTTAAGAATGTCTATTGACTCTATGTCAAGAGGGTTAATGTTTTCTATACCACCCGAGATAAGTGGAATACCGTCTACAACATACAGCGGACTGTTGCTGGCACTAAGTGAGCGTACGCCACGTATGTTAACACTACCCAATGTACCCGGACGCTGGCTCGATGTAATGTCTACACCCGCAGCTTTGCCCTGCATGGCTTCAAGAGCATTGTTTACCGGCCTTGATTTAAGGTCTTTTGAGTTTAAACTTACAATGGAACCGGTTACGTCTGATTTTTTCTTTTGTCCGTAACCTATTACTACCACTTCTTCCAGTTCCTCGGTGGCAGAGCTAAGAGTTATTGAATAATTTGCTTGGTCTGTAACGGTAATTTCTTTTGTTTCCATTCCCACAAAAGATATTACCAGTACTTCGCCTTTTGTGGCTTCAATGCTGAATTTACCGTCAAGGTCGGTTTGTGTACTCCTGGTGGTTCCTTTAACCACAATATTAGCACCCGGTACAGTACCGTTGCTGTCCTGTACTGTTCCTTCAATGACTTTTCCCTGTGCAAACATCATTGCAGGCATCATTGCAAAAAGTACTACCAGGAATCTTAATAAAAAAGTTTGGTAAGTTTTTTTCATAAGTTAATAATTTTTTACAGCTTTATTTTCAAATTTCACAGTAAAATTAGTCTTTGCTTAAGGCTGGTTATCCTGTACTATCCTGCCATCCTAAAAAAATTACAACGTTTTAGTTAGTTTGTAAATATTAAATCATCCTGAGAATCCAGTAAATACTAAGGTTTTTTAATATAACGTTTTCGTTAACGTATCTTTAACAAATGAGGCAATTTTTTTTAACCGGATGGAAGAGAACTCCATTTACGGAGATTTTTTGCTTGTTTTTTAGTTTCCTGAAAGTATTCATACAAGAGAGTACAGGATACCACTTACAAGGCAAAATTTTAAATTTGGTTAAAATTTTATACTATAATTTTCTTTCGTTTAAAAAATGAAACGAATTTTATAGATTATTTCATTTTGAAGCAATAACCATTCTTCATTATCAATTATGAAAAAGTACTTTATATTGTTGTTTTTGCTGCTTACTACAGTTGCTTTACAGGCACAAAACTACCCTTATCAAACCGATGTACTTTGGGTAACAACCCCTTCAAAAAAAGACTGGATATATAAAGTAAAAGAAGAAGCCAAAATAACCATTCAGTTATACCGCTATGGAATGCCCTATGATGCAGAGGTGAAATACAGTATAGGACCTGAGCTGTTACCTGCAGTAAAGGAAGGCAAGTTAAAATTAAAAGACGGTAAAGCAGAATTATCATTGGGTACAATGAATGCACCCGGCTTTACCGATTGCAGGCTTACTGCTGAAATAGGCGGGCAAACCTACACCCACCATATTAAAGTAGGCTTTGACCCTGAGAAGATACAGCCCTATACTAAATATCCTTCTGACTTTAATGAATTTTGGAAACAAGCCAAAGCAGAAGCCGCTTTGTGCCCTATGAATGTAGAGAAAAGCTTTGTACCCGAATATTCTAATGATAAGGTGAACTGCTATCTGGTAAAAATACAGGCTTACAAAGAGGGGCTAAATATATACGGCTATCTAACCATGCCTAAGAAAGAAGGAAAGTACCCGGTAGTATTTACCCCTCCCGGAGCAGGCATCCACCCTGTAGACCCTGCAAAAGGATTATTTTATGCCGAAGAAGGCATGATACGCCTTGAAACGGAAATTCATGGTATACGCCCCGATCTTGACGCTAAAACCTACAAAGAAATAGCCAATTCATTTAGTAGTCCTGAAAATGGGTACTTGGTAAACGGTATTGATGACCGCGACCGCTATTATATGAAAAAAGTGTACCTGTCTTGTGTACGGGCCATTGACTATCTTATTTCTTTACCCGAATGGGATGGTAAAAACATAATAGCCCAGGGAGGTAGCCAGGGCGGAGCACTTGCACTGGTAACAGCCGGGCTGGATTCCAGGGTTACAGTGTGCGCTTCAAGTTACCCGGCACTTAGCGATATGGTGGGATATCTGCACGGCCGTGCAGGCGGTTACCCCCACATGTTCAATAAAGTTACAGGATTGGACAAGCCCGAAATAATAAAAACACTGGAATACTACGATGTGGTGAACTTTGCCAAAAATATAAAAGTCCCTACGTTTATGACTTTTGGGTTTAACGATGATGTTTGCCCACCTACTACAACGTATGCTGCATATAACTCTCTTACTTGTAAAAGGGAATTACTTGTAACCCCTATTAACGAGCATTGGTCGTCTGATACTACCAAGAGAGCTGTACTGGCCTGGATAAAAACACAACTAAAATAAACGGATAATGAAATTTTCTTTTTTTAAAGTATTATTGTTGCTGGCGTTTACGGCATCTTATGCGCAGGATAAATTTCCGGACGGGTCGCCCATACCCGAATGGTTCCGCAAAACAGATGCCGTAAACATCAGTACACTTGGCAAACAATATAAAATAACCGACTACGGTGTTGCTGCCGACAGTACCATTGTACAGACTGAAAAAATACAGGCGGTTATCGACAAGGCTGCGGAGCAGGGCGGAGGTTTGGTGGTTATCCCCGCAGGAACTTATGTAACGGGTTCTGTATTCTTTAAGCAGGGTACACACCTTTACCTGGAAAAGGGTGCGGTGCTAAAGGGAAGCGACGACATCAGCGATTTCCCGGTGATCGAAACCCGTATAGAGGGCGAAACCTGTAAATATTTCCCCGCACTTGTAAATGCTGATGGGGTAGATGGTTTTACCGTTTCTGGTGAAGGTACCATAAACGGCAACGGCCTGCGTTACTGGAAAGCCTTCTGGCTGCGCCGCAACTGGAACCCTAAGTGTACAAATAAAGACGAAATGCGTCCGCGCCTTATTTATATCTCAAACAGTAAAAATGTACAGGTATCAGGTTTACACCTGAAAGATTCGCCCTTCTGGACGACGCATTTCTATAAGTGCGAAAATGTGAAGCTGCTCAACCTGCGTATTACATCGCCTAAAGCCCCGGTAAAAGCCCCGAGTACCGATGCGGTGGACATAGATGTGTGTACCAATTTCCTGATAAAGAACTGCTACATGTCAGTCAACGATGATGCCGTGGCGCTTAAAGGCGGTAAAGGCCCGTACTCTGATAAAGATGCAAACAACGGCGAAAACCGCAACATACTTATAGAGGATAACGAATACGGTTTCTGCCACAGTGCACTTACCTGCGGCAGCGAATCCATACACAACTATAATATACTGTTCAGGCGTTGCAAGCTGCACCAGGCAGAGAAAACACTGCACCTGAAAATGCGCCCCGATACCCCGCAGCTGTACGAGTACATCACCGTACAGGATATTACCGGCGATGCAGGCAGCCTTATCAGCGTGAAGCCCTGGACACAGTTCTTTGACCTGAAGGGACGTACGGAACCGCTGATGTCGTACTGCCAGAATGTTACGATGAAAAACATAAAGCTGGACTGCCCGGTAGGCTTTGATATTGCCGAATCGGATAAGTACCAGCTGAAAGACTTTACGTTTGAAAACATTGTTATTAATTCCGCGAAAGGGCAACTGGATAAAGCACAAAGTATTAAAAACGTGAAGATAAAAAAAGTAGATATTACCTATAAAAAACTTGAAGAAGGTACAAAACGTGGTTATGATAAATAAGATTACACGGGCGCTTTACATCAGCTTGCTGGCCATATCCCTGCCGTGCGTGGCACAAAAGGCAAAGATAGACCGCCACGCACTGGTAGAACGCAACAGCCCACACATACAACAGTTTGACAAACATTCATCATTAACAGTAGGTAATGGTAACTTTGCTTATACCGTAGATGCCACGGGGCTGCAAACCTTCCCCGAATTGTATGCCGAGGGTGTACCACTGGGCACGCAGTCGCAATGGGGCTGGCACAGTTACCCCAATACTGAAAACTATAAGCCCGAAGAAGCGCTTAAAAATTATAACTTCCGCGGTTGGGAAGAACCGTATTCCGTGCAGTTTAAAGAACCCGGACGCCAGCAGGATGCATCCAATTATTTGCGTGCCAATGCCCACCGCCTGCACCTGGGGTATATTGGTCTTGAGTTGACCAAGCCCGACGGGCAGCATCATATCGCAGTTGAAGATATTAAAAACATTCATCAGGTACAGGATTTATGGAATGGGGTTATTGAGAGTAATTATACAGTAGACGGTATCCCAGTTTCGGTTAAAACGGCCGCGCACCAGGATAAGGATCAAATAGGTTTTACAATCAAGTCAGCTTTAATCGGCAAAAAACAACTGAAGATTAATTTCCGTTTTCCATATCCCACAGGCAAGCATACCGATGACGCTACCGAGTGGGGAACACCAAACAAGCACCAAACGTTATTGGTTGCCCAGGATAAAAATTCATTTGTACTGAAACGCACGCTTGATGCCACTGTTTATTATGTTACGGTTCGTTATGAAGGCAAAGCAAAACTTGATACACGAGAAGCGCATTTTTTTACACTGACACCACAGAGCGAAGATTTTTCCTTTACCTGCGAATTTACAGAAAAGGCTCCGGCTACAGTCAAAAATTCGGCTAAGGAAACCTTTAAGCAATCAGCTGCTTATTGGAACAATTTCTGGGAAAAAGGCGCTGCGGTAGATTTCTCTAAAGCTACCGACCCAAGGGCGAAAGAACTGGAACGCCGCGTGGTGCTCTCGCAATACCTTATGGCAGTACAATGCGCGGGAAAATATCCACCGCAGGAAACCGGTTTAACGTACAATAGTTGGTTCGGCAAGTTCCACCTGGAAATGCACTGGTGGCATGCTGCCCATTTTGCCCTGTGGAATCGCCCCGAATTGCTGGAACGCAGTATGGACTGGTACACACAGGCAGCCCCTATAGCCAGGAGCATTGCCAAAAGGCAGGGGTTTAAAGGGCTCCGCTGGATGAAAATGACCGACCCCACTGCCGAAGAAGCACCATCGGGGGTAGGGTCGTTCCTTATTTGGCAGCAGCCACACTATATTTATATGGTAGAACTCATTTACCGCGATAAGCCTACTAAGGAAGTGCTGCAAAAATACAACGCACTGGTCCAGGAAACTGCTGAGTTCATGGCGTCGTTTGCCACCTACGATAAGGAGAAAGACCGTTATGTACTAAAGGGCATTATCGCGGCGCAGGAAACCCTTCGCGCAAGTGAAACCGTAAACCCTCCGTTTGAGCTTTCGTACTGGCATTATGCGCTTAACGTAGCCCAGCAATGGCGCGAGCGTATGGGCCAAAAACGCAACCCTGAGTGGGATGTTATCATCAGCAAGCTTTCTTCGCTTAAGGAAAAAGACGGGCTGTACCTGGCATCTGAGGATGCACTGAATACGTATACCGATATCCGTTTCACATCAGACCACCCAGCCGTGCTTGGTGCTGTGGGCATACTGCCGCAAAACCGCCTACTGAAGCCGGAAACCATGAAAAAGACACTTGGCTGGATTTGGGATAACTGGAACTGGGATGAAACCTGGGGCTGGGATTTCCCTATGGTGGCTATGGATGCCGCCCGCCTGGGACAGCCCGATAAGGCTGTGGGAGCACTTTTAATGGATAAACGTACCAATACCTATCTGCCTAACGGACATAACTACCAAGACGAACGCCTGCGTGTATACCTGCCGGGCAACGGCGGGCTGCTTACTGCAATTTCCATGATGTGCGCCGGTTGGGACGGAAACACGGCAAACAATCCCGGTTTCCCGAAAGACGGTACCTGGGAGGTGCAGTGGGAAGGGCTAAAACCGATGCCGTAATTATCAAATCAAAACCTTATGAAAAGATATTTTTTATTGTTGCTGGCCGTATTTATATCCGTCCCCGTGTCGGCTCAAAAGACAGCCATAAAATTTGCCGATTCAGAGATGAAACGCTTCCCGCAGGCATGGCAGCTGGATCACGGCAGCCGCCTGTATTTTGGATATTCGCAGGGATTGGGGTGCCTTGCCATGTTAAAAGTCTGGAAACAAACCGGCGACCGTAAGTATTTTGATTATGTGCAAAAATGGACGGACAGCATTATTAACGATAAAGGCGAAATCCACCTGTATGAGGTGGAAACATATAATATAGATTACGTAAATTCGGGCAAGGTACTGTTTGATGTCTATAAACAAACTAAAAATGAAAAGTACAAGCTGGCTATGGACCGGCTGGTAAAACAGCTTAAAAACCAGCCCCGTACCCATGAGGGCGTGTTTTGGCACAAGCTCATTTACCAGCACCAGATATGGCTGGACGGGCTGTATATGGGGTCGCCTTTCCTTGCGCAGTATGCCGCTGAGTTCAACAAACCCGAGTTTTTCGATGATGTTATCAACCAGTTTTTGGTGTGTGCCAAACATACGTATGATGCCAAAACGGGCTTGTATTACCATGCCTGGGATGAGAGCAAAACCCAGAAATGGGCCAATCCCGAAACAGGGCAATCACCTAACTTTTGGGGGCGCAGCATCGGCTGGTGGTACATGGCGCTGGTAGATACGCTGGATTATATTCCGCAAAACCACCCCAAAAGGCAGGAACTTATACAACTGGTACAGCAACTTGCAGAAGTATTGCCGCGCTATCAGGACAAAACCGGCCTTTGGTACCAGGTGGTGGATAAAGGCACGCAGCCGGCCAACTACCTTGAGGCTTCGGTGTCGTCTATGTGTATGTACGGTTACGCTAAGGCGGTCAACAAAGGCTACATTGATGCCAAATACAAAAAAGTAGCCGAGAAAGCCTACGACGGCCTGATGAAAAACCTGATTGTAAAGAATGCCGATGGTACGCTGACCCTTACCAAATGCTGCGCTGTGGCGGGGCTTGGCGGTACCCCGTACAGGGACGGCAGTTTTGAATATTATGTAAACGAACGCATACGCGATAACGATGCCAAGGCTACAGGCCCCTTTATTATGGGCTGCCTGGAGCTTGGAAAATAAAACCACATTATGAAAAAAACTTTTTTACTGCTGTTGTTATGCACAGTGTTTTTAGCGGCGGCACAAAACCAATGTGATTACCTGTATAAAAACCTGCCGTTCAGCATGCCGGTGGTAACCCCGCCAACGTTCCCGGACAGGGAAGTTTCCATAAAGGATTTTGGTGGCGTAGGCGACGGCATTACACTGAATACACAGGCATTTGCCAAAGCTATTGACGGGCTTTCGGCTAAGGGAGGCGGCAAACTTATAGTACCTCCGGGGGTATGGTTTACCGGGCCTATAGTTTTAAAAAGCAATATCAACCTGCATTTACTGGCTGGGGCGGTAATCCTTTTTTCTCCCGATAAAAATCTGTATCCTATTGTTGAAACCTCGTTTGAAGGGCTGGATTCGCGCCGATGCCAGTCGCCTATATGGGCTAAGGGGCAAACCAACATTGCTATAACAGGCAACGGTGCTATAGATGGTAACGGCCAATACTGGCGTGCGTTGAAAAAGGATAAGGTTTCGGAGCGTTTCTGGAAAGAAGCTACTTCCAAAGGTGGTGTATTTAAACGCGCGGATTACTGGATGCCATCGGCGCAGTTTAAACGCGGTGATTCTATTAGCGATATGAATATACCCCGAAACCTGAAAACAGATGCCGAGTGGGCTGCCATACGTGATTTCCTGCGCCCGGTTATGGTAAGCTTGCAAAGCTGCAAGAATGTACTGCTGCAAGGCGTTATCTTCCAGAATTCACCGGCATGGAACCTGCACCCGCTGATGTGCGAGAATATTATCATAGAAGGTGTTAAGGCTCGCAACCCACCGTATGCACAAAACGGTGATGCATTGGATTTAGAATCCTGCAAGAATGCCCTGATTATCAATAGCACTTTTGATGCCGGCGATGACGGTATTTGTATAAAATCAGGTAAGGATGAGGACGGGCGCAGGCGTAATTTTGCGTGCGAAAATGTAATTGTAGACAACTGTACCGTATTTAAAGGCCACGGCGGTTTTGTGGTAGGCAGCGAAATGAGTGGCGGAGTAAAAAATATTTCTGTAACTAACTGCCAGTTCCTCGGGACCGATGTAGGCCTGCGTTTTAAGAGCAAGCGCGGCAGGGGAGGTGTGGTAGAAAACATCTATGTATCGAACATCAGTATGTTTGATATAGTTACCGAACCGCTATTATTCGACCTGTATTATGGTGGTAAATCGGCGGTGGAGACTTTAGAGGATGGTGAGAAGGCATCCAAAACTGAAGTAATGCCTGCCGTAGATGAAACCACGCCGATATTCAGGAACATCTACATTAAAAATGTAGTATGCAGCCAGGCAGGGAGGGCGATGTTCTTTAACGGCCTGCCCGAAATGCCTATCGATAATATAAACGTTCAGGATATTATTATTACAGCCAAAAAAGGCGCAGAGTTAGTAGAATCTGAAAATATTAACCTAAAAAACATCAAGATTATGGTAGCGCAAGGGCCTGCGCTGAAGCTTAAAAATGTAAAGAATGTTCAGGTTGAAGGTTTTGAAACCGATACTGCCACCGCTACGGCTTTTGAAGTAGAAGGCAGCAGGTCGGCGAATATTACTATAAAATCACCTTTGGGCAAAGATAAGCTGAAAACGGCAAAAGACGTGAAAAAGTCGGTTGTAAAGCTATCGGTAAAGTAAGCGTATGAGGGCTTTATTCACCATACTCATTATAGTATGTACCCATTTTACCTATGGGCAATCACCTGCCAAATCCCTTACGGAATATAACGTAAGGGATTTTGGCGCTAAAGGTGATGGCAAAACACTGGATACCGATGCCATAAACAAGGCGATTACTTCTGCTGCCGATGCTGGTGGTGGTACGGTGGTGCTCCCGGCGGGGAATTACCTGAGCTTTTCCATTCGCCTTAAGAGCAATATTACCCTGCATCTTGCAGCCGGGGCAACGCTCATTGCCGCCAATATGGACGAGCATCCCGGAAAGTATGATGACCCTGAACCAAACGTTTGGGGCGATTCTTTAAAGTACCAGGACTTTGGCCACAGCCATTTTCACAACAGCCTCATTTGGGGCGAAAACCTTGAGAATATTGCCATTACGGGTTTCGGGCGTATCTATGGCAAAGGGCTGCAAAAGTGGGGCAATGCCAAACCGGGTTTGGGCAACAAATCTATTGCCTTAAAAAAATGCCGAAACGTAACCCTGCGTGATTTCAGTGTACTGCATGGAGGGCATTTTGCCATATTGGCTACAGGCGTGGACAACCTTACCATAAACAACCTGATGATAGACACCAACCGCGATGCCATAGACATCGACTGTTGCCGTAATGTACGGGTGTCTGATTGCGCGCTGAACTCACCTAACGATGATGCACTGGTGCTTAAGGCTTCGTATGCTTTGGGTTGCGCCGCACCAACCGAGAATGTGACCATAACTAATTGCCAGGTGTATGGTTTTGATGAGGGTACTTTTCTGGACGGTACATTCCAACAGACACAAAAGGCCGCACCCGATAAGGGCGTGGTAACCGGAAGGATAAAGTTGGGAACGGAAAGTAACGGCGATTTCAGGAACATAACAATAAGTAATTGTGTTTTTAAGCATTGCCGAGGGTTGGCATTGGAAACAGTAGACGGGTCGGTGCTGGAAAACATTACGGTATCTAACGTGGTGATGGAAGACGTACTGAATGCTCCGTTCTTCCTGAGGCTGGGCAGCCGTATGCGTGGTCCTGCCGATGCCAAAATAGGCAGCTTAAAGCGTGTGCTCATAGACAGTGTGGTGGTTACCGCCAATAATCCGCAATACGGTTCTATGCTCATGGGCATACCGGGGCATGATGTGGAGGATGTTGTTTTTTCCAATATTTACATTAAGGTAAAAGGTGGCGGTACCAAAGAGCAGGCTAAAACTGTGGTTCCGGAAAAGGAAAACTCATATCCTGATCCGCAGGAGTTTGGGCAGATACCTGCTTATGGGTTTTACATTCGGCATGCAAAGAACGTCAGGATGCATAATATTACGCTGGAATTTGACGAAGCCGACTACCGCCCGGCGTTTATCTTGGAGGATGTAAAAGGTGTAGAACTCATTGATATTAAGGCGGAAACCCTTCCGGGTGTACCAGTCTTTGAGCTGAAAAATGTAACTAATTTTACCATCCACAGAATAAATAAACTGAAGGATAAGGATATTAAAGCGATAAAAAGCTTAAAATTGTAAGTGTAAATTACACACAAACGCTATAACCAAAATGAAGAAAATTTTTAGTTTTTTATTTGTGGCAGGCTTTATATTGAATGCCGTTGCCCAAAAAAAGCCGGTGTACTTCCCCGAAAGCGACCTTACCATTACGGGGGCGTATTATTACCCTGAGCATTGGGATGAAGTGCAATGGGAGCGTGATTTCAAGAAAATGAGTGAAATGGGCTTTGAGTTTACCCACTTTGCAGAGTTTGCATGGGCACAGCTGGAACCCGAGGAAGGTAAATACGATTTTGCGTGGCTGGACAGGGCAGTGGCTTTGGCAGCCAAATACAAGCTTAAGGTAATTATGTGTACCTCTACTGCTACGCCGCCGGTATGGCTTACGCGCAAGCACCCGGACATATTGAAGATGCGCGAAGACGGTACTCTTATGGATCATGGGTCGCGTCAGCATGCGTCTTTTTCGAGTGAAATTTATCGTACCTATTCAATGAAGATGATTGCCGAACTGGCTAGGCATTACGGTAAGGACGACCGTATTATAGGGTGGCAGCTGGATAACGAACCGGCAAGCAATGTAGACTATGGCAAGGATGCCGAAAAACGTTTCCGTGCCTGGCTGAAAAACAAATACAAGAATATCGATGCCCTTAACAAATCGTGGGGTACTAATTTTTGGAGTAATACCTATACTGATTTCGAACAGATAAATATACCGCAGCACAGCCAGTGGGGGATGAACCTTTACCAAAGATTGGATCACAGCCGTTTTTGTGACGAAGAAACCGCTAATTTCTTGGATCTTTCGGCTAAGGAAATCCGTAAGTATTCTACCCCTAAGCAGTGGATTACCTCAAACTACATCCCGAATTATGAATCGCGCTATATTGGCAATAGTAAGCAGCTCGATTTTGTAACCTATACCCGTTATATGGTATATGGCGAACATAATGGAACAGGGCCAAAAGGCTACCGCGTAGGCGAGTATTCGCGTATTGCCATGGCTAATGATTATTTCAGGCCGCTTTCGCCAAATTACGGCGTTATGGAATTGCAGCCCGGTCAGGTAAACTGGGGCAGTATCAACTCACAACCCATACCGGGAGCCGTACGCCTGTGGCTATGGCATGTATTTGCCGGGGGCAGTAAGCTTACCTGTACGTATCGTTTCCGTGCACCTATTTACGGTTATGAGCAGTATCATGCAGGTATTATAGGTACCGACGGCGTAACCCCAACACGTGGCGGGCTTGAATTTGAACAATATATAAAAGACATTAAGCTGCTGCGTAAAAATAAAAGCAAAGCCCCGCTTCCTGTAGATTACCTGAAGCGTAAAACGGCAATCCTCTACGACCCGGATAATACTATAGCAATTAACCAAAACAAGCAAACGGTAGTTTGGGATACCGAAGCCCACGTGCTTAAGTATTACAAAGCGCTTAAAGGTATGGGGGCACCGGTGGATTTTATTCGTGATTCTACTGATTTTGCCCAATATCCGGTAATTGTATTGCCTGCTTACCAGCAGATGAGCCGCAAGCTTATTGCCAAGCTTACCGATTATGTAAGCAAGGGCGGAAATCTGGTGCTTTCTACCCGCACCGGTCACCAGGATGAGCAGGGGCACCTTTGGGAAGCAAAGCATGCTGAACCGATATGGCCGCTTATTGGTGCTGAAATAGAATTTTATGACCTGTTGAAGCCTCATGCATCGGATAATGTGGAAATGGGTACTAACAGTTATGCATGGACAAGCTGGGGCGATGTGCTGAAACCGACTGGTAATACACAAACCTGGGCAACCTATGCCGGTGATTTTTATGCGGGTAAAGCAGCGGTAACCTTCCGTAAGGCAGGTAAGGGCTCGGTAACCTACGTGGGGCCTGACAGTAATACCGGCGAACTTGAGCAGGCTGTAATGCAAAAACTGTACGGTCAGCTGAACATTCCGGTAGAGCACTACCCTCCAGGTGTGATTGTAGAGTACCGCGACGGTTTTGGTATTGCACTAAACTATGCGGATAAACCTTATGAAATGAAACTGCCAAGAGGCACTGAAATCCTGATAGGAAAAACTACCCTTAACACAGCCGATGTTTTGGTTTGGAAACTGAAATAACAGCTATAAAGTAAGCAATGAAATTTATTCGTTCAACGTAGTTAGTCAGCTCCTTAAAAAGAGGACTATTGATACAATTTGAATAAAAAATGGAACGTTTTGGTATGGTTGCTTAGGCATTAAAAGCCATAATTTTGAGAATGCTATAGTGATTGTTCTTACAATTATTATAGCATTTTCTGTTTTTAGTTTAAACAGTAATTATTCTGAATGTAACATGTAAACCAAATGAAAACACCGATTAAAATTTTTGCTTTATACGCTTTGCTATTGCTCAGTGCTAAAACATCATATGCCAATACTGCCAGCCTGAATTCTTTGCATACTAAGGATAAAGAGCAGGACCAGCAACCTTTGCAATGGAAAGCCCAATGGATAACTATAGGCTATGCCGAAGATACTATAGCTAAACCTGCACAGTATTTCCAAAAGAACTTTTCATGTGCTAAAAAGGTTAAGAGCGCTATAATCCATATCACCGCCCATGGGCTTTATGAAGCTTCTATAGGCGATAAGCGTGTGGGCAATGCTTATCTTACGCCGGGGTGGACGGATTACAACAAGCGCCTGGAGTACCAAACGTATGATGTAACCAATATGCTAAAAAAAGGGGATAATTCTCTCACGGTTTCGGTAGGTAACGGGTGGTATCGAGGTGTCTTTGGATTTGAGATGCATGACTTTTACGGAAAGGAACTTGCACTCCTTGCCCAGCTTGAAATAACGTATACCGATGGTAAAAAGGAAATCATCGGAACAGATGCATCATGGAAATGCGGTACGGGCCCTGTAGGAGCTAACAGCATTAACCACGGTGAAATTGTAGACGGTAATAAAAGCATTGTATGCGATAAACCCGTTACTATAGCAAACACAGGCTACGATAAGCTGGTTGCCGATACCAGTGTACACGTTACTAAACACGAAACCTTTAAACCTATTAAGGTTATTACAACCCCAAAAGGTGAAATGGTGCTTGATTTCGGACAAAACCTAGTGGGGTGGGTTGTAGTAAATGCCGGCGGTAGAAAAAGCGATACCATTAATTTATTACACGCCGAAGTACTGGATAAGGCCGGCAACTTTTATATGGATAATATGAGGACGGCCAAAGTAAAGGCTACCTATATTTTAACGGGTAAAAAACAGTTGTATGAACCGCACTTTACCTATTTCGGGTTCCGTTATGTAAAGGTAACAGGTGTACATGGGACTATTAATCCTGACGATTTTACTGCCGTTGCGCTCTATGCCGATATGAAACCAACGGGTACTTTTGAATGCAGCAACCCCATGCTGAATAAGTTGCAGCAAAACATTGTGTGGGGGCAGCGAGGTAACTTCCTTTGTATTCCTACTGACTGCCCGCAGCGCGACGAACGCCTGGGCTGGACAGGCGATGCGCAGGTGTTTAGCCGTACCGCCGCATTTAACTATGATGTAAACCAATACCTTTCGCACTGGCTGGCAGACCTTGCCCTGGACCAGCAGCCGAATGGTTCGCTACCGCACGTTATCCCAGATGTGTTAAATGGAGCAGGTGGTTCAGCAGGTTGGGCTGATTCTTCTACCATCATTCCATGGACGCTTTATGAGGTGTATGGTAATAAACAAATTTTGGAAACCCAGTATCCATCGATGAAAGCCTGGGTAGAGTTTATGCGAAAAGGAAGTAATAATAACCTGTGGAATACTTCATGGCATTTTGGCGACTGGCTAAGCTACCGCGACCCACATGACGACGGTACCGATGCCATTACAAACAAGCAGGAAATTGCACAGTGTTTTTATGCCCACAGTACACAGCTGCTTATTAACGCCGCAACGGTGCTTAATAAAAAGGATGATATAGCTTTCTACACTTCACTTTTAGAGAAAATCAAGGAAGCGTACAGGCATGAGTACATCACCGGAAGCGGCCGCCTGCTTAGCGATACTCAAACGGCTTATGTACTGGCATTGCAGTTTGATATGCTGCCCGAAGCCAACCGTGCAGCAGCTGCAAAATACCTTGCCGATAACATCCATAACTATAAAGACCACCTTACCACCGGATTTTTAGGTACGCCATATTTGTGCCATGTATTGTCACGTTTTGGGTATACCGATTTGGCCTATACATTATTGTTGCAGGATACGTTTCCAAGCTGGTTGTATCCTGTAAAAATGGGTGCGACGACCATATGGGAACGCTGGGATGGGATTAAGACAGACGGCTCTTTCCAGACTACGTATATGAACAGTTTTAACCACTATGCCTATGGAGCTATTGGCGACTGGATGTACCAAAACATTGCAGGTATTCAGTTGGGTTCGCCGGGTTATAAAAATATTGTAATTAAGCCAGTACCGGGCGGCGGGCTTACCTGGTGTAAAGCAAGCTACGATTGCCCTAATGGCAAAATAGCCGTGGACTGGAAACTTAATGCCGGTAAGCTGATGCTTAATGTTACCATACCGAAAGGCAGTACGGCTACAGTAATTTTACCTGATGGAAAAACGAAACAGGTAAATTCAGGTACACATCATTTCGAAGGTTAATTTAAGAAAGGCTTATACACAAAAAGCGATTGGAATTTTCCAATCGCTTTTTGTGTATGTGCTAACCTCTATTTTACAGGGAATACGTAAAACTTACGTTCGGGTTTAAAATCAATCATCCACTGGTCGGCCACAATGTGGTTATCCAGTGCAGTTATGGTAAGGATGTGTTTCCCTTTGGTAAGCTTGTGTTTCGTTTCGCGTACAGCCTGCCCGCGCAGTACATTATTTTTCCACACCTCACTACGGAAAGGTTCCTTAAACGAACATACCTGAGGTTCTTCGTTATCTATTTTTACGCTAAAGCGTATGTCCCCCTTATCGTTCGGTTGTGTAGGGATAACGGCAGTACGCAATACGGCATCGCCATCAACCGTGCTGTCAAACTCAAACGTAAGTGAACCACCCTTCGGTATGGAAACCGCATTCATACTGTGTCCCAAAGATTGTATTACCTGCACATTCCCGGTACTTTTGCTGTAGTCTTTGGCATTTTTTGCAATAATACCATCGGTAGCAAGTGGGGCAGGCGCCATTTTGGTAACAGGTTTTGTATTGGCGGTCGCGGTTTCCGGCAACGGAAGTTTTGGCTCGGCAAAAACATGTAAATCCCTTGGGTTGTAACTCATGGAGTGTTTCCATTTCCCGCCCGATAGTGTGTTGTTATAATAATTGGTAAGCTGTACAATTTCGTTGTATGCATTACGGCTGCTGATACAGGCGTTTATAAGGCTTGTGTTTTTAGCCCATTCACTTTCATGGATTGTAGCCGCAATGGTATTGGCACGTTGCGCTTCCAGCCACTTAGCCGCCATAGCAGATGCGCAGTATACCGGGTATTTCACCGTAATGAAAAACGCATCCTTACGCGTAGGGTCTATATCTTTTTCGGCTTCAGTAACCAGCTTTTTTATGTTTTCATAATCGGCAAGGTATCGGTCCAGCTCCCCTCCAAATTCTGTAATACTGAATTCTGAGTTTATAACAGGGGTCCAGCCTTTAGGATATTTTTGCTTGTCTTCCTCCACGCGGCTCCAGCCCATAAACTCAGGTCGGCGTATACCACACAGGCGGTAAAATTCCTGCATGGCCGGTACCAGCTTTTGGGTTGCTTTCTCGCCAAATTCGCGCTTAAGCCAGTTTTCCCTGTGCTTATTGATAGTAGACGGCGTAAACGATTTAAAATCCCATGCCAAATCCAGGAAAAATTCCAGGTCGTAAGCGGCAGGCTTCAGGTCGTGTACGTTTACAATCCACAAACGGCGTGCGTTGTGGTTGTAGGCTTCGCTCATTTCGTTGTAAATAAGTCCCGGCTGTGTGGTGGTTAGCCAAAGGTAATCGTGCGGGCGGCCCCAGTAGCTCAGGTGGTAGTACACCCCGGCGCCACCGCTGCGTTTTTGCTGTTGGCTGTCGCTAAGGCGGGTCATATAACCGTAGTTATCGTCGCACCAGGTAAGGGTAATATCATCGGGTACGTTCAGGCCGTTTTCATAAATAGCAAGTACTTCCTTATACGGCACAAACTGCTGCGGGATTTTTGTAACGTCCTTATTAATGTATTTGGTAAGAAGTTCACGCTGCTCGTAAATCACCTTTTGCAGTGCGGCGGTTTTTTCCTGTAGGGTATGTACGCCTTCCATTTCGCCGTCGTGCACGCCACGCATGCCTATGGTGTAATAGTTTTCCAGCCCCTGCACTTCCTTAAGGCGCTCAGACCAGTAATTAATCACGGCATCGTGGTTGTCTATAAAGTTGAAATGCCCGCGTACATGTTCATCCCATTCGCCTACGTTGTTGCGCATCAGGGGTTCGCAGTGTGACGTACCTATCACTATACCGCATTCGTTGGCAGCTTCCTTGGCACCCGGGGCAAAATAAAACGGCACGGTAGCCCCGTGCATACCCGGCCATATAGCATTGGCGCGCAGCCTCATCAGCAGCTTAAAGACCTCCTTATAGGTTTTACCCGAAATAAGGCCGTCTTTGCCCTGTGGGTCAAAATGCTTCCAGCTCCAGGGTTGCAGCGACCAGTCTTCGTCGTTAATAAAAATACCACGATAGGCCACAGACGGGTACTGGAAACTCCTATAATCAGCGGCAATGGTAAGCTGCGTTTTTTTGGCGGGATACGCATCAGCCCACCACACCCACGGCGATACACCGGCCAGGCGCGAAAGTTCCAGTATACCGTAAGCAGTGCCGCGGGCATCGCTGCCCACAACCAGTATCTGGTTCTTTACCACTTTTATAAAGAATGCATCGACCCTGGTGGTAAGGCTGTCTGTGGGTACGCCAAGCGAGCGCAGCCCGGCTGCATTTTTTGCATCCAGCAACATTATACGGATGGTAGCCGACTTTTCAGGAGCGTGTTGTGGCAGTATGTCCGTAACAAGCTTCAGGTCATCGGTAAACATCCCGATAGCGGTTTTTACTACCGCCGGTGTGGGCTGCTGTAATGAATAGGTAACCGGCTTTTTTCCGTTAAACCATACCAGCGGGGCGTCTTTAGCCCAAGATGCGGTAACGGTGAATAAGCCGATAAGCAGTAAACAAAATGTTTTTTTAATACACATAAATACTTTGGTTTTAATCAAATAAAATTTAGAATTATATCAAAGCAGCTTTCGGGGTGTGTATCTAATGAGCAATGTTACAGTTTTTTTGTTAGTTGGGTAACCTGCCCTTACCTGCTTAGGGTAAAAGAATAAGAAGTAAGTACTCACTACTGTGTATGAAAATATTGTAAATTTTAAAATGTAAAGTGTTTGATTTACATAATTTTATGTGTTTATGGTGTGTTTTACAGGACAGTTCATGACAGTAGTTTAGCGCAAACGTTTTAGATTAGCAGGATATTATAAATTTTATCTGATGTGTAAAATCTTTTGCCTTATAGTTGTCGGTATAGTAAGTATGCAGGTATTTTCCCAGTCGAAACAACTGCAATACCTTTCAGGAACCGATAACGAGCATACCGTAGCATGGGACTTTTGGGTAACCGGAGGCCGAAATTCGGGCAAATGGGGCAAGATACAAGTGCCGGGGCATTGGGAACAGCAGGGGTTTGGTGCTTACAACTACGGACGCGACTATGTAACCTACGGCAAAAACTTTCGCTTTAATGATGAAAAGGGAATTTACAGGCATAGTTTTACCGTACCCGATAGCTGGAAAGGACAGCAGGTAAACATTGTTTTTGAAGGCTCTATGACCGATACCGAAGTAAAGGTAAACGGACAAGTTGCCGGGGCAGTGCACCAGGGATCGTTCTACCGCTTTAAATATAACATTACCGATAAAATCAAATTTGGCAAGGAAAACAAGCTCGAAATAACAGTATCTAAAATGTCGGCCGATGCTTCGGTAAACAATGCTGAAAGGCTTGCGGATTATTGGATTTTCGGAGGGATTTTCCGTCCCGTGTACCTTGAAGCCGTTCCGCAATCACATATAGAATGGACGGCCATTGACGCCAAAGCCGACGGCGCTTTTACAGCAAACATTCACCTTGAAGGCGTGCAACAGGCTGCTGAAGTTTTGGTTGAAGTAAAAGGTAAAGACAATAAGGTAGTTGGCTCGGGTACTGTAGCCGTAACAACAGGTGATACCCTGAAGCAGGTAAAGTTGGCCGTGAAAAACCCGCTGCAATGGACTGCTGAAACACCCAACCTTTATACGGCATATTTTACGCTGAAGCAGGGTGGAAAGACGGTGTATACTACCAATGATAAATTTGGCTTCCGTACTATTGAAGTCCGCCAGGGTGACGGTATTTATGTAAACGGTGTTAAAATAAAAATGAAAGGGGTAAACCGCCATGTATGGTGGCCGGAAACAGGGCGTACCATCAACGCGAAAATAGACCTTTCCGACGTGCAGATTATCAAAGGCATGAACATGAATGCCGTACGTTGCTCACATTACCCACCCGATAAGGCGTTCCTGCAATACTGTGATTCATTAGGATTATATGTTATAGATGAGCTTGCAGGCTGGCAAAAAGCCTACAGCACCCACGCCGGTATACCGTTGGTAAAAGAAATGGTAATACGCGATGCCAATCACCCGTCTATCATATTCTGGAGCAATGGTAACGAGGGCGGGCATAACTTTGACCTTGATGATGATTACGGCAAATACGACCTTTCGGCGCGCCCTGTAATCCATGCCCACCACAAGCCGGGCAATGATTTTGGCGGCATCGACTGTAACCACTACGAAAACTACTACAGCAGCAAACAGATCATTGAAGATAAAAACATTTACATGCCTACTGAGTTCCTGCATGCGCAGGACGATGGTGGCGGTGCGGCTTCACTGGCTGATTTCTGGGAACTGCACTGGAATACCAAGCACGGTGCAGGCGGTTTCATCTGGGCATTGCTGGATGAAGGCATTGTCCGTACCGACCGCGACAACCGTATTGATACCAACGGCATCAACGCTCCCGACGGGCTGCTTGGCCCGCACCGCGAAAAGGAGGGAAGTTACAACGCTATTAAAGAGATATACTGCCCGGTGAAGATTACCATGACGGGTATAGATGATAAGTTTAACGGTACCATACCGGTAGAAAACCGTTACCACTATACCAACCTTAACCAGTGTACCTTCCAGTGGGAACTGGTGAATTTTGAAAGCCCGAAGAGCAGTGTGTACGGCTATACTACTTCGCAAAAAGGCAGCGTAAAAGCGCCAAACGTAAAGCCGGTACAAAAAGGCGAAATAAAACTGGCATTGCCAAAAGACTGGAAAGGCTATGATGCGCTATTGCTTCGTGCTACAGACCCGCAGGGTAACGAACTGTACACATGGACCTGGAAAATAAAGAAGAACAAAGATATTGTTGAAACCCTTATAAAATCGCCTGAAAAGCAATCGGAAGTTACGGCTAAAGATACCGATGCCGGGATAGAGCTTTCGGTGAACGATATGGTGGTAACCATCGGTAAAAAGGACGGCCTGCTTACGGCTGTGGTACCTGAAAAGGGTAAAAAGATGTCGTTTGCCAATGGCCCTGTACTGGTTTCGGGTACTGCTACGCTGCAAAACATCAGGTCGTATAAAGACGGTACTGCACAGGTGGTTGAGGCTACCTATACCGGTGATATGAAAAAAGTTACCTGGAAATTGAATCCTAACGGCTGGCTGGAACTTTCGTATGAATACACTGCCGAGGGGGAATTCTTTTATTCAGGTGTGAGCTTTAACTACCCTGAAAACTATGTGTTCGCAGCCAAATGGCTGGGCAAAGGCCCGTACCGTGTTTGGAAAAACCGCATACAGGGTACTACGCACAACGTTTGGGAAAACCTGATTAACGATGCCGAAACCGGACACTCTTGGGGTTACCCGGAATTTAAAGGCTACTATGCCGATGTTACCTGGCTGCAAATGGATACCGCCGAAGGTAAGTTTATAGTAGGCACAGAGCAGGACAACCTGTTTGTGCGCCTGTTTGATTTTTATGGGCTTACCGGCCCGGTACCGTCACCGGAGTTGCCTAAGGGTGATATTTCGTTCCTTGAAGCCATACCTCCTATAGGCAGTAAGCTGGCATTCAACATTAACAATAAAACGGATCAACTGGGGCCGTTAGGCGAACTTAATAAACTTACCGGTACAAAAAAACGTACCCTTTATTTCTACTTCGGTACACCGGAACCTGATAATAAAGAGAAGCAGTTCGTAATGCCATCCGAAAACATACTCACAGATTAACCTCATTAAACAATAGCTATAACCACAAAGAATATGAAAGCAAGATACATTTTACCACTTGTATGCGCCGTGAGTTTTCCGGTGGCAGCGCAGCAGTATGTAAACGGTAAGGGCAGCGATGCCACATCGCCACTGCACCTGCAAAAGCCCGACTATACCATGCCCTATGATGTGCCTAAACAGGAGGATGTAAAGGCATTACTCGACCGCGTGTTTGCATACCTTGATGAGGCTACGCCTGCCATGATGCTGGATAAAAAGACGGGTGCCGAGTATACCAATACCAAATCGATAGACAACAACGTAACGCTTAAGATGGGGGATTACCGCCTTAACAGCTACGAATGGGGCGTTACATACGGAGCCATGCTTCGTGTGGCCGATGTAACGGGCGATAAGCGTTATTCGGAATACGTTCGTAAGCGTTTTAATTTTATAGCTGCCTGGATGCCTGCTATACAGAAAGCAGTTGAAAGTGGTAAATTATCTCAGAGAGATGCACCGTTTGGAGCGTTCTTAAAACCGCATGCATTAGACGATTGCGGCGCTATTTGTGCTGCCATGATAAAAGGCATCAGGTCTAAAAATGTGAACGGCGATTTAAAACCAATGCTGGATATTTTTGCGGATTTTATCAGTAATAAGGAGCACCGCCTTTCAGACGGTACACTGGCAAGGCTACGCCCCCTTAAAAACAGCTTGTGGCTGGATGATATGTATATGGGTATACCTGCATTGGCACAACTAAGCCTGTACACTGGTGAAAAGAAATATATGGATGATGCCGTAAAACAGTTTAAACAGTTTGTGCCACGTATGTTTAATACCGAAAAAGGTATTTATATGCACGGCTGGATTGAAGGCATGGAGCCGCACCCGCAATTCCATTGGGGCAGGGCAAACGGTTGGGCTTTACTAACCGCTACTGAGTTACTTGACATACTGCCTGAAAATCACCCTGACCGTGCCTATGTATTGGCACAGTACCGCGCCCATGTTAAAGGACTTGCGGCTTACCAGTCGGCTACAGGGTTTTGGCATCAATTACTGGACAGAAACGATTCTTACCTGGAAACTTCGGCTACAGCCATATATACCTACTGTATAGCAAGAGGGGTTAACAACGGTTGGCTTAACGCTGAAGCCTATGCGCCAATGGCTGTATTGGGCTGGAATGCTGTTTCCACCAAGATAAATGATAAAGGTGAAGTAGAAGGTACCTGTGTGGGTACGGGTATGGGCTTTGACCCTGCGTTTTACTACTTCCGTCCGGTAAACAATAAGGCGGCTCATGGCTATGGGCCGGTAATTATGGCTGGTGCAGAGATTATTCAATTGGTAAAAACCAGCGGAATGAAAATTAACGACAGCGCCATACATTATTACCAGAAGTAATTTTTTAAAAGCCATCAAGATGCCAAAGATATTTTATCCCATAATAGTATTCTTTCTGTCGCTTTTATGCTTTGCGCAGCAAAACTCGTTCAAGTTTGATTTTGGAAAGGGTAAGGCTGAAAAAGGATTTATAAAAGTAACACCTGAAACCAAATACAATGTAAAAACAGGTTACGGCTTCGACTTTGACTCTGAAGTGCAGGCGGAAACCCGTGGCGGCAAGGGGGTAAAAAAAGATTTTATTACCGGTACAAAGCCGTTTTACTTTTCGGTAAAGCTGCCGGAAGGGAACTATGATGTAAAGTTGGTTCTTGGGGACGTAAAAGGTACTTCGGC
This sequence comes from Flavobacterium sp. RHBU_3, assembly GCF_046613565.1. Classification (NCBI taxonomy): domain Bacteria; kingdom Pseudomonadati; phylum Bacteroidota; class Flavobacteriia; order Flavobacteriales; family Flavobacteriaceae; genus Flavobacterium; species Flavobacterium sp. RHBU_3. Next base: position 78,642 of record NZ_JBKJHC010000007.1, on the reverse strand, counting down.
TACAACAGTCCGTGCCGAATGCCGTAGGCTGATGCTGGAAAATATAAAGACAAAACAGGGAGAAACCACTGAGCAAACCTTTACTGTACACGTGCGCGACAGCCTTATTCGTGATGAGAAGGGTAACATCATAGATAAGCTTAAGCTTAAAAAACGAGAAGGTAACCACCTGCACTGGGATAACGTGCTTACACTGGAGTTTACCGACTCTATACCTAAAGTATGTGCTGTAGAGATAACTCCAAACAAAACCGCAGCTACCATATTTCTTGCAGGCGACTCTACAGTTACAGACCAGCCCGGGCATCCGTATGCCTCATGGGGGCAAATGTTCCCGGTGTTCCTTGTGCCGTCAACCATAGCGGTTGCAAACTATGCCGAAAGTGGCGAGACCATGCTGGCTTTTGAACGCGAAAACCGTCTTAAGAAAATATGGAGCATGGCCAAGCCCGGCGATTACCTGTTTATAGAGTTTACCCATAACGACCAGAAACCGGGAGGCAACCACCTGGAGCCGTTTACTACTTTTAAGGATAAACTGAAGGAATGGATAGCCGAGGCGAGGAAAAGGAAGCTGACCCCAGTGTTAGTCACTTCCACAAACCGCAGGAATTTTGATGCAGAAGGCCACATTGTAAATACGCTTCTGGAATATCCTGAAGCCATGAGACAGAATGCCAAAGAGGAAAACGTGGCGCTGATAGACCTTACTGCTATGAGTAAAACATTCTACGAAGCTTTGGGTGAGCAGGAATCGATGAAAGCGCTGGTACATTATCCTGCTAATACTTTTCCGAACCAGGAAAAGGAATTACAGGACAATACCCACTTCAGCCCGTATGGTGCTTATGAGCTTGCCGAATGCGTGGTAAGCAGCATCAGTAGCCTGGGTTTGCCTTTGGCAAAATACATTCGCAAAGATGTGAAGAAGTTTGACCCTGCTAAACCGCTGGCGCCAGTACAGTTTTACTGGCCTGCAAGCAGTTTTACCAATACCCGCAAGCCCGACGGGAACTAAAATTTAAAGAATGAAAATATACAAAATACTACCTGTACTGTTTAGCTTTAGCCTGCCGCTTGTATGTGTGGCACAGCAGCAATGGCCTGAAGTTACCCAAACCGCCAAACCGTGGACGCGCTGGTGGTGGATGGGCAGTGCGGTAGATAAAGCAGGTGTAGATAAGCAACTAAGCCAACTGGGAGGTGCAGGTTTTGGTGGCGTGCAGGTGGTGCCTATCTATGGTGCAAAAGGATACGAGGATAAGTACATAAGCTATCTTACACCTGACTGGATGGGGATGCTGGACTATACCGTAAGCGATGCCGCTAAATACGGCATGGGTGTGGATATTTCAGTGGGTACAGGCTGGCCGATAGGTGGTCCGCAGGTTACAGCGGAAGATGCCGCGAGTAAAATGGTGGTTCAGGAGTATACCCTAAAAGCAGGTGAACCATTTAAAGATAAGATTGCTATAACCGATGAAAAACAGAAGGGTGTACCCGGTGTTGCTCTTAGTGCTGTAGTGGCGTATAATGATAAAGGAAAAGCTGAAATAATAATCGATAAAGTACTGGCTGACGGTACGCTGAAGTGGAACCCAAAAGCAGGAGTTTACCAGATATATGCATTGTTTACAGCAAAAACCGGACAGAAAGTAAAGCGTGCTGCACTTGGCGGTGAGGGCTTTACCTTAGACCATTTTTCTGATGTGGCGTTGGGCAATTATTTTAAGAAGTTTGATACGGCTTTTGGTGGTACCAGCCACGGGGTGCGTTCGTTTTTTAACGACAGCTACGAGGTATACGGTGCCAACTGGACAGCGGATTTCTTTACAGAATTTGAAAAAAGACAGGGGTATGACCTGAGGCCTTATATAAAATACCTTGTTGAAAAGGCCGACGACGATGTTACCACACGTGTAAAAGCTGATTACAGGGAAACCATGAGTGCTTTGATGCTGGAGAATTTTACTCAGAAATTCACAGCTTGGGCTAATGGTAAAAAAGCAATGAATACCAACCAGGCACACGGTTCGCCGGCAAACCTGCTCGACCTGTATGCCGCCGTAGACATCCCCGAAAGTGAAACCTTTGGAAGTACACCGTTTAATATACCAGGATTGCGCGGCGCCGGTGCCGAAGCACAGGAAGTAGGACCTGACCCGAGCATTCTGAAATTCTCATCGTCAGCAGCGAACGTTATGGGTAAAAAGCTTACGTCAAACGAAACGTTTACCTGGCTTACCGAGCATTTTAAAACCTCATGGAGCCAGTGTAAACCCGAAGTGGAGCAGGTATTTTTGAGCGGTATTAACCATGTGTTTTACCACGGCACACCGTATTCGCCTGCCGATGCCCCGTTCCCGGGGTGGCTGTTTTATGCTTCGGTAAACTTTACTCCGCAAAACAGCATGTATCCTCACCTGAACGGATTGAATGAATACATAGCCCGCTGCCAGGCCATACTGCAAAGTGGGCAACCGGATAACGATGTGCTGGCCTACTGGCCTGTGTATGATAGCTGGATGAGCGCTAAGGGTCTGGATATGCCGTTTGGCATCCATCAGATAGACAACTGGCTGTGCCCAACGGTTTTTTACCAAAATGTTTCGGCATTGCAGGGCATGGGATATGCGCTGGATTATGCTTCAGACAAGATGTTGGCTGATGCCAAAGTGGTTAATGGGCAAATTAAAGTTAACGATAACGGCGCGGCTTATAAAGTTCTTGTAATTTCTAAAAGCAATTATATGCCGGTAAGCACGCTTGAAAATATCATCAGGCTGGCTAAAAACGGCGGAGTTATAGTATTGCAGGGATTCCCGGATGATGTGCCGGGGCTGGATAACCTTGAAACAAATCGTAAAAAACTGAAAGACCTGATTGCTTCCATCGCTTTGGTACAAAAGGCAAACGGTATTAGCGCGGCGGCTCTTGGTAAAGGTAAAATCATTGTAAGTAATGATACTGCAAAAGGATTGGCTTATGCTAATGTAGAAAGGGAAGCACTTGTAGATACCGGACTGAAATACATCAGGCGCAAAACAGAAGATGCAACGTACTACTACATTGTAAACCATCAGGATGTAGAGGTTGACCGTTTTATCAACTTTAATACCATTGCTACTAATGCTGTGCTAATGGATCCGCAAACCGGGGCTATCGGTACTGCAGATTTCAGTAAGCAGACAAACAGCACAGGAGTAAGACTTCAATTAGTGCCTGGTGAGGCTATGTTTGTAAAGCTGTCTAATAATACGCCTTCAGGCAAGGACAATTGGCATTATATAAATTCAGTTGAGAAACCTGTTACCATAAATAGCAAGTGGAAGCTTCATTTTGTAAGCGGAGGCCCTGAAATCCCTGCCGACAGGGAACTTGCTGCACCACAGCTTTGGACGGATTTTACTGACGATGTTGCTACACAAAACTTTTCGGGTACTGCTGTGTATAGTACCACTTTTAAACTGAAAAAGAAAAAAGGAGATGACTATATACTTACGATAGACACATTAGACGAAAGTGCACGGGTAATAATAAACGGGCATGATGCCGGTATTATATGGTGTGTGCCTTTTCAGCTAAATATAGGCAAGTACCTGAAAAAAGGCGAGAACACCATACAGATAGAGGTGTGTAACCTTATGGCAAACCGCATCCGCTACATGGATAAAAATAAGATGGAGTGGCGCAAGTACCACGAAATAAACTTTGTAAACATTAAGTATAAAGACTTCGACGCTTCAAACTGGGAGGTACAGCCTTCGGGTATAAGCGGCGTGAATATACTGCCTGTGGATTATAAATAGGGATTTTGGTTAGAGCTAACTGTGATTGTTTCTGAATCGTGTTTTTAATACATTTTTTCCGGAACATAGTTGCAAGTAATCAGGTAAGTACCGGTTACGTTGTATCTTTAAGCAAAATTTTAATAAAATGAGAAATAAACAAAAAAGTATGATAAACCCTAAACTGATTATAGCCACTGCGGCATCATTACTGGCAGCCTGTGTTACACAACAGGCGGGTACTACCGCACCAAAGAAAAAAGTGGTACTGGACTATTATTACAATAACGAATGGAAGAAGGATAAAACTACCGGTGTAGATACCCGCTGGCACTATACCTGGGAAGATACCTCTTTTGGTGGCTATTCGGCACTTGGGGAGATTTTTAAGAGGGAAGGCGCTGAAATCAGTTCGCTGGAAACTATGCCTACTGATGCTACCCTTAAAAATGCATCGATTTATATTATTGTAGACCCTGATACCGAAAAGGAAACCGCTACCCCGAATTATATGGATGAGGAAGCTGCAAAGACCATAGCCAAATGGGTGAAAAATGGCGGTGTACTGGTGTTACTCGCAAACGATACAGGAAATTGTGATTTGCAACACCTAAACATCCTTTCAGATAAGTTTGGTGTTCATTTTAATGAAGACAGTCATAACAGGGTTAAGAACGATATGTTTGAGCAAGGTGCTGTAATGACTCCAAATGGGCACGAGATATTCGGTTCGGCAAAAAAACTGTATGTAAAAGAATATAGTTCGCTAAATGTTGCTACCCCCGCCAGGACGGTGCTTAAAAGTGGCGAGAACAATCTTATGGCTGTAGCCAAATACGGCAAGGGGACAGTGTTTGCACTGGGCGACCCATGGATTTATAATGAGTATGTAGGCGGCAAGAAAATGCCTGCTGATTTTGTGAACTACCAGGCTGCTGAAGACCTAGCAAAATGGCTTTTGCACCAAACGAAATAATCAATGCAGTTATCAAAGGAAAATTTAAAGCATATTGAATCGAAACCGGGCCTTCAAATCCCCGACGAAAAATTATTTAACCTGCCCGAAAAAGTACTACAGTTTGGTACCGGAGTATTGCTGCGCGGCCTGCCTGATTATTTTATAGATAAAGCCAACAGGCAGGGTGTATTTAACGGTCGTGTGGTTATCGTAAAATCTACAGGTGGTACGGGTGAGAAGTTTGCAAGGCAAAACGGTTTGTATACTGTTTGTGTACGTGGCCTTGCTAACGGTATAGAGGTAAAAGAGGATATAATTAATGCTTCGGTGAGTAGAGTGCTGGCTGCAAAAACTGCCTGGGCTGAAATACTGGAATGCGCCCATAATCCTGAAATGACCATTGTGTTGTCTAATACTACTGAAGTTGGTATTCAGTATGTGGAGGAAAATGTGTTTAGTGGTGTACCGGAATCGTTCCCGGGAAAGCTACTGGCGTTTTTGTATGAGCGTTATAAAGCATTTAACGGCGATACCACAAAAGGTATGGTGATAGTACCTACCGAATTGATTACCGACAACGGTGATACTTTAAAAAGAATAATGCTGCAACTGGCAGCATATAATAACCTTGAGGTAGATTTTATTACCTGGCTTACAGAGTGCAATACTTTTTGTAATTCACTGGTAGACCGCATAGTGCCGGGCAAGCCATCAGGAGCTGATATGGAAGCGCTGGAGGCGGCTTTGGGGTATACCGATGCACATCTTACCATGAGCGAGCCTTTTTGCCTTTGGGCAATTCAGGGGGATGATAAGGTAAAAGAAGTACTATCATTCCACAAGGCAGACGATGCTGTAAAGATAGCGCCGGATATTACTTTGTTTAAAGAGTTGAAACTACGCATCCTTAACGGTACACATACCTTTAACTGTGGCCTGGCTTACCTGTGTGGTTTTGAACTGACCCGTGAGGCTGTGGGCGATGCTTACTATAGCGTGTTCAGCAAAAAACTGATGCAGCAGATAAGTAATGCCATTCCGTATGATATAGATGAAGATGTAAAAGCGGCCTTTGCAAAAGACACATTTGAGCGTTTTTGTAATCCGTTCATCAATCATCAATGGCAAAGCATTACCGCGCAGTATACCTCTAAAATGAGGATGAGAAATATGCCGTTGCTGCAGCAGCATTACAAGGTATATAACAATGTGCCACAATATATGGCTGTGGGTTTTGCAGGGTATCTGCTCTACATGAAATCTACTAAAAGTGGAGACGGATTCTACGGTTCCCGAAATGGAGCATTATACGAGATAAATGATGATGCGGCGGCGTATTTTTATGATTTATGGGCTAATAACGATGCAGATGCAGTAGTGGATGCTGTTTTGTCTAACGAGGTACTTTGGGAAACCAGCCTTGCCGCACTGCCGGGCTTTGCTGAGGCTGTAAAGGTGTATATGAAAAGTATTAGTGAAAAAGGGGCTTTACAAACCGTAGCCTCATTATTACAATAACATACAACCGGATTTTGTCCGGAATAGGCTATAACTATAAACAAAAACCATCAGGACAAATGAAGAAAATGTTATATAAACTGCACCGCTGTTTTGGTAAGGCAGTAGTGTTTGCAGCGCTTTTGAGCTGCGGCAGTACACTTCATGCACAACAACAAATGGAATACCTGAAAAGGGGAGTGGTAGCTACCACTGCCGAAAAGGGTATACTGGTAAGCTGGCGTTTACTGGGCACAGAAGACAAGAATACAGCATTTAACCTGTATAGAGTTACTAACGGCAAAGAGGTAAAACTTAACAGTAACCCCCTTACCAAAGGTACCAACTTTTTAGATACAAAAGCTGATAAAACCAAAGACAACACCTATGTGGTAAAAGTAGTTTCCGGCAAAAAAGAATTGGCTGGCGAGAATTTTACCATAAAGGCAAATCAGCCGGCTTATATATCTATTGCCCTGAAAACACCGGAAGGTTATGCCCCAAATGATGCTTCGGTTGCAGACCTTGATGGTGATGGTGAGTACGAGATTGTTCTGCATCAGGTAGGTAAATCACACGATAACAGCCACGATGGCCCTACAGATCCACCGATTTTTCAGGCGTATGAAATGGATGGGACACTATTGTGGACCATTAACTTAGGTATTAACATCCGCGAAGGCGCACACTATACGCAGTTTATGGTATACGACCTTGACGGTGATGGCAAAGCAGAAGTGGCTATGAAAACCGCAGACGGCTCTACCGATGGCAAGGGCAAGGTAATAGGAGACGCCTCTAAAGACTGGCGGAACGAAACCGGTCATATACTTTTAGGACCTGAATATCTTACAGTTTTTGACGGGCAAACCGGTGCCGAAATAATTACGACTAAATTTATTGTACCACGTCATCCTGATACTGAAAACCCTACTAAGGAGCAACTGAAAGAAGTTTGGGGAGACGGCAATGGTAACCGCAGCGACCGCTATCTTGCAGCTGTGGCCTATCTTGATGGTAAAACACCAAGTTTGGTTATGTGCCGGGGTTATTATACCCGTACGGCAATTGCAGCCTGGGATTTTAAAAATAAAAAATTACAACTACGCTGGCTATTTGATTCGGATGCTGCACCTGAAACAAAACAATTTGGCGGTCAGGGTAACCATAACTTATCCATCACAGATTTAGATAACGACGGTAAAGACGAAATTGTTTACGGTGCCATGACGGTTGACGATAACGGCAAAGTACTGAACAGTACCGGTTACGGTCACGGTGACGCACTACACGTAGGCGACCTTGACCCAACACATCCGGGTGTGGAAATTTTTGACATACAAGAACGTTTTGACGATGCTGGTATGCACTTTAGGGACGGTGCCACAGGCGAAGTACTTTGGAAAAAACCGTCGCTTTCTAAAGCTGATAAAGGACAGGGGCCGGGGCGTGGTCTTGCACTGAACATAGACCCGCGTTATCCGGGTTCAGAATGCTGGGCTACCAGTGCAGGTATGAGCGGTATGTTTGACAGTAAAGGTATCAGGATTTCGGAGAAAGCACCCTCTTGTAATTTTGGGATTTACTGGGATGGTGACCTGCTGAGCGAACTACTGAATGGTACTGTTATAGATAAATGGGATTATAAAACTGAAAGCACCAATGTACTGCTTGATGCCAAAAACTTCGGTTGCGCATCTAACAACGGTACCAAGATGAACCCGGTGTTGTCGGCTGACCTGTTTGGCGACTGGCGCGAGGAAGTAATCTATAGAACGGAAGATAATAAGGAACTGAGGATATTCAGCACCAATATACCTACGGAGCACAGGCTGTATACCCTAATGCACAACCCACAATACAGGCTAAGCATTGCCTGGCAAAATGTGGCTTATAACCAGCCACCCCACGCCAGCTATTATATGGATGAAAAAATGCCGGAGCCTCCAAAACCGAACATCATAGTAAAACAGCCGGTATCGGCCAATACAAAATAAGCATGAAACAAAGAGGATTAATAATTGCTTTGATAATAATTTGCGGCTTATTAGGCTTGTCTTTTGCCTCGATAAAAGAAAGGCCAACGCTTTACATCATTGGCGATTCTACAGTGAAGAATGGTACCGGTCAGGGAGCAGACTTGCTTTGGGGCTGGGGCAGTTTTATGGGCGACCATTTCGATACCACAAAAATTTCCATACAAAACCGCGCCATTGGCGGCCGTAGCAGTCGCACATTCCTTACTGAAGGGCGTTGGGACAAGATACTTTCCACGCTTAAAAAAGGCGACTACGTAATCATGCAGTTTGGCCATAACGACGGTGGCCCGTTAAACGATACCCTGCGTGCCCGTGGTACCATACCCGGCACAGGCAATGACAGTACGCAGATACACAACCTTATCCGTAAGGTAGATGAAACCGTGCACAGCTATGGCTGGTACATGCGTAAATATGTTAATGAGGCTAAAGCTAAAGGTGCGGTGGCCATAATTTGCTCACCGGTACCAAGGGGAGATTTTGACGAAAATGGCAAAATGAAAAAAGACAAGTACGCTGCCTGGGGCAAGGAAGTTGCTACACAAACCGGTGCGTATTTCATTCCGTTAAATGATTTGGTAATCGCCGATTACGAAAAGAAAGGCCCGGCTGCGGTTAAGGAGTATTTCCCTAAAGACCATACGCATACCAACAAAGAAGGTGCACAGGTAAATGCACAGCTTGTAGTAAACGGCTTGAAAGAGCTGAAGGGATGCCGTTTAAAAGACTTTCTTAAAAAGAAATAGTTATTACAATATTTATACTATAACACACTTGCTATTATATTTTTAATAATATGAAACGAATACTTTCAGGCAGCATATTAGGGCTTACACTGGTACTTACAGGCTGTGGAACACAAAAAAACACTACGGCATCTGTAGAGAAAATCCCATCGAAAGCTTCTGTAACAGAGGTTATGGAAAGGGCAAACAGCTACTTTATGAAAAAATGGCCCGATCCGGGAGCACCTACTTTTGGTGGGGGCAAAGAGCGTTCGAGCAACCTTTGGACACGTGGTGTGTACTACGAGGGGCTTATGGCACTGTATTCGGTAGACCCGAAAAAAGAATACTACGACTATGCCTTACAATGGGGCGAACGCCACAAATGGGGATTGCGCGGCGGCGTGGAAACCAGGCATGCCGATAACCACTGTGCCGGGCAGACTTATATTGACCTGTATGAGTTGGATGGGAAAAAACACCCGGAGTGGGTAAAGGACATTAAGGAATCGATAGACCTTATGATGGCTACCGACAAAATAGACGACTGGAACTGGATTGATGCCCTGCAAATGGCCATGCCCGTGTATGCTAAGTTGGGCAAGCTTTATAACGACCCAAGGTACTATGAGCGCAACTACCAGATGTATGCCTATACCAAAAATAAACATGGTGTAAACGGACTGTATAATCCAGAAGATAAGCTGTGGTGGAGGGATAAGGATTTTGTGCCGCCGTATAAGGAACCTAACGGGCAGGACTGTTACTGGAGCCGTGGCGATGGTTGGGTAGTGGCTGCACTGGCACGTACGCTGGAAATAACTCCGAAAACCGACCCTCACTATGCCGAATACCTTCAGGATTTTAAAGACCTGCTTTCGGCATTGCCACCTATACAAAGGGAAGACGGCCTGTGGAACGTAAGCCTGCACGACCCTACTAACTTTGGAGGTAAGGAAATGACAGGCAGTGCACTGTTTGTATACGGTATGGCATATGGTATAAACAACGGTATTATAGACCGCAAAACCTACCTGCCGGTACTGCTTAAGGCATGGAATGCCATAGTAACAGACTGTGTACAGCCTAATGGTTTCCTGGGCTGGGTACAGGGTACCGGCAAAGAGCCGAAAGACGGCCAGCCATTATCAGTTACTAAAGAGCCGGATTTTGAAGATTACGGATTAGGTTGTTTATTGCTTGCAGGTAGCGAAGTTTATAAACTTAAATAAACATGTTTAATGCATTATAAAGCGGTTAAAATTTTATATGATAAAATTTTAACCGCTTTTTTTTATTGTTTTCTTACAAATACATGACACCACATGACACAGGTTTGCTAACTTACACTTACTTTCGAAAACCATATAGTTAAGAAAAACAAACAACAAGTTATGAGTGTCCTGTTAGGCGTTTTATTCCATTTTATCGGAGGTTTTGCATCCGGTAGTTTTTACATACCGTTTAAAAAAGTTAAAGGCTGGTCATGGGAAACCTACTGGCTTGTGGGGGGCATATTTTCGTGGCTTATAGTACCACCGCTGGCCGCCTGGCTTACCATCCCTGATTTTTGGAATATCATAGCCCATGCCGATGGCTCTGTAATAGCGCTTGCGTTTTTATTTGGCGTGCTATGGGGCATAGGCGGGTTTACGTACGGGCTAGGTGTACGCTATCTTGGCGTGGCACTGGGCAGCAGTGTTATACTCGGGCTTTGCATGGTGTTCGGTTCACTGCTTCCTTCTGTTTATTATGAGCTGTATCCCGAAACTGGTAAAGACAGCATCGGTGTTATAGCAGGTTCGTCCTGGGGACAAATGGTGTTACTTGGTCTGTTTATCTGCGTGCTGGGTATTGTTATCTGTGGCAAGGCCGGTACCATGAAAGAGAAACAACTGTCTACTGAGGGTACTGATCCGCACGGTATGGAGGTAAAAACAGAATACAAATTTGGCTTAGGGTTGTTGGTTTCTATAATCTCAGGTATACTGAGTGCGTGTTTTAACTTTGGCCTTGAAGCCGGAAAACCAATGGCGGATGTGGCAAACGAACTTTGGAAAGCCGCTAACCCGGAGCAGGGAGAGTTCCTTTTCCAGAATAACGTAACGTATATAGTTGTTCTTTGGGGAGGTTTACTCAGCAACCTTATAGGCTGCCTGTTCCTTGCTATAAAAAATAAATCACTAAGCGATTACCGCAAACCTAATGTGCCCATCCTTGCCAATATCATTTTTTGTGCCTTGGCGGGTACAACGTGGTTCTTACAATTCTTCTTCTATGGTATGGGCGAAAGCCGTATGGGTAACGGGCCCAGCTCATGGATACTGCACATGGCCTTCATTATACTGATTGCTAATATGTGGGGCATTATCCTAAAAGAGTGGAAAGGTGTGAGCAAAAAAACGGTAACTACCATCGCATTGGGTATCCTCGCTATACTACTATCCGTTATGGTAGTAGGCTATGGTAATTCACTAAAGTAGAAAATATAACAGTCAGGTAAGATTTATGGTCTATTTTTAGAGCTTTAAACTATAACCATGATGATCACAAAAAAATGCGGTGTGCTGTTATTGTCGCTTTTTGGCATAACTGCTAACGCCCAACAGGACTTAAAATTACAATATGCCCAACCCGCCGAATATTGGACAGAAGCGTTGCCTGTAGGCAATGGCAGGCTTGGAGCTATGGTTTTTGGTAAAACCGATGAAGAGCTCATACAGCTGAATGAGGCTACGCTGTGGAGCGGAGGGCCGGTGGGTAAAAATATTAACCCCACTGCTTTTGAAAGCCTTCAGCCAATACGCACTGCCCTTATGGCGGGTGATTATGCAAAAGCATACCAGCTTACCAAAAATATGCAGGGCAGTTATTCTGAAAGTTACCTGCCGCTTGGCGACCTTTTGCTGAAACAGGATTTTGGAAATGCTGCCCCGGCTTCGTACCACAGGGAACTTAACCTTGCCGACGGTGTTTCTACCACTACATTTACCATTAACGGGGTGGGGTATAAGCGCGAAATATTTGCGTCGGCACCGGGCGAATGTATCTTTATAAGGCTTACTGCAAGCCAAGCTAAGAAATTATCGTTTTCAGTTGCAGCTAAAAGTCAACTGAATAACCATGTTGCCGTGACTAACGGTTCACTATCGCTAACAGGCAAGGCACCTTCGCACGTAACGCCAAGTTATATATCTTATGATGCCGAACCGGTGGTGTATAAAGATGATTCGGGTTGCAAGGGGATGCGTTTTGAGTTAATTGTAAAACCCATTGTAAAAGACGGTACGGTTAGCGCAGATAGCAACAACCTTGTTATAAAAGACGCCACGGAAGTACTACTCCTTGTTTCGGCAGCTACAAGCTTCAACGGTTATGATAAATGCCCTGACAGCGACGGTAAGGACGAGCATAAGCTAGTGCTGGATCATCTTGAAAAAGCATTAGGCAAAACATATGATATTCTGTTGGCTGAACACCGTGCCGATTTCGGGAAGTTTTTTAACAGGGTATCCCTGGTATTAAATAATGGGGAACAGGATAAATCAAATCTTACTACAGACAAGCGCCTTGAAGCGTATTCGGCAGGGGAGAAGGACTCGGGTTTAGAGTCGCTGTTCTTTCAGTACGGCAGGTACCTGCTGATTTCTTCATCACGTACTAAAGATGCCCCGGCAAACCTTCAGGGCATTTGGAACCACCATTTGCGTGCGCCTTGGAGCAGTAATTATACCACAAATATTAACGTGCAGATGAATTACTGGCCGGTAGAAGCAGCCAACCTTTCGGAATTATTTTCCCCGCTAAATGACCTGATACACAACCTGTCGGTTACCGGTAAAGAGACAGCCAAAAGCTATTACCATGCCAATGGCTGGATAACACACCATAATTCAGATATATGGGCTATGAGTAACCCTGTGGGCGATTTTGGCAAAGGCGACCCTATGTGGGCCAACTGGTGGATGGGCGCCAACTGGCTGAGCAGGCACTTGTGGGAACACTACCAGTATACAGGCAATAAGGAATATTTGGCTGAGGTGTACCCGATACTAAAAGGTGCCGCAGAGTTTTCTTTGGATTGGCTCCAAAAAGATAAAGACGGTTACTTGGTTACCATGCCTTCTACTTCGCCCGAAAATGAATACTACTATGACGGCAAAAAGAAAGGTGTTATTACCGTAGCCAGCACCATGGATATGGGCATTATAAAAGACTTGTTCTCTAACACTATAGCGGCTTCAAAAGTACTGGGTACTGATAAAGAGTTTCGCAAAACGCTTGAAGATGCCTATAAGAAAATGTATCCTTTCCACATTGGTAGTAAAGGCCAGCTACAGGAATGGTACAAGGATTTTGAAGATGTAGACCCGCACCACAGGCATACATCGCACCTGTATGCGCTGCACCCGGCAAACATCATTACGCCGTTAAACACGCCTGATTTGGCCAATGCCGCCAAAAAGACGCTGGAGCTTCGCGGTGATGACGGTACAGGCTGGAGCCTTGCATGGAAGGTAAACATGTGGGCACGCCTGCTGGACGGCAACCATGCGTATAAAATATTCCGCAACCAGCTCAGACTGACGAAGGAAGGTGGTTCAGGCTACAAAGGCGGCGGTTCGTACCCTAACCTGTTTGATGCCCACCCGCCGTTCCAGATAGACGGAAACTTTGCCGGTACCGCCGGGATTATAGAAATGCTGATGCAAAGCCAGAATAACGAAATTCACCTGCTGCCGGCCTTACCGGACAACTGGAAAGACGGCGAAATAAAAGGCATAGTGGCACGAGGTAATTTTACACTTGATATTGCCTGGAAAGAAGGTAAGCTGTCTGCGGCAACAGTGGTAGCCAACAATGACGGTATATGTACGCTGAGAGCTAACGAACCTTTTAAGGTGGAAGGTGTAAAGGCCAAGGCTAAAAAAACGGCTATAGGCTACACCATAAGTTTTGAAACTAAAAAGGGCAGTACCTATAAAGTACTTGCATTATAAAATAACAAACAGCCGGTTGTTATTGCCGGACTTTTAACTTTAAAAACTTTCAACTTTAGACTAAAATATGAAACGATTAGCAGTTAAAATGCAACTTCACAAAGGCTACGAAGCCGAATATAAAAAACGTCACGACGAAATTTGGCCCGAGCTATCGGCTTTACTTAAGGAAACGGGTGTAAGCGATTATTATATTTTCCTGGATGAAACCACCAATAGTCTTTTTGGCACGTTGCTGATAAGTGATGAAGCAAAGTTTACAGACCTTCCGTCGCATCCGGTAATGCAGAAATGGTGGGCGTACATGAAAGATATTATGGAAAGCAATGCAGATAATTCGCCGGTAAGCACCCCGCTTAAAGAGGTGTTTTACTTGCCGTAAGGTTTTTGTTTCCAAAAGCATGTGCCAGGAATAACAAACGTTAAGATAATTACAATTTTTTTTGCAATTGACAGCATGGTACAGGATACTGTCCTAATCCGATTAAGGTATTTTTGACCCACACTTAATAGTATTCATCTAAATTAAAGTGACAAAAAATGGTAAAAAATTTTCAATATGTAAATTACTTATGGGATGAGGCTAAGGCAGCTGAACTGGGCAATGACCAGGTAGCTTTGTTCCTGTACCGCTCTAACATACTGGGCGCTGACTTAAGAATAACAAATTATGGAGGAGGTAACACTTCCTGCAAAACAATAGAAAAAGACCCGCTAACCAATGAAGAAGTTGAGGTAATGTGGGTAAAAGGTTCGGGTGGCGATATAGGCACCCTTACACGTAGCGGTATAGCCGGGTTATATACCGGTCGCCTGCACGACCTTAAAAATGTTTACGGCGGCCTCGCCGACGAAGACCGTATGGTAGGCCTTTTTAACCACTGCCTTTTTGACCTGGACAGTAAAGCGCCGTCTATAGATACGCCGCTGCATGGTCTGCTTCCGTTTAAGCACATAGACCACCTGCACCCCGATGCACTTATTGCCGTTGCTGCCGCACAGGACAGCGAGAAGGTAACCAAGGAAATATGGGGCGATACCATGGGCTGGGTGCCTTGGCAGCGTCCGGGCTTCGACCTTGGGCTTCAACTTGAAAAATGCCTTGCCGAAAATCCGGGTATACGCGGTATTGTACTGGGTAGCCATGGGTTATTCACATGGGGAGATACCTCTTACGAGTGCTACATCAACAGCCTTGAGGTGATAGAAACCGCTTCGGAATATATTGCCAAAAAAATAAAAGAAAAAGGCAGCGTATTTGGCGGTGCCAAAATACAGGGTCTTGAAAAAGAAGCCCGACTTGAAAAAGCTGCTACCATAATGCCGTTGCTTCGTGGCCTTGCCTCTAGCGAAAACCGCATGATAGGCCATTTTGACGACAGCGATGCCGTAATGCAGTTCATAAACAGTAATGACTTGGAGCGCCTTGCTCCGCTGGGTACCAGCTGCCCTGACCACTTTTTGCGTACTAAGATACAGCCGCTTGTTTTAGATCTTTCTACCGAGGAAGACCTTAACGATACCGCTGCTGTACTTGAAAAACTGAAACCGGCTTTTGCGCAATACAGGGAAGAGTACAAGCAGTACTACGAAACCTGCAAGCACGCGAACAGCCCGGCTATGCGCGACCCGAATCCTGTGATTATTATTTATCCGGGTGTGGGTATGTTCAGCTTTGCTAAAGACAAGCAAACTACCCGTGTAGCGAGTGAGTTCTACATCAACGCGATCAACGTAATGCGTGGCGCTGAGGCCATAACAGCATATACTTCGCTGCCAAGGCAGGAAGCATTTGACATAGAATACTGGCTGCTTGAGGAAGCCAAGCTGCAGCGTATGCCTGCCGAAAAACCGCTTAGCCGTAAGGTAGCAATTGTTACCGGTGCCGGTGGAGGTATTGGTAAAGCCATAGCTGATAAGCTGGTTGCCGAAGGCGCTGTTGTTGTACTGACCGACCTGAGCAAGGATGCGCTTGATGCAGCCCTTAAAACATACAAAAAAGACCAGGCCGAAGCCGTGGTATGCGATGTTACCAACAGCGATGCTATAGCCGAAGCGTATAAAAAAGCCTGTCTTGCCTTTGGTGGGGTAGATATTATTGTACACTCAGCGGGACTTGCTATTTCCAAGTCGCTTGAAGATACTACGCTTAAAGACTGGGATCTACTGCAAAATGTGCTTGTAAAAGGACAGTTTATGATGGCACAACAAGGTGTAGCCATTATGCGTAAGCAGGGGCTTGGTGGTGATATTGTGAATATAGCCAGTAAAAATGGCCTTGTTGCCGGTCCAAACAACGTAGGTTACGGTACGGCAAAAGCAGCGCAACAGCATATGACACGCCTGCTTGCCGCTGAGCTTGCCGGTGATAAAATACGTGTTAATACCGTAAACCCTGACGGTGTTATTGTAGGCAGCAAAATATGGGAAGGCGAGTGGGCCGAGGGTCGTGCTAAAGCTTACGGTATCAGCGTAGAGGATTTACCGAAGCATTATGCCAGCCGTAACCTGCTGAACGAAATTATACTTCCGGATGATATTGCAAACGGCGTATTTGCCTGTGTGGCAATACTGGACAAGAGCACCGGAAACACTATTAATGTAGATGGTGGTATGGCCAATGCCTTTGTACGCTAATAATTAATTATAGTAGCCACTAATTATACAATAGAAGAATGAATTTCGATTAATTCGTGTAATTAGTGGCTTAGCTTATAACCAAACCTCAAACAAAATGAAGATTACCTCACAGCATATTGCTGATTTAAATAAAATACAGGATACTACCTATAAGGCAGAATTGAACCTGCTGGAGAGCAAACTTAGCAAGCGTGGTATCAGCCTTGAAAACGTTATCAATAAGGTAGCAGATTTCCAAGTGGCCATACCCAGTTGGGCGCTGGGTGCAGGCGGTACTCGTTTCGGGCGTTTCTCTTACGGTGGCGAGCCCGCTACCTTAGAGCAAAAGCTTGACGACATTGGGCTTATTCATGCGCTGACCAAATCAGCAGGGGCGGTGTCGCTACACATTCCGTGGGATATCCCTCAGGATTATAAGGCTATTAAAGAGTTGGCACAAAGCCACGATATTATATTTGATGCTGTAAACTCTAACACCTTCCAGGACCAGGCAGGCGCTAAGCACAGCTACAAGCACGGCTCACTGAGCAGCACTATTGAGGCTTCGCGTGCGTATGCAGTGGAGCACAACCTAGAGGTGATAAAAATAGGGGAGCAGCTTGGTTCTAAAAGTCTTACCGTATGGTTAGCAGACGGTAGCAGTTTCCCGGGGCAGCGCAATTTCCAGGCGGTATTACAGCAAACCGAAAACAGCCTGAAACAGATATACGCCGGTATGCCGGATGACTGGAAACTGTTTATTGAATACAAACCGTATGAGCCGAACTTTTATAGTACTGTAATACAGGATTGGGGTACATCGTTTATGCTGGCCAATGCCTGTGGTGACCGCGCCTACACGCTTGTAGACCTGGGACACCACCTGCCAAACAGCAACATAGAGCAGATTGTAGCTACGTTGATGTACAAAGGCAAGTTGGGCGGTTTCCACTTTAACGACAGCAAGTATGGCGATGACGACCTTACTGTGGGTTCTATAAAACCGTATGCATTGTTCCTGATATTCAATGAACTGGTGTACGGTATGGAAAACAACCCGCAAAACCCTTACCCGGCCTGGATGATTGATGCCAGCCATAACGTAAAAGACCCGCTTGAAGACCTTATACAATCGCTTGAAGCCATACGCATAGCTTATGCACAAGCACTACTTGTAGACCAGGCTGCGCTAAAAGCTGCACAGTTTGATAACGATGTGGTGCTGGCACAGGAACTGCTTCAGGATGCATACCGTACCGATGTAAGGGCAATACTTAAGGCAGCCCGTGTACAAAGCGGTGCCGTAGCCGACCCGATTGCTGCATACAGGTCACTTGCCGTGCGTAACGGCCTTATTAATGAGAGGGGTACCGGCAGCAAGGCAACCGGTTTATAATCTTTAAAAGGGAAAGGAATGATAAAAGTAAATGCTGTTTTTGACATTGGGAAAACCAACAAGAAATTCTTCCTTTTTGATGAAAACTATAAAGAGGTTTTTAGGGAATATACCCGCCTGGACGAAACTACGGACGAAGACGGTTATCCTACTGAAGACCTGGGCCTGCTGCGCAAATGGATAGAGGACACCTTTGATGCCGCGCTTAAAAACACGGAGTTCCATATACAAACACTTAACTTTTCGTCGTACGGGGCCAGTTTTGTGCACCTTGATTACAAAGGGCAGCCATTAACCCCGTTGTATAACTATACCAAGGATTTTGACCCAGAAGTGGCTGCGGAGTTTTACGCCAAATACGGCGGTGAAATGAAAATAGCCCGCGATACGGCCTCGCCGCAGTCGGGTTTCCTGAACTCGGGGATGCAGTTGTATTGGCTTAAAGCCAGAAAACCTGAGGTATTTGGAAAAATAAAATACAGCCTGCACCTGCCGCAGTACCTGTCGTACCTGTTTACGGGTATACCGGTAAGCGAATACACCAGTATAGGGTGCCATACAAACCTGTGGGATTATGATAAGGACGATTACCATGAATGGGTGCATGACGAAGATATTGATAAAATACTGCCACCTATAGTACCTACATCGGCCAGTATCAACACTACTTACAAAGACCATAAACTGAAAATAGGTGTGGGTATACATGACAGTTCTTCGGCGTTATTGCCGTATATCCTTAGCAAGAAAAAGCCATTTCTGTTGCTGTCTACCGGTACCTGGAGCATCGCCCTAAATCCTTACAGTACAGAGAGCCTTACCGAAAAGGATATTGAAGACAACTGCCTGAACTACCTGCGTATCGACGGCAAACGTGTAAAGGCGTCGCGCTTTTTTATGGGCAATGAATACCGCCTTCAGGTAGAAAACCTTTGCGACCATTATGGTAAGGAGTACGGTTATCATCATAACATATTGTTTGATGCCGATATTTACCTGAAGCTGATAGAAAAGCCGGCGGTGTATTTTGAGTTTGGAGGTACATCATTGCAAAAGCAGGAGGGGCAAACGGACCTCTCGGCCTTTGCGACCTTTGAGGAAGCCTACCACCAGCTGATGATAGAGCTTATGGCACAACAAATCAGTACGATAACCAATGCCATAGGCGACAGCGATATAAAAACCATTTACATAGACGGTGGTTTTACCGATAACGATGTGTTTATGAAGCTGATGTCGCACCACTTCAGCAGTTTTAAGGTGCTGTCTACACAGTCGCCTTTAGGCTCTGCGCTGGGTGCTGCTATGGTTATTTCTGACAAGAAAGTAACAAACAAGTTCCTGAAAGAGAACTATGCCATGAAAAAGCTGGTACCTCTTTTTTTTGATGTTTAATTGTGGTCAAAGAGCATAGATAATGCAGTTACAATACAATCATAATTTTCCTTCGGTTGAGGATTTGATTAAAGAAGCAAAGCGGAAAATACCCCGCTTTGCTTTTGAATATCTTGATGGCGGGTGTAACGAGGACGTAAACCTTGTAAAGAACACCGCCGAAATTCGTGAGGTAGAACTTAAGCCGTACTACCTGAGCAAACACATAAAATCGGAACAAAAAACCGAATTGTTCGGGCATACCTATGATGCACCGTTTGGTATATCTCCCGTAGGCCTACAGGGCCTTATGTGGCCCAATGCCCCGGAAATCCTTGCCAAGGCGGCTTACGAGCACAACATACCGTTTATACTGAGTACCGTTACTACAGCCAGCATAGAACGCATAGCTGAAATTACCCACGGCCAGGCATGGTACCAGTTGTACCACCCGGCTGAGGCAGCGGTGCGTAACGATATTATTAAAAGGGCTGAAGCTGCTGAATATCCTGTATTGGTTGTGCTTTGTGATGTACCTACGTTTGGGGTACGCCCAAGAGACATTCGTAATGGTCTTGCCATGCCACCAAGGATGACGCTAAAAAACATACTGCAAATACTGGGCAGGCCGGAATGGGCCATGAAAACTCTGATTCACGGGCAGCCAAGCTTTAAAACCCTGGAACCATACATGGAAAAGGGTATGAACATGAAGCAACTGGGTCAGTTTATGAACCGCACCTTTAGCGGCAGGGTAAACGAAGAACGCATAGCACCCATCCGTGATATGTGGAACGGCAAGCTGGTGCTGAAAGGAGTAGCCAGTGAGGAAGATACTGAGACGGCTATTAAACTGGGTTTTGATGGAGTAATAGTGTCAAATCACGGCGGCAGGCAACTCGATGCAGGGCAAAGCGCCATAGCATCTATGGAACCCATTGTACAAAACTACAAAGACAAGATAAAGATAATGATGGACAGTGGTATTCGCAGTGGTGTGGATGTAGCCCGTACACTGGCCAGTGGTGCCGATTTTACCTTTATGGGGCGTACGTTTATGTACAGCGTGGCAGCATTGGGGAACGAAGGAGGTAACCACGCCATAAGCATGCTGAAAGTACAGCTGCAACAGGTTATGGAGCAGGTGTGCTGCGAAAGGGTGGAGGATTTCCCGAATCATTTGATTTAAATTTGTTTAAAAGCCCATAAAACAATAGACCGTCTAAAATTTTAGACGGTCTATTGTTTTATATAGATTGCAGAATTTACTTATTTGTTAGGAGTAAATACCAGGCAAACAGGTTGACAAAGCTCTATCTTCTTTCCGGTATAGCTCAGGAAACCGGTAGTTTTATCGCGCTTAAAAATAGCAATGTTGTTTGTGTTTTGGTTCGCAACCAATACAAACGCATCATTTGGCCCAATGATAAAATTACGCGGTCCGCTACCTTGAGT
The DNA here is from genome assembly GCF_046613565.1 of Flavobacterium sp. RHBU_3. NCBI lineage: Bacteria > Pseudomonadati > Bacteroidota > Flavobacteriia > Flavobacteriales > Flavobacteriaceae > Flavobacterium > Flavobacterium sp. RHBU_3. Next base: position 57,791 of record NZ_JBKJHC010000007.1, on the reverse strand, counting down.
GCTTATTTGTTGTACCAGGCTCAGTAAGCCATTAGCATGCACCCTGTATACGGCTATGGTATTAGCATCACCGCGGTTAGTAGCGTACAAAAACTTACCGTCGTTACTAAAATGAATATCGGCAGCTCCGTGTTTACCGTTTAGCAGGTTAGGAGTTACGTTTACTTCCTGCACGTTGGTCAGTTTATCGTTAGTATAATCAAGGGTAGTCAGTGTACCATCAAGTTCCTGCAATACATGTACAAAAGTACCGTTCGGGTTAAATACCAAATGGCGTGGGCCACTGCCTGCTTTCAAGGTAAAAGCATCTTTAAACACAAGTGTTTTGGCACCGCCGTTAGGGTTATAGCTGTACATATACAATTTATCAGTACCCAGGTCATTGGCAAAAACATATTTATTGTCGGGGCTAAAATACACCATGTGTACATGCGGGCCTTCCTGGCGGCTTTTATCCGGACCGGTGCCGCTGTGTTTAATAACCTGTTTGGCATCGTTAAGGCTGCCATCTGCTTTACGTTCAAAAACACCGATTGTTCCACCGCTGTAATTAGCCACAATTACGTTTTTATCGTCGTTAATTATATAACACGGGTCGGCACCGCCACTGTCTTTTTTATTTATAAAATCCAGCTTGCCGGTTGTAGGAGTATATTTAAAGGCACTTACGGTACTTTTTGCACCATCTTCGTTAACGCTGTAAATATTTTTTTTGTCTTTGGTAACAGTAAGGTAGCTTGGGTTTATTACACCTTCGGTATTGGATTTAAGCTTAAAATCCAGTGTGTTTACATTAAAGTCGTACACGTATATTCCTTTGCTTTGGCAGGCATTAGTATAGGTTCCTACAACAAGATTGTAGTTGTCCTGGGCTGAAGCCACCGTTACAGCAAATAAAGCTAAGGCTTTGATTAATTTCATAGTAGGCAATTTAGTCATTGCAAAAGTAACTTATTTAAATGTTATGTGAAATTTGCAATGTGTTTTTACGTTTTCAATTCAGATAAAAATGCTTATTTTTGACAAACTTTCGAGCGAATGCAGTTTAAACACCCGGACATTCTTTACTTCTTATTCCTGCTTATCATCCCGATATTAGTGCACATGTTTCAGTTGCGCCGCTTTAAAAAGCAGTATTTCACTAATGTCCGTTTTCTTAAGGAACTTAATATGCAAACCCGTAAAAGCTCGGTCATTAAAAAATGGCTGCTGCTTGCTACGCGTTTACTACTGCTTACAGCACTAATCATAGCCTTTGCCCAACCGTATTTTAAAGCAAAAGATGATGATAAAACGGGTAATGAGCTGGTAATATTGCTTGATAACTCATTCTCAATGCAGGCTAAGGGAAGTCGTGGCGAACTGTTAAAACGTGCTGTGCAGGATTTACTTGAAAATACTCCTGAAAACCAACAATTTTCATTAATAACAAATAATGGTGCCTGGTGGGATACTGATATAAAATCAGTACAAAAAGATCTTCAAAACCTGCAATATACCGATGTACCTTTCAGGCCGGATTTTCTTGTTACGAGGGCTAAGTCTAAAAATCCTGCTACGGGCAAAGATGTAGTGGTAATTACTGATGGTGTAAACCTAGACAGCAAGTATGTTTCTGGATTTGAAAACACTACCGCTTATGCTATAACCCCGGAGGCGGAAAACACCAATAATATTTCTGTTGATAGTGTGTTCATTTCGCAGGTAATGGATAATTTCTATGAAGTAAAGGTAGACATGAAAGCTTATGGCGATGCCGATGAAGACGTTCCTGTTGCTTTATATAACGGTAAAAGCCTTATTGCTAAAACCCTTGTGAAATTTGAAGGTGATAAACAAAGCAGCACTTTTACCATTCCTAAAAAAGACTTTCACGGCTATGTGTCTTTAACGGATAACAGTCTTTCGTATGATAATACATATTATTTTAGCATATCGAAGCCACAAAAGTCTAATGTACTGGCTATAGGAACTGCCGATAAGAACAAATTTTTAGGACGTATCTATACTGCGGACGAGTTTAATTTTACAGATACCCAACTTGGAACTTTAGACTATAACAGCCTTGAAAAACAAGATGCTATAATACTAAATGAACTTGATGAGATTCCGCAATCGCTTATTACAACCCTTAAAGATTTTTATGGTAAAGGCGGTAGCATAGTTGTTATACCTTCGGCTGCTTGTAGTATACAAAGCCTGAACAGCCTTATGGCGGCATTTGGTAACAGCCAGTTTAAACCGTTTACAAAAGGCGATAAGCAAATTACCAAGATTGCCTTTAACCACCCGCTGTACCAAACTGTTTTTGAGAAGAAAACAGATAATTTCCAGTACCCTAAGGTAAGTAGCAGCTTTATACTAAGCGGTAGTACACTGCCTGTGCTTACGTATGATGACCAAACGCCGTTCCTTGCTTCTATGACAAACAGGCTGGGCAATGTTTATGTTTTTGCTGCGCCGATTAACAAAGCCAACACAAATTTCCAGAACTCGCCGCTTATAGTACCTACATTTTACAACATGGGGCAAAACAGTGGTAAAACAGGTATTAGCGCCATAACCATAGGCAGCAACCAAAACCTGGTTATAGATACGGTTTTAGGTAAAGACGAAGTTGTAAATGTAAAAGGCGATAAAACCGATTTTGTACCTGCACAACAATTACTTAGCAACAAAGTAAAACTATCATTTGGCAATTATCCGGAACTGGCCGGCAATTACAGTGTATATAAAGGCAATGAAAAACTAAAGGACATCAGTTTTAACTATGCCCGAACAGAGAGCAATTTAAGCCTTGAAAATACTGCCGCATTGGGCAGCTTTACCAAGGCCGATTCTATAGCAACTGTGTTTAACGATATTACGTCATCCCGTACGGCTAATGAGCTGTGGAAATGGTTTGTAATAGGCACACTGTTGTTTCTTATTCTTGAACTACTGATACAAAAATTTGTAAAATAAAATGAACCTTATCTTTAAAAACGCCGTTATCATTGACCCGAAAAGCCCTCACCACAATAAGGCTGTAGATATTCAGGTAGAAAATGGCATTATTACAAAAATAGGTACCGGCCTTGATGCTGCCGGATTTGAAAATATAGTACTGGATAACCTGCATGTTTCTAAAGGTTGGTTCGACAGTTCGGTGAGCTTTGGTGAACCGGGGCATGAAGACCGCGAAACCATAGCCAACGGACTTGATGTGGCAGCTAAAAGTGGTTTTACTGCTGTGGCGGTACAGCCTACTGGCATTCCGGTAGCGGATAACCAGGCCGATATATTTTTCCTTAAAGGCAAGGCGGCTCATACAGCTACAGAAATTTACCCTATAGGCGCCCTTACAAAGGGCAGTGAGGGTAAAGACATAGCCGAGCTGTTTGATATGAAGAATGCCGGTGCAGTAGCTTTTGGTGATTACCAAAAAGCGCTACAGGATGCCAACCTGCTGAAGATAGCTTTACAGTACGTTCAGGATTTTGACGGGCTGGTAATTGCATTCTCTCAGGATGATAAAATTAAAGGTAAAGGTGTGGTGCACGAAGGTATTGTAAGTACCCGTTTAGGACTTAAAGGCATACCGGCTCTTGCCGAGGAGCTTCAGATAGCCCGTAACCTGTACCTGCTGGAATATACAGGTGGTAAGCTGCATATACCTACCATAAGTACTGCTAAATCGGTGGCGCTTATCCGTGAGGCCAAGCAAAAGGGACTTAATGTAACTTGTAGTGTAGCGGTACATAACCTGTTGTTTACAGACGAGGTGCTTACTGATTTTGAAAGCAACTATAAAGTTCTTCCTCCGCTTCGTCCGGAAGGGGAGCGTAAAGCACTATTAAATGGTGTGCTTGATGGCACTATTGATGTTATTACATCTGACCACAACCCACTGGATGTAGAGGTTAAAGTGCTGGAGTTTGATTTAGCTAAAGATGGTACTATTGGCCTGGAGAGTGCATTCGGTGCTTTGGGTACCCTGCTTCCGCTTGAGGTTATTATAGATAAACTTACTGCTGCCGGTGCTTTGTTTGGTGGTAGTGAGCACAATATTACTGAGGGTGCTACAGCAGTGTTTACACTGTTTAACCCTGCTGTGGAGTGGACGTTTAGCAATGCAGATATACTGAGTAAATCTAAGAACTCGGCATTTATAAACCAGCCTATGAAAGGCAAAGCATACGGTATTTACAACAGAGGTAAGCTAATACTTAATGCATAACATTTTGAAAAAGTTATTCTTTGTTTTAACGGTACTTACTTTAGCCTGCTCATGCAGTAAAGTGAAGGAGAAAACCAAGGAAACCCTTAATAAGGGTGGTGAAACTGTTGGTGAAATGGCTACCGAATTCACTGAGGGTGTAACTGAAGGCGTAGATCGCACGCTGGATAGTAAGATTGTCCTGTCGGAAGGGTTAAAACAACAGGGAATAGCTTTAGGTAAATATCATATAGAAAACGATTCGCTTGGACACAATAACAAAATTGTAGTGTACCTGATTACCGAAAAAGCTTTTAAAGGTAGCCTTACCTTTAAGGTTTCCGATAAAAAGGGAGTAGAATTTGGTCGTAGCCAGTTGACACTTGATACCAAGGCAGGCGCCGCTAACTACTACGATGTTGTCTTTGATCCGCGTACCGATATTGAAGTTAAAAGCACTATTGAAATAAACTAAATAATGGACAAACAAATAATAGAGCAGGGCAAAGGCGCCGCAATAACCGCATACATAATGGGGGTTGGCGCACTTATAGCCATGTCTATGAATTCTGAAAATAAAAACCCTTTCGCGTCATTTCATATTAGACAAGGGCTGGGGCTTACTATACTATTTATAGTTATTGGTTATACTATCAGTGGTTTCTGGACCCCTATGATTGCCTTTCCGTTTTACCTGTTTATGGTAGTGCTTTGGGGTTATGGTTTTTATACGGCACTTACCGGGCAGATGACACCTATGCCACTTGTAGGTAAGTTGTTTCAGAAATTTTTTAAAAACCTGTAATTAATGGAATTATCATTATATCATTTAATAAGGGAACCTAAAGTAAAGCTGGATAAGAACCCGTTACTGATTCTTATTCACGGATACGGCAGTAATGAGGAAGACCTATTCGGTTTTGCCGAACAACTGCCCGATGAATACCTTATCCTATCGGTACGTGCACCTTATGATATGTCCGGCTACGGTTATGCCTGGTATGCTATAAACTTTGATGCTGACATGAATAAGTTTACCGATGATGTACAGGCCGCACAGTCGCGAGATCTTATTGCTACATTTATTGATGAGGCCGTAGCAGCTTACTCTGTAGATAAAGATAAGGTAACACTTATTGGGTTCAGCCAGGGCGCTATATTAAGCTATTCCGTAGCCCTGAAATACCCTGAAAAAGTGAGTAGGGTAGCGGCTCTGAGTGGATATCTGCATACGCCTATAATTACACAGAATGTAAATGTGGAGCAGCTTTCGCATCTTAAGTTTTTCATTTCTCATGGCGTTGTAGACCAGGTTATACCGATAGACTGGGCGCGAAAGGCTCCAGAATTTTTAAATACACTCGGTATTACAAACGAATACCACGAATACCCTGTAGGCCATGGTGTAGCACCGCAAAATTTTTATGATTTACTAAAGTGGCTGGATAAATAGATTTTCTATTTTTTATGTTCTATTTTATATTGTAAATATTCAATTTAAAATAGAACATAGAAAATAACCAATAGAAAATCAAAAATTATCTTCCGGGGTTTTGCTTTATGTATACTTCGGTTGCGCCAAGTCCATACTTTTGGTAATTGGCATCACCAAAAACTACTTCTTCATAGCGACCTAAAAGATAATCCAACTCTGATTTCAATACACCTTCACCTACACCGTGTATAAATACTATGCGGGGTATACGGTTTTTTATAGCATATTCCAGGTGGTGGCGTGCGGTATCCATTTGCAGGTTAAGGATATCGTAATTGCTCATGCCTTTTTTGTTGCGAACCAGCTTTTCTACATGCAGGTCTATTTCCAGTACCACACTATCTTTTCGGGATTTCTTTTCGGGTACAGGCTGTTTGCGTTTTACGGGAGTTTCTTTTTCCCTTAAAACGCTACCAAGGCTTTTACCTGCAAACAATGCACCAAGGCTGCCGCCGGTGGGTATAAGCTCGCTTTCGGTAAAAAGCAGCTCAAAACCTTCAGCGGTTATAACAGCTACTTTTCCGTCTTTTTTATACGATTTTACAGTACCGGTAAAAGAATCGTCCAGCACGCTTACTTTGTCGCCGGGCTTAAACTTCATCACTTTCGTTTTGCTGTTGTTTTTCCCATTCTTCACGCTCACGCTGATCGCGTAGTTCGCGTTCATGTTTGCTGGGTACTTTGCTCATAATACGTGTTAACCCCACTAAAAATATGATTATAGCGGGAGCCATTATTAATATATTTGGTTTTTGTAACGACTGTTCGTACAGCGCTAAAAATGCACAGGCAAAAATGAGTATTATATATATTGTCTTCACATTGCAAAAATAGGGTAAAGCATTTACAAAAGAAAATCGGGTTACCGTTACAGTAACCCGATTTTTGATATTATAGTATATAAAGTATTATACCGCCGATGCTACACCGGCTATAACAGCTATAACAATCATAAGTACATAGAAACCAATACCTACTATAGTAAGTATACCTACAAACTTATAATGTGATTTCAGGTTTTGAAATGCTTCTGTCAGTGCTTGAGTATCATTGCTCTCAAAGGCAGCTTTGGTCTTATTACCAAATTTGAAAAGATAAAGCACAGGGAAAAAGTATAAAAGAGCTATAAGGATGTAAACCAGTCCTATAAATACACCGCTCGCGGCGCCCATAGCACTAAAAGCACCGCCCATGGCGCCACCCATAGAACCCAATGTCATAATAAATAAAGCCATCAGCACAAAAAAGCCAATAAATACAAATCCTACAATTGACAGAAATCTAGCCCATTTGCCCGCTTCTCTTACAAAATCCTTAGCTTCCTGTGTAAGTTGTAGTTCAAATGAATCAAATGATGATTGTGTAGAAAAATCCTCCATAAAAAAATAATTGGTTATTGTTCAAATTGTTTTAATGTTTCAATAATTATGTCAACGCAGCTTAACAATTGTTCTTCGGTCATTACTAAAGGTGGTGCAAAACGTATAATATTGCCATGCGTCGGTTTGGCTAACAGCCCTTTATGCATCATGGCTACACAAATGTCCCATGCCGTAGAACTGTCCTCTGTATCGTTAATAACAATTGCGTTAAGCAGCCCTTTTCCTCGTACAAGAGTAGCTATTTTACTGCCTGCAATATAAGCATTGATTTTTTCTCTGAAAATAGTACCAAGCTTTTCTGCATTCTCAGCCAGTTTTTCTTCGTTTACTACCTCAAGCGCCGCAATGGCTACGGCTGCTGCTATAGGGTTTCCACCAAAGGTACTACCATGCTGACCGGGCTTAATAACGTTCATAATATCGTCATTAGCTAAAACTGCACTTACCGGGTAAACACCGCCTGATAGCGCTTTCCCCAGAATAAGGATGTCAGGTTGTATGCCTTCGTGCTGTACAGCAAGAAGCTTTCCTGTACGGGCTACGCCGGTTTGTACCTCATCTGCAATAAACAGTACGTTGTTTTGTTCGCAGAGTGTCTTGGCTCTTGCAAGGAAACCCTCAGAAGGGACATAAACGCCGGCTTCACCCTGTATAGGTTCTACTAAGAAACCTGCTATGTTTGTTTCGGTAGCGAGTACACTTTCTAAGGCTGCAATATCATCATAAGGAATGCTAATGAATCCTGCCGTGTAAGGCCCGAAGTTTTTGCGAGCGTTTTCGTCGTTGCTAAATGATATTATGGTTGTTGTACGCCCGTGGAAGTTACCTTCGCATACTATTATTTTGGCTTCGTGTTCGGCTAAGCCTTTCTTTTCATACGCCCATTTACGGCATAGCTTTATAGCAGTTTCCACGGCCTCAGCACCTGTGTTCATGGGAAGTATCTTATCAAAACCGAAGTAGCGGGTTACATACTCCTCATAGCGCCCCAGTTGGTCGTTATAAAAAGCACGAGATGTAAGGGTTAGTGTTTGTGCCTGTGTGGTAAGCGCACCTACAATTTTTGGGTGGCAGTGACCTTGGTTTACGGCAGAGTAGGCCGAAAGAAAATCATAATAGCGTTTTCCCTCAGCATCCCAAACGTATACGCCTTCGCCGCGCGAAAGTACTACTGGAAGTGGGTGGTAATTGTGTGCCCCGTATTTGTCTTCAAGGGCAATTGCTTTTTCGGTATTTGTTTGTTGTAAAACCGGCATTTGAATTGTGAAATTTCAATAAAAAAATCTTCAATTCCTTCTTATAGGAGAGAAATCATCCTTGCAGCTGCAAATTAGTAAATTTTGCAAATATTTTAAGGATTCGTCTATTAAATATAGATCATTGATTTACACCTCGGTTTGTGCTGTTACGTCAAAATTATTCTTTTCAATAATACGTTGTAAAAGCGTAACAGCTCTATCTTTAAGCCATTCAGGTTCCAGTATTTCGGCACGATCGGCAAACATAAGGTACCAGCGCAGCAGGCCTTCTTCGGCCCATTGGGTATAAAATGTCATATCTATGGTGTCGCCATTATCAATTTCAGATGAAAACCCGTAAAAGTGCTTGCGGCTTGTAAGATACGGCACCGAACTTTTCAGCACGCGCAACACTACTTTTTCTACCGGGTAGGTTTCCCATGCCTTAGGGTAGCGTTCGCGGTATTCCTTAAGGCTTACGTGTTCCTGTTGCTGTATATTGGTAAGCTTAATAGATATAATTCTGTCCAGCCTGAACTGCCTGTATTCACCACGCAGGTGGCACCAGGCTATGGTGTACCAATAGCCGTTTTCGTGGAAAATGCCAATAGGCTCTACCATACGGGTATTTTCGCTGTCTTTACCAAAGGCTTTGTATACCATTTCTACCACTTTTTTTTCCGCAGTGGCTTTCAGTAAGGTATCAAGGGCATTGGTTTGTGGTGGTATCGCCTTTTGGTGGTCCAGCACATCTATCTGGTTTTCCAAGGCGTCTACCAGGTCTTTCTCGGTATTACGCAATACGGCCTTTACCTTAAACAAAGCCGATGAAAAATTATCTTTTAGCCCTTTATCTGTAAAGGTTTCCATAAGCTTACCTGCGGTAATAAATGCCATGGCTTCTTCGGGGGTAAACATTACCGGGGGCAGGCGGTAGCCGTCTACCAGCGAATAACCCACACCGGCTTCGCCATACAGGGGTACACCTGCTTCTTCAAGCGAACGAATATCACGGTATACTGTGCGCAGGCTTATATCAAAACGGTCGGCCAAATCCTGAGCCTTTACAACCTTTTTAGATTGCAGCTGTATTAGTATGGCAGTTATACGGTCGAAGCGGTTCATTACAGGTTATTTAGTATTTTGAAGCATCTCAAGCAACTTCAATGTAGTATTCCAGTTGCGCGTGGTACTCTTCAGGCTCATTTTGCTTTCTATAAAAGAGTTGCTTAGCTTACTATCTGCGGCGCTTTGCGATAGTTTCAGGTACATAATGCTGCCTATGGCTTTAAACTCGTCGTCGCTGCGGTTGTATTTTTTCATCTGGTCCAGCCCCTGAATGGTAGCCTCACCCGAAAGAAAGGTTACAAAATACTTTTTCACTCCCTGGCCTTCCGGTTCAGGGCCTGTGTATGGGTTGTTGTCTATAGCCTTTTGTAGTTCGGCTTCGTCCAAAATAAAATTAAACACATCGTGGCCGTACTCTTTATAGAGTAGTGTTTCCATTTCGCGCTTTATTTTTGCCTTATCGGTTTCATCTGTAGTAAATACCACATTGCCACTTTGTATGTAGGTTGCTACGTTTTTATAGCCCTCAGCTTCCATCACCTTACGAAGGTGTTCCATTTTTATAATGTTATGGCCGCTAACATTTACGGCGCGAAATAAGGCAAGGTATGCAGGCATTTTTTTTGTTTTTATTTAAGTTCGTTTTCCATTATGGTCAGGTTTTCCAGGAAATGAGTGTCCTCGGTAGAATTCTTTTTCACTATTGCTGCCCATTTTGCAAAGTTAGTTTTATCTTTTACACGATAATAATGCCCAGCCATATTAAAAGCCATTTCTGCATTCTGACTCTTATCTGTAGACAAAGCAATACCTTTAGTGTAAATTTTCTCCGCTTCGGATACGTTGCCCGATTGCACATACGCATATCCTAACTCTCTGTAAAACATATAATTTTTAGGCTCTTTTGCTATTCCTTTTTTTAGTATCTCAATTGCTTTTTCAAATTGCTCTGTAGCATTGTAAGCAAAAGCGAGTTCAAATAGTACTCCTTTATATTCCGGTTCTTTTGCGTAGGCTTGTAAGAGTACAGGTATAGCTTCCTGACAGCCACCTATTTCATTTAATAAATAACCCTTTCGGTATAGCCTGTCTGTATCATTTTCTCCTTCCCTATATATTTTTAACCAATCAGGCTCTGTGGGCAAGCCCATTTCCTTAATTTTTTCGTCGGGTAGTATAGCTAATTTTGCCCATCTCGTTTCTATACGGTACTTCATACTGCTTTCCCTGGGTTTGTTATCACGTACAAACTTATTGTTTACTACTGTAAAATCGCCTTGGTAGTCAAAGGTATATCCGGCTGATCCGTCCAGGTATACAACACCGTACAAATATTTGTCATCGCCTTCTTTTTGAGGAAGTGCCACCCATTTATTTTCGCACTGGTAGTATTCTTTGTTGTAATAAAGGCCATCTTTTTGGGCAAGTAGTAAGCTATAGTTGCATAGCGCTAACAGATAAAAAAGTATCGATTTTGTTTTCATTTATACTAAGGTTTAATTGGTTTATGCTAATATACGAGTTTAAAGTATATCCTTATCTTTAAGGGGGATTATGATTAGTGAATTTATTCATACAAAAACTGTATTTTTGCGCCATGGGAAAAAGAAAAACAGACAAGATCGTTTTTACGAATGTAGATGTGCTTGATGCCGGCGCCAAAGGCGTTTCTGTAGCTAAAGCTCCGGACGGTAAGGTTATTTTTATACCAAATGTAGTACCGGGAGATGTGGTAGATGTGCAAACCTTTAAAAAACGCAAAGCGTATTATGAAGGTAAGGCGGTACATTTTCATGAATACAGTGCCGATAGAACCATACCGCAGTGCCAGCATTTTGGCTCTTGTGGTGGCTGTAAGTGGCAGAACATGAAGTACGAAAAACAGCTTTACTATAAAAATAACGAGGTTTATAACCACCTTAAGCGCATTGGTAAAATAGAGTTGCCTGATTTCGAGCCGATAAAAGGCAGTGAAAAGCAGTTTTATTACCGTAATAAAATGGAGTTTTCTTTTTCAAATTCCCGTTGGATTACCGATGCCGAAGCACAAAGCGGTGAGGAAATAGAACGTGGTAATGCATTGGGTTTCCATATTCCGCGTATGTGGGATAAAATTCTTGATATAACCCACTGCCACCTGCAGGAAGACCCAAGCAATGCTATACGTAACAGCATACGCGATTTTGCAAATCAGCACGGTATGGAGTTCTTTAATCCACGTGAGCATAGCGGATTGCTACGTACTTTAATGATACGTACCGCAAGTACCGGAGAAATTATGGTGTTGATACAGTTCTTTGATAACAACAAAGAACAGCGTGAACTGCTACTGAATTATCTTGCAGAAGTATTCCCGGGTATAACTTCATTACAATACGTAGTAAATCAAAAAGCTAACGATACGCTATACGACCAAAAGGTAGTGCTGTATAAAGGCCGTGATTACATACTGGAAGAAATGGAGGGGCTTACCTTTAAAATTAATGCCAAATCATTTTATCAGACAAACAGTGACCAGGCGTATGAACTATATAGCATAACCCGCGATTTTGCAGGACTTACCGGTAATGAGCTGGTGTACGACCTGTATACCGGTACGGGTACCATAGCACAGTTTGTATCGCGCAAAGCCAAAAAAGTTGTAGGGGTAGAGGCTGTGCCTGAGGCTATAGCCGATGCCAAGGAAAATGCCCTGCGCAATAATATTACCAATTGTGAGTTTTTTGTAGGGGATATGAAGGATGTGTTTAACGCTGAGTTTATAGAAACTCACGGTCACCCCGATGTTATTATAACCGACCCTCCGCGCGATGGTATGCATAAAGATGTGGTAGACCAGATACTGCGCATAGCACCACAAAAAGTGGTATATGTAAGTTGTAACTCGGCTACACAAGCGCGCGACCTTGCACTTATGGATGAAGTGTATAAGGTAACAAGGGTGCGTCCTGTAGATATGTTCCCACAAACACACCACGTAGAAAATGTGGTGTTGCTGGAAAAACGATAGATCAAAAAAACGCTATGAAGAGATTTATTTTAAGTGTGGTAGTACTAAGCGTCATTTGCGGCTATATGATGAGCTGTGAAAAAGATGACATTTGTGCTGAAGGTACGCTGACTACGCCAAATATGGTGGTGGCATTTTATAACAGTGGTAACAGGGCCGCATTTAAAGCTGTGGCTAACCTTAAGATTTTTGTAGAAGGTTATCAGGATACCATTGCTATAGGCCGTGTAGACAGTACTGCACTGGTGCCACTTAGGGTAGACACCACATCAGTAAAATGGGGTTTTAAGTATACTTATACCAATACGCTGGGTGTAAAACAGGTGGTTATAGACTATCTTGATTTTAGCTATACCACACGAGACGAATATATATCGCGTGCTTGTGGTTTTAAAACATTGTTTACCCTAAACGATGATACAACACCTTCGCCAAATCCTGTAATTTCGGATGGGGGCGATGGAGATGCTTGGATACAGGACACTGAAATAGTGAACCCTGAAATAGAAAACGAAGATGACACACATGTTAAAATATACTTTTAGCCTCTTTTTACTTTTTTCTGTTTTAGGTGTATCTGCACAACAGGAACTTAAAGTAGAAAAAGCCGATACAGTAAAGGCACCACTTACTGTAAAGCCTACACAACAGCGATACGGGTTACGCGTGGGTATAGACCTGCACAGGCTTAGCCGTTCGTTTTATTATGACGGTTTTAAAGGACTGGAAGTAGTAGGAGATTACAGGCTTACCAAAAAATGGTATGCAGCGGCTGAGCTGGGCAATGTAAACTTTAATAAAGATGACGACCAGCTTAATTATACTACAAAAGGTAGTTACCTTAAGGTAGGATTTGATTATAACGCTTACGAAAACTGGCTGGATATGGAAAATATGATTTACATAGGTTTCCGTTATGGGTTTTCTACCTTCAACCAAAGGCTAAATTCGTATACCATATATCAAAACACCGATATATCTTCCAGTGATGATGTATCTAACTATTTTGATGATGTAACTATTAACGAAGCTCGCGATTACAGCGGACTTTCCGCACACTGGCTGGAAGTGGTAGGAGGGGTTAAGGCTGAGCTTTTCAGTAATCTTTACCTTGGCTTTAGTGTAAGGCTAAATAGCTTGCTTTCAAACAAGAAACCTGCAGATTTTGATAACCTATACATTCCCGGTTTTAACCGTACCTACGATGGAAGTTTTGGTGTAGGTTTTAACTATACGCTATCGTATTTTATTCCATTGTACAAAAAGAAAGAGGTACAGGAGAAAAAACCGGAAGCTAAACCTAAAAATTAAAAGTCTAAACGATTATAAAAAATTAATGCCCCGAATTTCGGGGCATTAATTTTTTATTTTCCATCCTTGTCTACAACAGGGCGGTTTTCTCTGTTAGCAAGTTCCCAGGCAGTTACAAACGCAAGTTGTGCTCGTTTTGTCAGTAAATCATATTCTATTTTGTTTGGCTTGTCTGTTGCCTTGTGGTAATCAGCATGTACACCGTTAAAGTAGAAAATAATAGGAATGCCTTTCTTTGCAAAGTTATAGTGGTCAGACCTGAAATAGAACTGGTTAGGGTCATTCCTTTCGTTATATTTATAATCCAGTTTCAGGTGGGTATACTTAGCATTGGCAGCTTCGTTAATGTTATGCAGGTCGGTGCTAAGCCTATCAGAACCAATTACGTATACATAATTTCCGTCGGCGGTATGTTCCTCATCCCTGCGTCCTATCATGTCTATGTTAAGGTCAGCAATGGTGTTAGCAATAGGGAAAAGTGGATTTTCACTGTAATAGCGCGATCCGTGCAGGCCGTGTTCTTCACCCGTAACGTGCAGGAACAGTATTGAGCGTTTAGGTCCGTAACCTTGTTTCTTAGCCTCCATAAAAGCCTGTGCTATTTCCAAAAGTGCTACTGTACCCGATCCGTCATCATCTGCCCCATTGTATACTTCACCGTTTTTCATGCCCACGTGGTCGTAGTGCGCAGATATTATCAATATTTCTTCAGGTTTTTCAGTTCCTTCTATAAATGCCCATACGTTTTCAGAATCCGGCAGTTTGCTTGGGCTGAATGCCCTTGCCATAAACGCTGCAGGTACCGTTTGATACCAGCCCTCTGCTGCTTTAGGAAAAGAAATCCCATTGGCTTCATATTGGCTTATAAGGTATCTTCCGGCTTTTTTTTGTCCGGCACTTCCTGTGTTTCGCCCTTCCATGGAGTCAGCAGCTACTATATAGAGATGTTTTTTAAGATCCTGCGCCGTTATGGTATTCATGTATTTTTCTACAGGTGCAGCGGCATAGTCCTTTTTTACATCTTTAGCAGCACCACAAGCAAGGAGTAATGCCGAAAATCCTATAATATATAATCTTCTCATATTTAATTTTAATGCAAGGTAAAGATAACATAATATACTGCGCAAAGAAGCACTGTAATAATGCAAACTAAATTAATGAAAAATAAAATAAGACCTTTTAAACGTGAGATAAATTTACGTCCGCCATACATATAAATGTGAGCTCTGAAGAAATAGAAAAAAGAATAACAAAACAAAATAATGGGAGCCAGCAATGTCGTAATTTCGTTAATGCTTTGACCTAAATATGATGTTAACCGGTTGATTATAGTAGTAATACAACTGAGTAATAATAAGAGCGCAAAATAATGAAGTGTAAAAATACTGTGGTCAAAAAAGAGCCAACGTTTTTTGCTATGAAACAGCCATAGCCAAAATGCAAAAATAGGCATATAGATGAATAATACTTTTGGGAGCGTATGCATAAATGCCTCACCAATTTCTTCGGTGGAAATTGTTCCATTTTCTATTTCTATAACTTTTTTTGTAAAAGTATATTCTAAATCAGTTACTTTTCCCGGAATAGCATGAAGTGAATCAAGTTTCTTTATTGAGTTTACTTTTTCTCCACTTGTTAAGGTATACTCGTTTTTCTTTTTTTCATCTAAGCCCTCGCCATTGATCTCAATGTCGCCAAGTTTATTTACTGCAATAAAATTACTCTTTGCTCCTTCGTTTTCAGCTTCTTTTTCGGGCATTATACCTATCAGTAAAAAAGTAATAAAACTTACAAAAATGTATAGTTTTACAGGAGGTACATACAATTGCCTTTTGCCTTCAAGGTATTCTACAGTAAGTTTCCCTGGGCGAAAAATAAGATACTTAATGGTTTTCCAGAATGCGCCGTCGTAGTGCGTAAGGTCTTCGGCAAAATGCCCTACAAGATGGGCAAAGCTTTGTCTGGTTTCAGTATTTTTTTGTCCACAGTGCGGGCAGTAGATTTCTAATACCTGATGGCCGCAGTTTTGGCATTCGGTATCATCCCTTAGTTTGTCGTGTGCCATAATGTTTTGTTTGGTTTTTGATGTGGCTAAAGCTATTGAAAAAAAAGAAGACCCACAATATGCGGGTCTTCAATAGTTTAATGTTTTAACATCGAGAATTAATTTTCCTCAGTTTCTTTAGTCTTTTTCTTTTCAGCAGCCTTTTCAGTTCCGGCCTTTTTTCTACCTGTACTTCCTGGCTCCAGCTTACCCGGTTTTTCTCTTTCCTGTACTATTTCCCTCAGGAAATCCATAAATACATTCCATGAGCGTTTGTCGGCTTTCGCATTATAGGCAGCGCCTTTGCTGTTGTCGTCTCCGGCTTCCTTTTCAGTAAACGCATGAACGGCACCGCTATAATAAACCATCTGCCAGTCGGCTTTGCCTTCTTTCATTTCCTTCATAAAATCTTCAATGTCCTTAGCAGGTACATATGGGTCGTCTGCTCCGTGTAGTACAAGTACTTTAGTTTTTATTTCTCCATTTGGCCTTGAGGCATCTTTACCCAGTCCACCATGAAAACTCACTACGCCTTTTACATTCAGTCCGGCACGGGCTGCTTCAAGAGCACCTGTACCACCAAAACAATAGCCTATAACTACTATATTATTCGCATCGGCACCCGAAGCAATAAGCTGATCCAATGCAGCCGAAATACGTTTTACATATTCCTTATAGTTCTTTTTATAGTAACCGGCTCTTTCGCCTGCTTCTTTGGTATCTTTAGGGTAATTACCTTCGCCATATATATCGGCCACAAAAGCATAAAATCCTTCTTTTGCCAGTTTTTGGGCTACTTCTTTGCTGTGGTCGTTTATTCCCATCCAGGCGGGTAATATAAGCACCCCGGCTTTTTTCATTCTTGGCTGATCGGGTACTGCTGCAAAGCCATTCAGTTTCTGGCTGCCTTCAATATAGGATACGGGTTTAAGCTGGGCAAATGCTGCTGCTGTAAAAAGCAGGATGGGGAGCATCATAATTTTTTTCATAATGTGAGATTGTTTTTAAGGTACGTAAAGATAAAAAGAAAGCAACTAAGTTCGGGCTTAACACAGACTGTATTACGTATTAAAGTTGTGCTAATGTTTTAAAAGTATATAGCGCTGCTATTTAACTTTATAAATAAATTCTGTATAAATGAAAAAGATATTTGAGTGGGATAGGCTATTATTTAATGACTTGCCTGTTAGTTTCCTCGCAGAAGTAGCTTTCCGCACGGTTTTAATGTTTATAGTAGTGCTGATTACTTTAAAACTTACGGGTAAGCGTGGCGTAAAGCAGTTGTCGGTATTTGAGGTGGTTATTATTATTTCGCTTGGTTCAGCTGCGGGCGATCCTATGTTTTATGAAGACGTGGGGCTTGTACCGGCAATTACTGTATTTATCATTATTTTATTAATGTACCGATGTGTAACCTGGTTATTAGCCAAAAGTAAGTGGTTTGAAAACTTTATGGAAGGTACAGCGCAATGTATTATTGAAGACGGGCAGTTTTCAATACTCAGTTTTGAGCGTGAAGATTTGGCACAGGATGAGTTTTTTGCCGAACTCCGTCTTAAATCCATTGAACACCTGGGGCAGGTGCGTAATGCTTACATAGAAACAAATGGTGCTATAAGTGTTTTCTTTTACGAAGACAAAGATGTAAAATACGGCTTGCCCATACGTCCACAGCTTTTTGCTTTAAAGAATACTGTAATACCAAAATCAGGAATATACGCCTGTACGTTTTGTGCCAATACTCAAAGGCTTGAACCTACTCAGGCTAAATGTACTGTATGCAGCCGTGCCGAATGGGTACTGGCTGTAAATACCAGGCGGGTGGTATAAAAAAGAACGGACAGCCCTCACATGCTGCCCGTTCCCGAAATTTATAATAACCCAATTTATGTAATAAAAATCATCCTCTAGATCGGCTTCCTCCGTTGCCATTACTTCTTGCCGGAGCCGATGGTGTACTTTGCCTTGGCGTAGACGGGGTACTGGTACGGGTTGCCTGTGGTACAGTACTCCTTGCAGGAGCAGTACTGCGTACATTACTATTGTTATTTCTTGATGGAGTATCATAACTTCTGGTAGGAGTGCTGTAGTTACGTGCAGGTGTGCTGTAATTATTATCGGTACCCTGACTGCGCACTACATTACTATTATTCCTTGTGCCATAATTGTTATTACTCCTTGTAGAAAAATCACTGTTAGTACGGGTAGCTGCCGGAGTATTATTATTGTTTACTCCTTGGTATTGAAATGTATTACTTCGCGTACTACTACTTTGGTTTAATGTTCTGGTTCCATTTTGCCTGCTGCTGTTACTAAAACTATTAGTATTGCTGCGGCTTCCGGTAGCCATATCGTTTCGAGATCCAGTATTACTGTTTAGTGTTCTGCCGCCTCTTACCGACGTACCGTTTGAACGGCTTTGTTCTAAATCATAGTGGTTACGGGCATTGTTATTTCTTGTAGCAAATGAGTTACCAGGATGCTGCCTTTCATACGCATTACTACGCCTTGGGGCATACATTGCCGCTGCACGGCTACTATGCCTTACATTTACATAATTGTAACTGTTGCGGCTGTTTATGTGTACATGTACATGGTTGCGGTACCTGTATACAGGGCATGGTGTCCAGTACGAGTAGTAAGTAGGGTAGTAACCCCAGTACCATGGCGAATAATATGGCCTGTAAGAACTAGCCCAAAAGATATCGAATACGGGAGGTGTTACTACATATACCGGTTCATATATATAGCTTGGGCCATATATGTATGGGTCGCCCACCACCTGAACCGATACGTTGTTATAACGGTCGCGTTCTACCTCTACAGTAGCTACGTCCTGGTAGGTATCTATGCCTAAAACAGCCTGTAGTACTATTACGTGGGTGTTGCTTTGCGAAAGTTCTACTACCCTTAGGTAGTCTACGCGGTTATCTCCGTTAAGGTCCAAATTTGATATTTGAATGTCTGGGTCGTTTAGCCTTTGTTCAAAGTCTTCAAGGTCTGCAGAGTCGCCAAATATTGAGGCCACTGCCTGCAAATCCAGGTTATCGCTTATGTCACTGTTTGTAGCCCTGACTGTGGTAACGCTTTGCGCAAAAAGGCTTCCGACCGACAGGAAAAAGGTTAAAACAGTATTTTTTAGATTAGTTTTCATGATCAGGATAAAGTTGTTATTGCTGCTATGTAAACTTTTTATTTTAGGTTAATTCATACTTTCCAATATCCGTGCCAAATAAAAAAAATATACCTTTACAAACCTAAATTATGCCCGAAAATGCAGGGTTTTAATATTAAAAAATATTATGCTGTTAAAAAAGGCCACTATAAACGACTACGATGTTATTAATCATATTGCTGTAATAACATGGCATGCTACTTACGGTAATATTCTTACTGCACAGCAAATGGATTATATGCTGGGGCTTATGTACAGCCGCAGCGCCATACAAGAACAAATGGAAGAACAGGGACATTGTTTTTTGCTTCTTGAAGATAATGGAGTTGTTTTAGGATTTGCGGCGTATCAGGTAGATTATAAACCGGGTATAGCCAAATTACATAAGTTGTATGTTTTGCCTGAAGCGCATGGTAAAGGTGCAGGAAAAGCTCTTGTTGCCGAAGTAGAATCGGCGGTGCGCAGTGCTGGTGTAAGTAACCTGATGCTGAATGTAAACCGTTTTAATCCGGCTTATAATTTTTATCTAAAATCTGGTTTTGTAAACCTTGGCGAAGTTAATGTAGATATTGGTCACGGTTTTTTTATGGAAGATTACGAAATGCAAAAATCCCTGTAATTTTCTTGAATACCAATAAAATACTTAATCAACATAAACGATATGGAAACAAAAGCATTAGTTACAGAACGCGTTTATAATGTACCTGTTCAAAAAGTATGGGAAGCTATTACCGTAAATGATAAGATGAAAGATTGGTATTTTCAGTTAGATGAGTTTAAGGCTGAAGTAGGATTTAGATTCCATTTTACAGGTGGCAGCGAAGAAAAGCAGTATTTGCATTTATGTGAAATTACAGAGGTAATACCACAGCGTAAGTTAGCCTATAGCTGGAAATACGATGGCTATGAGGGAGAGTCGTTTGTAGTGTGGGAGCTTTTTCCTGATGGTGAAGGTACAAAATTGGTACTTACCCATGTTGGCCTTGAAACCTTTCCTCTGTTAAAAGATTTTGCAAGGGAATCATTTACCGAAGGCTGGAAATATATACTAGGTATTTCGCTTCAGGAATTTTTAGAGAAATAAAATTCTGCTTTATTTACCAGTTCACAAAACTCTCTTTTACGGGAGTTTTTTCTTTATCGTTTCTGCCTTAATTTTGCAGTACTATGAAAGTTTTACAGGAATTCAGGGAGCTGTATGCTATAAAACCGTCGGTTAGGAGCTGGCACATACCTTTTTTGGCTGCAATGTGTGTGGGGTTACCGTTACTAGCGGGGTACCTTTTGGGTAACGTTAGGGCAGGGGCTACCGCAAGTATGGCGGGACTGGTAATACTATATCTGCCCGAGGCTTCCTTCACCCGCAGGATGATAACACTAATGGCGTGCTCGTTTGGGCTTATTGTATCATTTTTTGCCGGATTATTGTTTAGTTTTTCCGATTGGTCGGCCTGTGTGTTTTTGGGGTTGTATACCTTTTCTGTACATTGGGTTACCCGTTACTTTAAACTGAGGCCACCTGGCAATTTCTTCTTTATAATGCTTGCAGCGATAGGACTTTGTATGCCTTTTGAAGCGGCTACAATACCTTTAAAAACAGGTTATGCTACCATGGGGTGTATAGGTGCCTGCTTGTTAGCATTCATTTACGGTTTTATGGTGCGTACTAAAAATCCGCTTGCAGAAGAAACCATTATTGTAAAGAAAAATATTTTTAGCGGTACTGCAGAGTCAGTTATATTTGGTATAACCTTAGGGGTTTCACTTGCTTTGGCAAAAATCCTGAGATTGGAAAACCCCTATTGGGTACCCGTATCGTGCCTTGCAGTTTTGCAAGGCGTTTCAGCAAAACATATATGGCAGCGCAGCCTGCAACGCATTATTGGAACGTTTTTAGGATTAGGACTCGCTTATTTGTTGTTAATGCTAAAACTACCGGTTTGGGGAATATGCATTGGCATTATGCTAATGCAGTTTGTTGTAGAAATGCTTATTACCCGCAACTATGGTCTTGCAGTAATTTTCATCACCAGCTTAACATTGCTTTTGGCCGAATTTGGCAGTACGCTTTCCGGTAAACCGGCAGAGCTTGTGGCCGCACGTTTTACTGATATTGTTTTGGGCAGCCTCGTAGGCGCCATAGGTGGTTATTTTGTTTATCACCGAAAGATAAAAGACAAAATGGAACGCCAGCTGAGAAAAACACGCATTATCCTTAAACGCTAGTGTTAGGAGGTTGCGGCTGGGTTACTTCCGTTTTTTCCCGCTCTATTTCGCGTTGTTCCACATATACAGCATAGTCAGCCGGTTGTATGTGCCTGCCTTTGTATATGGCATAAGCTCTTGTAAATTCTGCCCCAAAGTATAAAATTACAGCAGTATAATATATCCACAACAATATCACGATTACCGAACCTGCAGCACCGTAAGGCGAACCTGCCCCGGTAGTGGTTATATATAGCCCGATGAGGTAGCGTCCAAAAAGAAAAAGGCAGGCTGTAAAAAATGCTCCGGCCCTAACATCGCGCCACCTTATTTTTGCGTCCGGCAGTACTTTAAATATTACGCCAAACAGTATGGTAATTACCATAAAGCTCACCGCCACGTTGCTTAAATTAAACAGGATAATGGTAAAATCCGGAAGCCATTGTTTTAGAATGTCGTTTAATGCTACAATAGCACCGTTTACTATTAATGAAACAATAAGTAGAAAACCCAGTCCTATAATAATGGAACCACTGCGCAGGCGGTCTTTTACAAGCTTTAGCCATCCTTTTTTTGGCTTGGCTTTTACTTTCCATATCATGTTAATAGAATCCTGTATTTCACCAAAAACCGTAGTGGCACCTAAAATTAGAGTGAAAATCCCTATAACCAGCGAAAGAGTGGTTTTACCGGAAAGTTCCAGATTTTTTATTACCTGTTGTATTTGGGTAGCTGCCTGGTTACCTATAAGATCGTTCATTTGATAAAACATACGTCCTTCAATGGCATCGCGCCCAAAAAAAGCGCTTGCTACAGATATGATAAGCAGTAGCATAGGTGCCAACGAGAATAAAGTATAGTATGATAAAGATGCGCTTAATTTAAGCCCTTTATCGGCCATAAACCCTTTGGAAGCGTCTTTAAGTACGGTTAAACTGCTTAGCAGCGTTTTCTTTGTAAATATGTTTTTCATAGCAGCTATACATTACTACATCAAAAGTAGATAATTACTACATCAAAAGTAAATATTAGATAAGGCTAATACTACAATATTAACAAATCTATATAAGGCGTGGTAATTTTTAAGGAGCTTTTTTCAGCCATTGGCAATCCGGATTTAAGTACGCTAATTATTTCATAAATTTCGCTATTTACGGGCTGGTTAATTGCACGTTAACAGCCAAAATCTTAATTTTATAGGGAATTTCGGCAACGAAACAACTAAATTATAACACCCATAATTTCATGAAGATAGTAATCATAGGAGGGGGATTTGCAGGTCTTAACCTGGCCAATGAACTCGCCGATAATAAAAACTTTGAGATTACGCTGGTAGACAAGAACAACTACAACTTCTTCCCGCCGCTTATTTATCAGGTGGCTACAGCCTATCTCGAGCCTTCCAGTATCAGTTATCCCTTCCGAAAATATTTCAGAGGTAAGGAGAATGTACATTTTCGCATGGGCGAAATGGTGGCAGTTAAAGCTGATGAAAATATTGCTGTATTGCACAATGGCGAATTGCCTTATGATATACTGGTTTTTGCTACAGGTGCAGAAACCAATTATTTCGGTATGGAAAACGTAATGAAAAACGCCATACCTATGAAAACCCTTAACGATGCCCTGGAAATGCGTAATAAGCTGTTGCAGCGTATGGAAAAGGCAACCCGTTTTTCTAACAGTCGCGAACGCCGCAAGTACATGAATATTGTAGTTGCAGGTGGCGGCCCTACAGGTGTGGAAGTTTCGGGGATGTTTGCCGAAATGAGGAAAGGAATACTGCGCAAGGAATATCCGGAATTGGCTACCAGCGTAAGTAATGTATATCTTGTAGATGGTGCTGATGCACTGCTGGCTCCTATGAGCAAAGACAGCCAAAAAGATACCTATGATGCCCTTACAAAGCTGGGTGTTGTAGTAAAGCTGAATTGTCGTGTAACCGATTTTAAAGACGATACTGTGTACCTAAGCAACGGAGAGTCTATTCAGAGTAAGAACCTGATATGGGCAGCAGGTGTAGCCTGTCGTGCGTTTGATGGTATACCGCAGGAAAGCTTCGGACGTGCCAAGCGTATGATAGTAGACGGACAGAATAAGGTAGTAAACACCAGCAACATCTATGCAATAGGGGATACCTGCTATATGGATTCCGATAAAGACTGGCCACATGGACACCCACAGGTGGCGCAGGTAGCCATACAGCAAGGTAAGCATTTGGCTAAAAACCTTAAGCGTATGGTTAAGAATGAGCCGCTTACTCCGTTTAAATATAAAGATAAAGGTTCTATGGCTATTATTGGCAAAAACAAAGCTGTAGTAGACCTGCCAAGCCCTAAGCTGCATTTTAAAGGGATTATAGCCTGGATGATGTGGCTGTTTATCCACTTAATGTCGTTACTTACTTATCGTAACAGGCTTATTACGTTCTGGAACTGGATGGTATCGTATTTCTCATGGGATCAGCCACTGCGTATGATAATAAGGCCGGAGAAAAAACAACGCACCGCTCCCGAAGCTCCTAAAGCCCAAAGCTGATAAAAATAGCTTGTATGCAAAAAACGCTGCTTTGTAAAGCAGCGTTTTTTGTTATTTGTATATTTTCTTAATCCTGTCCAGGTCGCGTTTTGTATCGCGTTCTTTCATGGTTTCGCGTTTGTCGTAGTTCTTTTTACCACGGCACAGGCCTATTTCCAGTTTGGCTATACCTTTTTCATTGGTAAACATTTTCAGGGGAATTATAGTTAGACCCTGGTTTTGCACACTTTTTTCAAGGCTTTTCAGTTCGCGGCGGTTAAGCAGTAACTTACGTTCGCTTTTAGGCATATGACTAAAGCTACGGCTAAAGGCGTATTCTTCTATATTACTGTTTATTACAAAAAGTTCATTGTTTTGAAACTCACAAAAACTTTCGGCAATAGAAGCCTTGCCTAAACGAATGGATTTTATTTCGCTGCCTGCAAGTACTATGCCCGCTGTGTAGCGTTCCAGTATCTCGTAGTCAAAACGTGCGCGCTTATTTAGTATGTTTACTGTTTTCTGCATAAGGACTGCAAATGTACTAACAATAGTTTAATACAGCAATAACGTTAAGTATCCTTTAATTATCCCTCGGCTATGCCGCGCCATTTTTTAATGCTGCGGGTTACTAAGTACATCAATACTATGTACACTATAAGGCATACACCCCAAACGGTAACTATATTGTGATTAAGGAAATCGTCAATCTTTCTTTCTTCCCAGTAGTTTACCATAATACGTTCAGATAAATAGGCAATCATTATAATGCACGGTAGTAACCACGGCAACAGCCACAATGAGGCATTCAGCATAATGGCTTTAATTTTTTTGCTGCCTGCACCCACAGTGGTAACGTTAATAAGCATTACTACTTCCAGTAATGCCCAAAATCCGAAATAAACCACTCCGGTGTAATTATCGTGTACACTAAGCACTTCTGTAATTAATATCATAGTTATGGTAGAAATAATTGCCAAAATAGCAAGGCTTATAAGAGCAATAACCCAACTACTTACTGATGTAACCCTAAATGAAAATATAAGCGAAGCCAGTGTAACAGCAAAAAAGGCTATTGCGCCCCAGGCTATCCAGTAAGCATTTTCATAGTTATAGGCAGAGGAAATTTTCTCATAAGCATCTCTTAACTTTTGATGAGGTACATACTTTTTAGGATACACATAAGGCAGTCCGTTTTCATACTTTACATCGTTTATTAAAAGATTTACATAGGTGCTGTCGGGGCCATCGGAGATTAATAGGCTGTCACCTTCTTTTACAGTTTTAATATTTTCAGCGACAATGGGGTTTTCACTATAATCATATCGCCCAAAGTTATTGTATCGGTTGTTATAATCGTTTTCATACCCGTATAGTGGTGCATATTTGTCTCTTTGGTCTATATAAGAAAAACGTATAAATTCAGGGGAATTGTAAGTTAATTTAAGCCATTCTTGTGGGGTAACTGACATTGTCATGCCGTGGTCTTTCACAATTTTTTCCATTTCCTGCATCACATTCAATACACTGTCTTCGCGATTTTCATGAAACCATAGTTTTACCCGGCGGTTTATTATTGAATCTCTTTTGTAGCTGTAGTGAGGGAATGATTGTATACCTCTGTGGATAAGAGAATAATAACTATATTTTTTACCAAAATAAGTAACATCTTCTCCTATAGTTACTACGGTATCATAATATCTATCATCATAATTATCCTCACCTGTAAAAATTTCAGATATGGCAATTATTTCTGTATCATGCTCAAATTCTTCGCGGCTCATATAACTCTTGAGGTGTGTATTGATACCGGTTACATAGCTTAAAAAGTAGCTACAGTTTAATAAGCATATTACTGCTATAATCAGCCATTCTTTATACAAGTCGTTTTTACCCAGCGGGTAGAAACTTTTTGTTCGGTTATTACGGAAGTAAAATACCAGCCAGGCTATAAGTATGAGTAATGCCACAATGGTAGAAACGAATACTACTGCACCCATTATTTCGTCGTCCAGGTATTTGTTTCTACCTGAATTAAAATCTACTCCGCCCATAGCATAGCCAGTTATAAATACCAGGAGGTGCACTATTAGCGACACAAGTACTACAGGTACTATACGGGTGTTCCACAGCAGCGGATATTTTAAAAGCAGTTTTTGTTGAATTTTATTAAGCATGGCAGTTGGTTTTTAAGATACGAAGAAACGACGTGTAGAATTGCTGATGTCCCTGAAATACGTTAGGGGAATGTTTTGTGCGGTTACAGTACTCAGGAAATCATTCACCGTGGCCTTATCACCAAAGGTAGCCACATAAGTTCCACCGTTAAACTGAAGGTTTACCGTACCAATAGTACTCAGCTTTTCATGCAATATCCCTTGTGTCCATTCGCTTTCAAATTCTATAACCAGCGGCAGCGTTTCTTCTGCATTTTGGTGAGTGTTTTTAAGGTTTTTTTGTACGCCCTGTTTCAGGAAAATTACCTGGTCTGATGTTTTTTCTACCTCATACAGCTGTTGCGAACTTAGTACGATACCCAACGGCCTGAAAGGCGATTTTGCTATAAACCTGAAATCTTCCAGTACTGTTTGTTGCGCTATGATATCAAGGTTAGCAAGAGGTTCGTCTATAAGCAGGATTTTCGGTTTCCGGAGTAGCATGCGCACCAATTCAAAACGCATTTTATAGCCTGAAGACAGGTCTTTCCAGCGATGGTTACGGAATTTCCGTAAACCCATACGGGCTATAAGCAGTTCGGTAACCAGTACACTTTCTTCGGGTGAGTAGCCATGGCAGGTCGCTGCAAAAAGCAGGTTTTCCAGTACGGGCCCGTACCAGGTTTGTGTACGTTGTGGTATATATATCAGTTTCGATCTCAGTTCATATAAATCGCTATGCTGAAAATGATAATGCAGCATACCGGCGTCGGGTTTTAGCTCCCCGCACAACACTCGTAGCAGGGTAGTTTTGCCATTACCGTTTTCACCTACCAGGCCAATGATGTCTCCGTAATTAAGGGATAGGTTTACAGGCCCCAGGCTAAATCCTGAGCGCGAATATTTTTTACGCAGATCGTGTCCTTCAACTATAGCACCACCGGTGTGAACCGGTTTAGAAATAAGTTCAGAATGCAACTTTTTAAGCAGGGCTTCGGCGCGTTGTTTTATATCCTGTGGAGTGGGATTAGTATCCAACCAATCCAACAGGGTTGCCGTTTCTTTATAAAAAGCTATTTTTTCGGTATCAAGGGTAAAGTCTATTATTCTTTTTACTACAAGCGAAAAGTCGTCAAAACGAAGTAATTCGGTTACCTCGTCATATTGCGATTGAAAGGTACTCATATTGGTTAGCGGTTAATTATCAAATGTATGCAATGAATTGGCACTAAACAAAAAAATCTCCCACAAAGGGGAGATTTTATAATCGTAGTTGGTACTTATTCGTTAGTTACCGTAATGGTTTTTACTATAGGAGCTTCTGTGTCGTCTGTTTGGAAGCGTAGTTCATACGTTCCTGCAGCAGTTGCGGTAAACGTGTATTCCTCTGTAAGACTGCTTTCAGTCTGGTCGCAGCTACAGCCGTTATAATCTACTATGGCGGTAATATCTTTAGGAAAACCACTGGTTTCGCTAAAACTGTTAAAGGCACCGCAGCTATTACTGATTTGAACTCCTACACTAAAAGTAATAGGTGTGTTTATTGTGGTGGTGGTAGCTCCACTTACACCTAAAATAGGGGTACCGGTTCTTACAAAACAGTAAGGGTCATCACTGTTCAGGCTACAAGCCGAGATACCTACAAGTGCTATTAAGCTAAAAGTTGCTATTAATGTTTTTATTTTCATCTGTTTGGTTATTATGCTTAGTAAAGATACAATTTAACTATTAGGGTTGCGTAAACGGTTTAAAATACCTTTATGTTAAACGCAGCTTTGTATACAGTTTCGGGATCTAAATTAATGATTCCCGGCTTTTTTGTAATATCACCATCGGCATTCCATGCATCGCTATAGCCCTGCCACGGCTCTATGCACAGAAACGGTGCGCCTACTTTTGTCCAGATGCCCAGGTGTGGAAAGTCAGGAAATGTCACTTCAATATAATTTTGCCCTGCTTTTTGTATGGTAATGCTTTTACTTTCCAGCGAGGTAAAAATAAGTGCATCATTTTCGAAAAGAGTATAATTTAATGGCACTATACCATTTTCGTTCTCAATAGTTGTCTTTTGTTCCGATAGCAAGTCTTTTTCTAACGCTGTGCTGATTAATGGTTCATCTTTTTCAAACTTAAGGCTATAAGCTTCAAAATCTCCCGGCAGGGCAAAAGCCGGGTGTGCGCCTATAGAAAAAGGTATAGAGGTGTTGTCTTGGTTTATTATATTGTATTCCAGTTTAAGGGTTTCTTCTGTAAGGGTATAAATAAGCTGCAGTTCAAAATCAAACGGGTATACCTGTTTAGTAGCTTCTGTAGCTCTCAGTAAAAAAACTGCGCGATTACCTTCATTACTCACGAGTTCAAATACATTATCCCTAGCGAAGCCATGCCTTGAAAGGTTGTATAATGCACCGTTATAGTTATAGGTATTATCCTTAAGTGTGCCTACTATAGGAAAAAGCACCGGTGAATGCTTACCCCAAAAATCAGGGTTTCCTTCCCACATAAATTCCTGTTCGCCTTTTTTCAGGGAAAAAAGTTCAGCGCCCTTAGGGTTAATACTTGCTGTTAAAGTACCGTTTGTAATGGTTACAGACATTGTTTTTGATTTTGTTTTTTAGTATTGGCTAAAATATCAAAACTATTGCTCACTGCAAATAATTTCTGATTTCTTTGGGTGCACAGTATATTCTAATTTTAGTATTTTTACCCCAAATCATCAATCTGTCATATTTTATGAAACGTTCCCTGCTTGCCATTGCAGTATTGTTTTTAGCCATTTCTTGTAAAACAACTCAGGTAAAGTCATCATCACTGTCTAATGAGTACAAAATAGTAGACAGCCTTATTTCTGAGAAAAGTTATTTTAAAGCCCGTGATATTTTAAAAAAGCAAGGGGGCACTTTTTCGGAGTACCAACGGCTTCTTTCAGGGGCTGCTATAGATAATGCCTTTAACGAGCCTGCCGCATCTAACAATAAGATAAGTATGCTGTTTGCTAAATATTATGGTACACTTACTGATTCTATGCGGCTAAATCTTTTGCGTATAAAAGCTTCTAACCACGCCCGGCTTTTTCAGTATACAGATGCCGAAGCTGCAACTGCCCGTATTTTAAAAGAATACCCGTTTTTAATGCGCGCAGATGAAGTGACAGATTATCAAAACTCTCTTGAAATATGGCAATCACTTTCTGGGCAGCCGAAACAGGAGGTTACTGTAAACGGAGATATATACATAAAGCTTCAACGTGATAAAGCGGGCTTAAAGAACCTTACAGTAAAAAGAGACAGTATAAGCATACCTTTTATTTTTGATACAGGTGCCAATCTTAGTGCTGTAAATGAAAGCACCGCAGCCCGTATGGGAATGACTATTTTAGACAGCGCTATAGATGTTGGTGCCATTACCGGTAATGTGGTTGAAGCTAAGTTAGCAGTTTGCCCTGTGTTCACTATTGGAAATATAACTGTAAAGAATGCCGTTTTCCTGGTTTTTCCTGATTCAGGAATGAGCTTTCCACAGATAGATTATAAGATTAACGGTATAATTGGTTTCCCGGTTATTGAAGCGCTGGGCGAGGTACAAATTACTGCTGCTGATGAATTTATTGTACCTCAAAAATCAACTGCTTACAGTAAACGTAATATGACGCTGGAATTCCTTACGCCGATAATAGATGTAGAAGGTGAGTATTTTACCTTTGATACCGGTGCGGCGAGTACCATGCTGTATCGTAAGTATTATTTAGCACACCCCGAAGTTTACAAAGGCTTAGATGCTGTAGAGCTTAATTCGGGTGGTGTGGGAGGTACTGTAAAGCGTAAAGGTTACAATATAACCTTTAGCCCCGTTATAGACGGCAGGCAGCTGCATATTGATAAAGTAGACCTGTTTCAGGATGATACTAATGCAGATTTACGCTTTTTTTACGGTAATATGGGGCAGGATGTAATTAAGCAATTCAGTAAAATGACCATCAACTTCCGGGACATGTTTATTAAGTTTGACTAAGTTGAAAATTTTTCCTACAACGTTTCCTGTGATTTTCAAAAAAATATGTTTTCCGTATTGTGTTGTTTCGTAATTTTAGAGAACAAATAACCGCATTTCAAACAAAACATTTATGGAAGAAACAAACTGGAAAGCTGGTAATACGCCGGTTTTTAAAGATGAAAACCAAATCCCTGAAGAGTACAGAATCCCCGAAATACATCAGCGCGAATATCTTGTAAACGGTGAGTGTGTAGCCTGGAATGGCCCTGTAGATACAGTTTATTCTCCTGTATGTGTACCCGGACCAAATGGACTGCAACGTAAGGTGGTGGGGAGTATCCCTAAAACTTCTCCAAAAGAGGCTATGGAAGCACTTGATGCCGCCGTGGCAGCTTACAATAATGGCTTGGGCGAATGGCCTACCATGTCTGTGGAAGGCAGGATAAAGTGTATGCAAAAATTTGTATACCTGATGATTCAGGAGCGCGAACTGGTTATAAAACTACTTATGTGGGAAATAGGCAAAACCCTTGCTGATGCAACAAAAGAGTTTGACCGTACCGTAGATTACATTAACGATACCATAGGGGCACTGAAAGACCTTGACAGAGAGTCGTCTCGTTTTCAGCTGGCTGAAGGTACACTGGCACAAATCCGCAGGGCTCCTCTTGGCGTAGTGCTCAGTATGGGGCCGTTTAACTATCCGCTTAACGAGATTTTTACTACCCTTATTCCTGCGTTGATAATGGGTAACACCATATTGTTTAAAATGCCCAAACATGGCGTATTGGCTCACTATCCGTTGCTAAAAGCTTTTAGGGAAGCATTTCCTAAAGGCACGGTAAATACGTTATATGGTAAAGGTTCTGAAATTATTACACCTGTAATGGAAAGCGGTAAGGTAAACGTGTTAGCGTTTATAGGCTCAAGCAAAGTGGCAAATGGCCTTAAAAAGCAGCACCCTAAGGTAAACAGGCTACGTGCTATACTAAGCCTTGATGCAAAAAATGCTGCTATTGTTACTAAAAATGCCGACCTTGACGTAGCTGTAAGTGAATGTATACTGGGGGCACTTTCTTTTAATGGACAACGTTGTACTGCGCTTAAACTTATTTTTGTGCAAAAAGATGTAGCGGAAGAATTTACGGCGAAGCTCAGCGCTGCTGTGTCGGCATTAAAACCGGGGCTACCGTGGGAAAGTGGTGTGAAGATTACTCCGCTGCCTGAGGCTGATAAACCGGCTTACCTGCAAAGTTGTATAGAAGATGCTATTGCAAAAGGAGGTAAGGTATTCAATGAAAATGGAGGTTACAGTGAAGCTTCGTTCTTTTTCCCTGCTGTAGTATACCCTGTAAATAGTGACATGAAGCTTTTCCATGAAGAGCAATTCGGGCCGGTTATTCCTGTTGTACCTTTTGAAGATATTGAAGAGCCTATAGATTACCAGGTAAATGCTTCGCACGGTATGCAGGTTAGTATTTTTAGTAATGACCCGCAAGAGGTGGCCAGTCTTATAGATCCGTTTGTAAACCTTGTAAGCAGAGTAAACATAAATTGCCAGGCACAGCGTGGCCCGGACGTGTTTCCGTTTACAGGAAGAAAAGACAGTGCCGAAGGTACTTTATCTGTTTTTGATGCGTTAAGGTCATTCTCTATACGTTCATTAGTGGCGGCAAAAGCTACAGACACTAATAAAGACCTATTAAACAGTATTGTTTACGACCACAAGTCGAATTTCTTAAGTACTGATTATATATTCTGATAAAATTTTAAGATTATTTTAACTAAGGCTGCGCTTTACGTAGCCTTTTTTCATTCTATTTTGTTAATTATTGATTATTTTAAGATACTGTGTGTCTAAGGTTTTTTACCATTCGTCGACACTTTCCTGTCGTTTATCTAAATTTTTCTTTTTTTTTTGATAATCTGTATTACTTTTGTCCATGAAGCTAATAAGCCATGATGGGATACATGCTTATTAGTGGAATGAAAAGTAAAATTTTCATAAATTGGTTTTGATTGGTTTTGTTAATTTCCTGTAAACGACTGTTTACAGGAAATTTTTTTTATAACAAAACCTTAAAAAATAATTCAGGCATTGATTTTGATATTATTTTGGTATCAAAACTATTAATCATGAAAAAAGTTTTCATTTTACTTGGAGCCATTTTTACGGCACTGCCTGCTTTTTCGCAGGGTAGGGGAAATATAGAAGCATCATTAAATATTGGTTACAATTCTTCTTCTGTTGATAGCGATTATTATGGAATGTCGGGTTTCAGGAGTGGTTTTAACGCTGCCGCCGGACTTGATTTTTACATAAACCATACATGGAGCATCAAGGTAAAAGGAATTTATGACCGTAAAGGGTTCAATGATGTATTGTTTACCGATTATTACGGAAATACGTATGCTACCAATATACAAATGGATTATGTAACAATCCCTGTACTTGCAACGGTTCATTTTGGCCCTTCAAAAAACTGGTACATACATGCCGGGCCTTATGTAGGTTTTCTTACTAATGCTAAAGATGCCCGCTATAACGTAGATGTAAAACAAGATTTTAACAGCACAGATGCCGGAGCTGCATTTGGTTTAGGGGTAAAAGTACCGGTGAGCAATATGGTACGCTTGTTTTTTGAATACGACGGTCAGGCAGGTTTTGCTGAAGTGTATAAACAACCGTATGACGGCTATAATACTACTGTAAGAAGTTCCTTTAACTTTGGGGTTAACTTCCTGGTGAAATAAAAAACTCCGCGACTTACATCGCGGAGTTTTTGGTTATTCTTTCTTTTTAAACTGTTCCAGTAGCTTTTGTTTAAAGTCTTCTTCGGCTTTTTTTAGCTTAAGTATTTTTATAGGGCCTATAACCGGTTTTAAGTCATCTATCAATTTTGCTTTAAGATTATAAAGTTCCTTGTCTGCAGCCTCCAGTTTTGCCAGATTTGCCTCAGCCTCTTTTGCCGACATTTTATCCAGCCCATCATCCTTCATTTGCTTTAAAATTGGGCGCATTTTTTCATGCCGTATCTTAAACTGTTTTTCATCATACGCGTTATATATCGGCCAAAATTTTGCAGCTTCGTCAGGTGTAAGATCCAAAGCAGTGGTAAAAAACGAAACCTTTAATGCTTTTATTTGTTCATGCTTGTCTTTTTTATCTTGTGCCTGTAGCATTATGGTAAACAACAGTACCGACAGTAATAGTAGGTTTTTAATTTTCATGGCTATTCTGATATATTATTGTTTAACAGATAATCTTCTATGGCTTCATCGCTTAAGGCCATAGAGCCCTCCAGTTCTTTAAAATCGGCATCATCTAAGTGCTGGCCCAGGTCGTAAGCAGAAATATTCGTGTTGTATACTAAATAGTTTTCTATAGCCGCTGCATCGGGTGCACTTGCAGTTTTATTATTAAGGAAATAAAAAGCTCCGCCTGCAAGTATCGCAAAAGAAGCCGCAGCGCCAAACCATACCGGTTTTCGTCTGTACAGCGGTACCACTTTGGTTTCCTGTAGTGGCAGGGCCAGCATTATTCTGTCTGCAAGGTTGTCAAAGTAATTGTCCGGTACTTTAAAACCTGCCTTCAGCTTATCCGTTTCATTTATCTTAAAATCATTCATATCTGTTTGACTATTCCTTTTACAAATAGTTTAATTGTTGTTAACGTAATCTTCAATTTTTTTTACCGCATGGTGGTAAGATGCTTTTAATGCTCCCACGCTTGTGCCCAGTATTTCAGACATTTCTTCGTATTTAATATCCTGAAAATATTTCATTTTAAATACCAGTTGTTGTTTTTCGGGCAATGTAGCTATTGCCTGTTGGAGTTTTAGCTGCAAAGCATCCCCTTCAAAATAATCATCTGCAACTAATTTACCTACCGCTTTTTGCAATATTTCTTCACTGGTAAGTCCACTTTTTTTTGCCCGCTGGTTTATAAATGTTATGGCTTCGTTAGTGGCTATGCGGTACATCCAAGAAAACAGCTTGCTTTCGCCTTTAAAGCCTTGTAAATTGCTATATACTTTTATAAAGGTGTTTTGCAGCACGTCGTCGGCGTCATCATGGCTAATCACTATAGTACGAATATGATTATACAACGGCCTGCCGTACTGGTTAACCAGCTGCCTGTAGGCCGCATCTCGCGTATTGGGGTGTAAAAGCTGTGCTATAAAAGCCTTTTCGTCCTGCAAAATCCTTTGTTGTTTATAGGTAAGACTAAAGATACGCCAAAAGGTTTAATAGTTAAAGTGAGAACTACGTTTATGATGGTTTATGCTTCTGCCGATACTCAGTAGAAAGTATGGCTTTCTAAAGTTAAATTACCTAAAACTTTGTACGATATGCTTTAGTAATAGTATTTGATATTGTATTTTTGGGCTTTGCACTCAGTTATGATAAAAACAGTTATTTTTGATATGGATGGTGTAATTGTAGACACCGAACCACTACATTATTTTGCATACTACAAACATTTTGAACATCTTAATATAGATGTACCTCACGAGCTTTACGCTACATTTACCGGTCTTAGTACTAAAAATACGTATCAGCGCCTAAAAGAAGCTTTCGGGTTAGATCATGCTGTTGAAGATTTGATACAAAGTAAGCGCGATTTTTTTAATGAGGTTTTTGATACCAAGGAAGACCTTGACCTGCTTCCGGGTGTTTTCAATCTTATTAAAGATTTTCATGCTAATGGCTTGCAGCTTGTATTAGCATCATCTGCTTCTAAGGTTACCATAAAACGTGTGTTCGACCGTTTTGGGCTGCACCAGTATTTTACACATACAGTTAGCGGAGAAGATTTTCCGCAGTCTAAACCACACCCTGAAATTTTTATTAAAGCTGCCGAATTATCGGGCACGCCTGTAGAAGAATGTATTGTTATAGAAGACAGTGCGAATGGCATTAAGGCATCTAAAGCAGCCGGGATATTTTGTGTAGGTTATAAAAGTGCCAATACAGCTCCTCAAAACCTTAGTGAAGCCGATATGGTTATAAACCATTTTGATGAGCTTAACGCTACTAAGGTAAAAGGGCTTGTTTAATTAAATACAGTTTAATAATAAAACAAAGAGCTAAGAGGCTAAGCTTCTCAGTGGCTCAGCAGCTTTTAAAAATGATTAAATCAGTAATATTTGATATGGATGGGGTAGTGGTAAATACCGAGCCCCTGAGCCATAGAGCAAACAGCAGGTTTTATAAATCGCTTGGTATACAAGTTTCTGATGAGGTATATGCTACATTTATAGGAAACAGCGATATAAACATTATACAAAAAATAAAAAATATCTACGGGGTAGAAACGCCTGAAGATGTATTGTTGCAACAATGCCTGGAGTATTACTGCAATGAATTTGACGCTGATAAAACCCTGGAACTAATGCCGGGTGTTAAAGATTTAATAGTAGATTTATACAATAACGGAGTTGTAGTTTTACTTGCATCATCATCATCTAAAGTGAAGATAGAGAGGGTATTTAACCGTTTTGGATTGAATCCTTACTTTAGCTATAAAATTAGTGGTCAGGACTTTGAGTTTTCAAAACCCCATCCAGCTATTTTCCTTGAAGCGGTGTCAAAATCAGGTTTTACTGCCGATGAATGTGTTATAATAGAAGACAGCACAAATGGTGTTAAAGCAGCTAAAGCCGCCGGGGTATTTTGTATAGGTTATAAAAGTGAAGAAGAAACCACTCAAGACACTTCATTAGCCGATATAGTTATTACTGATTTCAGTCAACTTAGCTATGATAAAATCAAGAATCTGAAATAATTTACAGTCTCATTTTTAAATAGTCGACTTTAGATTTTAAAAGGTTTGACTTTATAATTCTTCTTTATAAAGCCAAACTTTTTCTTCTCCGGTAGCATCAAGAACCGGTATACCAAAAGCCATCCTGAATTTATCGGCTACCCTTAGCGCTTTGGTTTTATCTTTATCCTGGGCAAATGTTATATGACGGTTACCATAAAATGCGTTTACGGCAATAACTTCATTTACTATCCTTCCGGGAATAGAGGCTACATTAACCTGTTGTACTTCATTGGTACGGAAAACTGATACGTATTCAAAATCAGGTGCAGGAAGCCATTTACCTAAGTTTATACCGAGTACCGACCAGATTGTCCTGTACCTTTTTGTTTTAAAATCCATTTGCACTCCTTCGGTAGAGGCTATGTTTACACCTATAATGGATAATAAAACACCTATGATGATTAACACAGGTTCAAAAAGAGATCCAACAATAAGGAAAAGTAACGCAAAAGATATCGAACTGTAGCCTACAATCGTTTTAAATACTGAAAGAGGTTTAAGATAAGTATGCATATATAGGTTGGTTTTTTGACAAAGCTAAAGAAATTAAAACGGATAACCTATGGCAATGTTTAGCACCAGATTTTCTTTGCGCCAGCTACTGCTTCCAAATTCTATTTTATCAAATACCCATTGAAATCCTTCATTTACTACCGGTTTTCTAATAGGGAATGCCAAATCTAAGCGAACAATTAAGAACGATAGGTCTAATCTTAGCCCGGCACCCGTTCCCACTGCAATCTGGTCTGCAAAGCGGCCACTAAATTCGGCACCCGGCCTTGATGCATCTTTGTTCCAAAGCCATATATTTCCGGCATCTACAAACACAGCCCCATGAAATATACGGTATAGTTGTGCACGGTATTCGGTATTCAGTTCCAGTTTTATGTCACCGCTTTGATCCGGTAAAAAGGTTTTTGGGTCATAACCCTCAGTACTGCGGTAGTCATAACCTCCCGGGCCTATAGAGCGTGCCCTGAATGCCCTAATACTGTTTACTCCGCCTATAAAAAACTGCCTGATATAGGGTAGGGAAGAGGAGTTGCCATAAGGATAACCTACGCCTACAATGATACGGCTGGCAAGTTGTGAATTTTCACCTAGCTTCATGTAATGCCTGAAATCCTGTTCGGTTTTTGCAAACTGGCTAAACGGTACATTAAGTACGTTAATGGTGTCTCCGCCTTTAATATCTGCCCCGGTAATAAGCCCGGCAAGAGTACCTGCAAGCTCTAAAGATCCTTTGTAATAAAAGGTATGCTTGCGTTTTTTTTCCATGGTATTGGTATAGTTATAGGAATAGGTAGGCCCAAATATAAGCTGCTTATCTATAACTTTTTTTAATGCCGGGTTAGCCGGTATACCTTCTGCAGGGTTACCGTTAATCTGGTCATAGTACTCCTGGGTTACATGTTGCGGTTCTACAAAATTTATATCTGTTATATACAGTTGGTGTTCTGTTCTAATATCTTTTTTCCATAAATACCCAAACTGCGCCCGAAATGAGTTTAGTGCATACAGGTTTACCCTATTTTGATATTCATAACTCAAAGATGCTTTGGTTCTGGGTACAAACGCGCTACTGTCTTTTACCTTAATAGGGGTGATAAAACGTGGCCATACCAAGCTGGTTTCGCCACCTATGCGGTATACGTTATAGCCTTTATTTTGTCCGGCAACTTGTACTTCCATTCCACCAAATACAGACAATGTAAGGAGCTCAGCCGCCCGAAAGGTATTTCGGTTGCTCCAGTTTACTTTTACTTCGCCACCATTATAGTTTGCAGAGTTAGTTTTGGCGGTGGTTTCCAACCGTATTGATTTTTTTTGTTGAGGCGTAAAATAATAGTACGCATCAAGCGTATTTTTTAACGAATCTGAAGGATGAAATTCATTTTTTACAAACTTAAAGGTTCCCAGATTTATCAACCTGTTCAACGAAAGGTTGTGGTCGCGCCGGTTGTATGTGTCACCTTTATGAAAGAACAATGTACGGTCGTAAATGATAGGCCGGAACGTATGTGCAGAGTCTATAATGGTAAAATCTTTATAATGCTCCACAGCATCGGGTTTTACTTTAATGCTGTCTATATTAGAGGTAAGAGAGTAGTTAGGATAAATTATAATTTTGTTGATTTTATATGGTTTAGTAGCTTCTTCAGGAGTGGTAGGCTTTACAACTACCTTCAAGTCTACTTGGTAGTTGCCCACAGTGCTGTCTACCCTTACAAGTATATAATCGGGATTAAAATAAAAGAATCCTCTGTTTTTCAGGCGGCTGTCTATGCGTTCGCGTTCGGCTTTTATTACGTCAAGATCGTAAGGTGTACCAGGTATAAGCAGGCTACGGCGCTTTGTTCTGGAAATTGCTTTTTCAAGTTGTGAACTTGCACTGTCTTTAGGGAAGGTAACGTTTCGTATTTTAAATTGCTTACCGGTAGTTACAGTATATATGCCTTGTGCACGTTTATTATTAGAGGTTGAGTCAGCTGAAGTACGGGTTTTAAAATAGCCTTTGTTCTCGGCATAGTTTTGCAATATATCTGCATTGTAATCAAGATCTACCTGACTGTATAGTACTGGTGGTTCGCCCACCTTTGTACGCAACCAGTGCCTCAATCCTTTTTCTTTTGTAGGTTCACCTGCCAAGTTATAAAAGAAGAGTTTAAAACGCAATCCAAAAAAACTACGGTTGGGCTTAGGACGTAATAACTCTTCCAGCTCTTTTTCCATTGTTTTACGTTCTTTACGCCCCATAAGGCTGTCCTTTACTATTACTTTACTTCCTGTATACAGCAAGTCTCCTTCGGGCAGGTATTTTGTATTGCTGCAACCAAAAGTAAAAAATATCAGCAGCAATATATATAATGGCTTATTTATTTTTATCTTCATCATTAGTGCTATTTGGTGGCAAATCACTTTCTTTCTTCTTTTCCTGCGCTTTTTCTTTTTCAGCGTTTTCTTTTTCCCGTTCGGCTTTTGCACGTGCTTTACGCTCTTTTTCGCGGGCTATCATGTCTTTTTCTGCCTGTGTGCGATGGAATAACTCCCTAAATTTATTGTAATTCATTGTAATGATAAACGAAACTCCGGTTTCAATTACCTGTCCTTGCAGCGCTATCTGGTAATCATTGGTACGATAAGCTCTTACAAGGTATCTGCCGTCTTGGGTAAGTTGATAATCCAGAGATACATCTCCGGCTATGTTTGTACTTTGCTGGTTTGCCTGTTGTGGCCCCTCAAGCCCAAAACTACTGCCTACTGTTATTTTTAACCTGTCGTTAAATAGTTTTTTAGATACGTCAACATTCAGGTCAGTACGGTTTTGTTGTTCACCTGTTGAATAATCTTCAGTAGATTCTAAATCAAAATTAAGTTCTATGCCTTTTATAAGATCAGAGGCTAAGTTGTTAAGCTGTTGCGATAGTATTTTACTTACGCTTTGTCGGGCAATGGATCCTGCATTGAGTCCTCCATCTTCACTGGCAAAAGGATTTTCCCCTATAAAACGGTTCAATAGAAGTAATGCTATTACCTGTTTGTTAAGCTCCGAAGGCTGCTGGCGTATTTGTTCCAGCTTTGTTTCCGTGGTATTTATTACATCAGTCGGCACATCATAGTTTCCATCAGGTATTTCTATATCAAATGAAAGCTCAGGAGACAATAATTCACCATTTATTTTAAGCAGTGTATTTACCGGTATTTTCTGTTTATACATGTTTATGTTAGACTGAGATTGCCCCGTTATCTGGTCACTAACAAGGTCTATAGGAGGTGCCTCGGTTTTATAAATGGCAGTAAGGCTTAGTGTAGCATCGGTAGGATTACCGGTCCATAAAATATAGCTGCCTGATTTTATGTCAAATTTCTTCTTTATAAAATTAAAGCTCATTTGATAGGCTCCTTCGCTAAACTCATATCTTCCGGTAAGGGTTGTTTTCCCTGATGGGTCTATGCCGCCATTCAGGTGGGCTTCTCCTTTCAGCTCCAAGAAGTCGCCATTACCTTTGTCTATTATAAGGTTCAGGGTAGCTTCTTTTACAATTTCTATACTAACCGAAACATCCATGCCTTCTAATGCTGTTTTGTTTACGGTTTCCTCTATTTTAAGGCGTTGCATAGCTTCAATGTTGTCTTCGTCTACAAACTCTACAATACCTTCCCGGTCGGCTATGCGTGGGTCCTGTTGTGGCATTACCACAGTAAAATCCGTATCTTCATTTATCTTAAGGTCACCATCTACAACAGGATTATCCAGAGTACCTTTTACATTCAGGTTGGCATCAAGATATAAGTCGCCGTAATAAAAATCATTGTCTTTAGCTTTACTGTTTATAGCCCTGAAATTTTTAGCATTTATGTTCATGTTAAAGCCAAAAGCTTTGTAATCAGTAGTAGCTATACTGCCGTTTATGGTAAGCAGGTTGTTTTTTTGATCCTGAATCTTAAAGTT
This sequence comes from Flavobacterium sp. RHBU_3, assembly GCF_046613565.1. Lineage (NCBI taxonomy): Bacteria > Pseudomonadati > Bacteroidota > Flavobacteriia > Flavobacteriales > Flavobacteriaceae > Flavobacterium > Flavobacterium sp. RHBU_3. The sequence goes on along the minus strand of NZ_JBKJHC010000007.1, from coordinate 17,716 downwards.
ATCCATTTCAATACCTTTGCTGGTAAAGCGGATGTTGTCGTTAATCCCTTTGTACAAGGCATTGAACTCGGTAACTTTAAAGCTTACATCATTAAATTTCAGTTCACCAATTATATCTGGATCAGCAGTAGAGCCTGTAATATTAAATTGCCCCGATAGATTTCCTTTACTTTCTTTTAAAGCACCGAACGACAGCGCCTGTATGCTGGTCATGTTCAGGGTGCCAATGTTGAGGTTCAAATCAAAACTACTGGCTGTGGTATTGTAATTCCCTTTCAGGGTTACATCATTCCCATTTCCGGTAACGGCGGCATCGGCCGTAAACGTGTTGGCTATTTTATTATCGATATTTATCTTGATATTACCCACGGTATCTTTAGCTACGGCAAAATCTGTAATGTCCAGTTGCGATTCAAATACCGGGCTGGTATTTAGGTTGCTCACCTTTGCGGTGCCATTAATAGTTCCTTTAAACTTTGATTCTTCTTTCTGTATGGCATTGGTAATTGTTTCAATTTTAAAATCAGTCAAGGCTACGTCCAGCGGTGCATTAGCGCTTTCCGATTCACTTTGTATTTTTATAGAACCATTATCTTTACTAAGTTCAAAGTTATTCACGTACAAACCGCTGCCGTTCATCAGGCGAATGAGGTTACCCTCGGCTATCTGCCATTCCTCATAGTTAAGCATCAGTCCATTCGGGTTCAGGCTAATTTCGGTATTGTTGTTTACCTGTTTCATTTGCCCCGCCAGTAAGTATTGTTGTTTCTTTTTCTGGTCGTCTATTTCAAGGCGGTAGTTTACGGTATTATCTTTAATATCTCCGGTTAGGCTGGTTTTACCCAGTTGAAACTGGGTGTTTTCCAGACCGTCAACCCTTACTGTGTATACCATGGCGGTATCAGTCGTTTTTATGTTTGCCTCTACACCCGAAATGGTATTTGTACCATAGACTACCCTTGGAATGCTGGCGTTAACCACCAGGCTGTCATTAGCACTATTGTAATTGCCTTTAATGGTAATAGGCTCCAGGCGGGTAATTTGCGGTACCAGTTTATTTATTATAGGATCGTTGTCTACATTAAGGCTGAATGTTATTTGTTGCGGGTTTTCAGGTTTTTCCAGTGTTTGAGCCTTACCGGTAGCATAGTATTTAGCTATGGTATGCTTAATTGCATAGGGGAGTTGTGTAAGCTTATATTTCCCTACTGCCTTCGCCTTAAGAAATTGAGAATCGATATGAATGTCTGTAGTATCAGCTGTAGAAAGTGCTACGATTTTAATTGAATCCATAGCAAACTGACCCTCATTGTTAGAAAACATTAAATGATGTATGGCTACACGGCCGTTCGGGTTATCAGGATTTGCATCATCTATGTCTGCATCTATATTTCCTCTCAACTTTAGTGGTCCCGCATGCAGGTTTAGCTTTTCAAGGTCAGCAATGTCTACATTGAGATGCACTTTCCCCTTAGGATATTTTCCGTTAAACCCTCCTGAAGCATCCAATTGAAAATCAAGGTTAGGGTCGTCCATACTTGCTACAGCATCAAAATTACCTTTGTTAATTTTTCCGTCCACTATCAGGTTTTGGTAGGTATATTTGTTGTATTCAGCTTTAATGACTTTTCCTTTTACAACAGCAGTGGCAGTATTTGGGTCGAGTCCTGTACCTTTTACCTTGGCTTTTATGCTAATGCGGCCTATGGAATCGTTCTTTATTAGCTTACCGATGTTGAAGTTGTCGATATCTACAAGCGCATCGTATTTTTCTGCTCCTTTATGGGTTTGGTCAAAAATGCCTTTTACTTTAGCGTTGCCATAGCTGCTGTCCAGGTTCAGGTTGGCACTAATGTTATTCATTGTGCCCTTAAACGAACCTTTTACCGCTATGTTCTCAGGTATTTGTATGGTAGGGGGGATGGTACCCGTAGGCACAAAGCTGTTAATGTCCTTAGCGCTTGTTTGCAGCTTGCGTATATCCAGGTCAAAATGCGTTTTCTTAATATCGGGCAGTCCCTTTATACGGCCGCTGGCAGCTACTACGGTATTGCCTATACCGCGTAATTCCAGCTTGCCTATGTCCAAATCGCCTACACTGCCCTGTACGTTGGTGCTAAGGTATACCGTGCCGTTCGGGTTGTCTTTAAAAGGGTTTGTATTGGCAAGCTGCGGTGCAAAAAGCAACACATCTTTAAAGCCTATTTTGCTGCCGTCTATATTGGCATTTACCTGTAGTGTATTGATGTTTTTTTGCACCGCCTGCAACGAAGGATAGGCAACGGCAATGTGGTCTTTCAGCAGTGTATTCGGGGTTTTAAGGTACAGGTTTTTCAGCTCGGCACCCCTGGCACAGTATAGAAACTCTGTATGCAACTCCTGCACGTTTACACCGCTTTTATCCTGTACAGTAAGTTTTTCTATATCACCGGAAATTGCATTAGGTGTATATGATAGGTCTTTGGCTGTCAGATTGAGGTTGGTTATATCAAGGTGTTTGTAGTCAATCCCTTTGGTAACAGGCGCAGCATTCTGGTCGTCAAATTTAAAGGCGATGTCCTTCAGGTCAGTTTTGCCCAACTTAAACGTCCACTGTGCCTGTTGAACTGCAGTAGAGCTTTCGGGCAACGTATCGGCAGCTTGTCTTTCGGCCTTGCCCATTGCCAACTGTCCTTTAAGACCATTTATCTCAAGCTTTTCAAGGTCGATTACCTGTTTTTGCAGGTTAACCTCATTTACTTCGGCTACCAGTTTTTTCAGTTTCAGCCCGGTGTCCAGCCTACTGCCTTCATTGTCGTAGCCCACATCTATATTGGCAAAATCGATACTGCCCAATTTTAAAGATAAGCTTGGTTTGCTGCTGGCTTTTTCGGCAACTTTTTGTGTGGTTTGGGCTATTTCATCGACCATGCTTTGCTTAAAGCGCACTTTCAACCCATGCAGTTTTATATCGGGGATGTTAAAGCCCATCTTATCCAGGTCAAATTCCTTAAAGCGGGTTTCAAAATCGGTAATCCCGGCGGTAAGGTAGTTGCCCGTAATATCGTCGTCATACTTCACGCGGATGCGTTGCAGTTTCACCTTATTCATGGAGAATTTCATGGGGGCAGCCGTAGTGTCTTTTGGCTTGCCGCTGTCAAAAGCCTTTATGATATAATCAAAGTTAAACGTTCCCCGCTTATTACGGTTTACTTTGGCGGTAATACCCTGCAGGTCGATGCTGTTAATCTCTACCTCATTACTCATCAGCTTAAACAAGCTGATGTCTACCGCCAGTTTTTCGCCTGCAAGCAACGTATCACCCTGCTGCGATTCGAAGTATACATCCTTTAGGATTACCTTTTTTGGCAGCCCTATCTCTATACGGCCTATCTGTACCTCAGTGCCTATTTTTTTTTCTAAGTAGTTTACGGCATAGTCCTTTACCTTGTTTTGTACGTAGGGGATTTGCAGTAGCAAAACGATGAGTAAAAACAATGCAATGATACTCCCGATTGTCCACGCGAGTATTTTAAGGGATTTGCGAATGTACTTTTTTGCCTTAAGATTCATTTAGCTACTAAAGTATACAGAATTGTAATAATGGATGCCTAATATTTTGCTAAAAAAAACTTACAAAAAAATAAAAAACGTCAACGGTAATTTGTAAGCTACATAGGGCTCTTTGAGGCATGTCTTAAGAATACCTTAAACAAAATACTTACAATATCATGATAAAAAGGAAAGTTGTTATTTTGTAGTAGATTTATTCAGGATTAAGCAATTTATTACAGTTAACCGTAGTATTTTTACAGTATGGCAAAAGAGATTTTAGTTGTAGAAGACCAGGAAGGTATATCTAATTTTCTGAAGCAGGGACTTGAGGAAGAAGGCTATACTATTACTGTGGCTGCAAGTGGCGATAAGGGACTGGAGCTTGCCCTGCAAAATAAATTCGACCTGATTTTACTGGACTGGATGCTGCCAAGGCTTTCGGGACTTGAAGTATGCCAGGGAATCCGTAAAGAGGACAGGGAAACTCCAATAATTTTCCTCACGGCCAAAGATACTGTGCAGGATACTATTGCAGGCTTAAAAAACGGCGCTAATGATTATATTAAAAAGCCATTCAGCTTTGAAGAGCTATTAGAACGTATTAAAGTACAGTTCCGCAATGTTGCCGAAGAAAAGCCGGTTTATACCCTGGGCCCCGTAACCCTTAAGACCGAAACACACCAGGTATTTACTGATGATGTGGAGATATCGCTTACTCATAAAGAGTTTACTTTACTGGAATATTTACTTAAACATAAAGGTGCTGTATGTACCCGAAACGATATTATTAAGGATGTATGGAACATCCATTTTGACTATGACACAGGTGTAATAGACGTGTTTATAAACGGCCTTCGCAAAAAACTGGGCTTCACCCGAGACGACAGTTACATTAAAACCATACGTGGAGTAGGGTACCTGGCCAACGATGAATAATACCATGAGAAAACCAAGCATTAAAGACCGTATTGCTTACTTTAACCTGGCCGGGGCAGCTACCCTGGTGCTGGTTATTTTTGTTGTTATTTATCGTATTGTTTTAGCCGGAGTGGTGTACGGCATTAACCACGACCTTAAAGTAGAAGTAGACCGCCACACAGCGTTTGTGGCGGGGCAGGGACACTTTGAGAAAATGGTGAAAGACAATGAATGGGCAGAAGCTGAGCGAAATACTATGGATGGCAACCCAATTTTTGTGGAGATATTTGATAAAAACGGTAATGCGATTAAAAAGTCGAATAATTTAAAAACCAGCGATCTTATTTTTCACCGGCATAAAGATACTGCACATTATAATGACGTAACTATAGGTAATATTACCGTTAGGCAAATGCAGGCTCAACTGGTAAACCAGGGTGAACTTGAAGGATATGTGGTTATCGGTATGTCTATATCAGACCACTACAGTGTTATGAAAAGCCTAAGGATAGTGCTTTTTATTGCGTACCCTTTGGTATTGCTTATGTTGTTTTTTCTTACACGCTTTATAGCCGGCAAGAGCCTTCAGCCGGTTTTTAGTATTATAAGTGCTACCAAAGAAGTTTCAGATAAAAACTTGAATACCCGTATTTCACTTCCTGAAAAAAAAGACGAATTATATACCCTTGCTATTGCTATTAACGAACTACTAGACAGGATAGAAAGTGCTGTTAGCCGAGAAAAGCAGTTTACTTCGCACGCCTCGCACGAGTTACGCACACCGCTGGCAGTAATTAAAGGCACGCTTGAAGTACTTGTGCGTAAACCTCGTACTACAGAGGAGTATGAGGCCAAGATACAATATTGTATAAACGAGGTCAACCGCCTAACAACCATAGCCGATCAGCTGCTGATTCTTACCCGGTTTGAAAGCAGTAAAGAAGTAGTAAATAAGAGGCAGCTTGCCCTTGATGAAATAATACTCGAAGCCATAGAACGTCATTCACCTGAAATGGAAAAGCGTAACATGCACCTTGATTTTACTTTTGGGGAGCATTACCTCATAATGTCAGATGTTTTTATGGCGGGGGTAATTATGGATAACCTCATAGGTAATGCAATTAAGTACTCTAATGATGGTGGAACAGTATCGGTATTGTTATCTGATGAAAAAGGGTATATCAGTTGTTTGATTACTGATAAGGGAATCGGCATAGCCAAAGAAGACCTGGAAAATATTTTCGAACAGTTTTATCGCTCCGAAGCTGAAGAGCATAATGAGATAAAAGGTACCGGACTCGGCCTTGCTATTGTAAGGCGCTACTGCGATATACTGGGCATCAGTCTAAACATAAGTAGCACCAAAGGCGAAGGAACCCAGGTATTACTCCGCTTTCCAGTAGCCTAAACATCAAAGCTGTCTACCTCTTTTACTTCACCTGGTTGGAAATCACCTAACAGAATATTACCCACGCGCACACGTACCAGCCTTAATGTAGGGAATCCTACCGCCGATGTCATTTTACGAACCTGCCTGAATTTACCTTCCGTTACAGTAATGCTTACCCAGCTTGTAGGCCCGTGGCGTTCGTCTCGAATCTTCTTTTGGCGAACGGGAAGGGCAGGAGCTTCCTCTAATCTGAAAGCCAAGCACGGTAGTGTGGTATACTTTTCTCCTTTAACGCCTATTTGCACACCATCTTGCAATGCCACTACGGCCTCGTCGGTAATAATTCCGTCTACTTGCGCGTAGTATTCCTTTTCTACCTTTTTGCTGCGTACAATTTCGCTCATCATACCATCAGTAGTGAGCAGGAGCAGGCCTTCGCTGTCTTCATCGAGCCTGCCTATAGCCATGGTGTCAGGTGCAAAATCATGCAGTTCTCCCAGAAGTTTTTTATTGCGCTTCAGGTTGTAGGTAAACTGGCTCAGGTAGCCCCAGGGCTTGTATATAAGGTAATGGTGGTGCATAGTGTTTTATCTGGCGCGAAAATATCAAAATAAAGCCGTAATTTTGGTATATATGAGTAAACGCGACCTGAAAAAATACCTTGCAGAACTGCCAAAGCAAGAACTTGAAGAGCAACTGCTGGCTTTGTACGAAAAATTCCCTGAGGTGAAAACCTATTACAATTTTGTTTTTAACCCGAAAGAGGATAAGCTGGAACAGGAGGCCAAGGTAAAAATTGGTGCCGAGTACTTTCCGCCTAAAGGCAAACGCCCCAAGCTGCGCCGAAGTGTAGCCCAAAAGTATATAAAGCACTTTATTAACTTGGGGGTAGATCCATTTGTAGTGGCCGATGTAATGCTTTATAATATAGAAATTGCTCAAACATATTCTGATAATAAGCACATACGCTACGAAACCTTTTACAAGAGCATGCTCAATTCGTACAAGCAGGCGGTGGATTATGTAGTAGGAAATGGTATGACGCCCAACTTTAAAACGCGCATAAACAAAATATACACTGAAGCCATGCGACAGCGTTGGGAAAACCGCAAAGAGTTTGAACGCATTTACGACAACTTTGAGTAGTATTTTTCTTTATAAAGTGTTAAGCTAAGTGCTGCATAACTTATTGTAAACTAAATTTGAACTTGAAACCTGACCCGAGGTGATAACCGAACGGATGAAATAAACCAAAAAATAATGGCACAATTCATAAAAATATATCCTCAGAATCCGAATGAAAAGGAGATTGCCAAAGTTGTAAAAATACTTCAGGATGGCGGTATCATCATTTACCCCACCGATACTGTATACGGCTTGGGGTGTGATATTACCAACAGTCGTGCACTTGAACGCATTGCCAAGATAAAAGGCATTAAGCTGGATAAGGCCAACTTTTCATTTGTGTGCAGTGGCTTGAGCAATTTATCAGACTATGTAAAGCAGATAGATACCAGTACGTTTAAGATACTGAAACGCTCGCTGCCGGGACCGTATACGTTTATTCTGCCCGGAAATAACAATTTGCCGAAGGAGTTTAAAAAGAAAACTACCGTGGGTATACGTGTGCCTGATAACAATATAGCACTGGAAATAGTACGTCAGCTGGGCAACCCTATTATCAGTAGTTCCATCCACGATGAAGATGAGGTAATTGAATACAGCACTGACCCCGAATTGATATTTGAAAAGTGGCAAAATTTAGTAGATGCTGTTATTGATGGCGGTTACGGTGATAATGTGGCTTCCACCATTATAGACCTTTCTGGAGATGAACCTATTGTAGTACGTGAAGGAAAGGGCGATCCTGATATTTTTTAATACCACGCATTTTAACTCATTTTTGTAGAGATATCGACTAATCCTCTTGATTGTATTAAATCAGGAGGATTTTATTTTTAATGTAACTCCAAAAAGTTGGTATTTAAAACAACGGTTACAATAGTTACTAAAACGTATTCGGAGATTTTGTGCCGAAAATGGATTATCGCACATCCCAAATTTATATTTTTGAAACTACAGCAATCTATGCTTGTAAAACAGCCGTGATTTTTCAGAAAAATAAATTTATAAAGGATAAAATTATATCCCTTTTAATTCCTGCGATGAAACCAATTTTAAAAATAAGCCTTAGTATAGCCCTCTTTTTTCTTACAATAGGGGCAGGCGCTACCGAACCTTTTATTACTGCTAATGCATCGGCCAATACAGTGCCGGTTAAAGAAAAGGAGGGAGGGCTTACCCTGTACAGTAATGAAAATATAGATAAGGGCGTCAGCCGGGCTATCCTTAACCTGCAATCTGATTTGTATAAAGTAACGGGTACCCAACCGGTATATACAAGCCAAACTACAGGTATACAAACCCCGCTTGTCATTATTGGTACTTTTGGAACAAAATCCATCATTGACCTGCTTGCAAATCAAAATAGAATTGACGGCAAACTGCTTAAGGGCAAACGCGAGAAATACATCATTCAGAATATTAAAAATCCTTTTGGCGCAGGAGATGCTATAGTTATTGCCGGTAGTGATAAGCGTGGTACTATTTACGGCATTTATGAATTTTCAAAACAGATAGGTGTATCGCCCTGGTACTATTGGGCAGACGTCCCCGTAGTGCACCGGGATAATCTTTACTTTATTAAAGGTATTTATACCGATGGCGAACCGGCGGTGCAATACCGGGGTATTTTTCTTAATGATGAGGCACCTGCATTAAGCGGCTGGTCTAAGCAAACGTTCGGGGGCTTTAACAGTAAATTTTACGAAAAGGTGTTTGAGCTGCTATTGCGCCTTAAAGCGAATTATATGTGGCCTGCTATGTGGGGCAATGCCTTTTATGATGATGATCCTGAAAATGGCGTACTGGCTAATGAAATGGGGATAATTATGGGTACATCGCACCATGAGCCTATGGCCATGGCGCAGTCTGACTGGCATCGTTACATAAAAAAGAATAATCTGCCTAACGTTTGGGATTACTCTAAAAATGCCGTTGTGTTGCAAAAATTCTGGCAGGCGGGTATAGAACGAAGCAGGAACTGGGAAAAGCTGGTTACTGTAGGTATGCGTGGCGATGGCGATGAAGCTATGGGCGAGGGTACTAATATAAAATTATTGGAACAGATAGTAAAAGACCAGCGCACCATTATAGGAAAAGTAACCGGACAAAAACCGGAGAAAACCCCGCAGGTATGGGCATTATATAAGGAAGTGCAGGATTATTATGACAAAGGCATGCGCGTGCCCGATGATGTTATCTTACTTTTTTGCGATGATAACTGGGGTAATGTCCGCAAACTGCCTGATCCGGCACGCAAGCTCCACAAAGGCGGGTATGGTATGTACTATCATTTTGACTATGTAGGCGGCCCGCGAAATTCTAAATGGATAAATATAAGCCCCATACAACGTGTATGGGAACAGATGAACCTGAGCTATACACATGGCGTAGATCGTTTGTGGGTTGTAAACGTGGGCGACCTGAAGCCTATGGAATACCCCATTAGCTTTTTTCTGGACATGGCTTGGAACCCTTCGCAATTTAACGCGCAAAACCTGCTTTCGCATACAGAAAAGTGGGCAGGGCAACAATTTGGAAATGAAAATGCTAAAGAAATTGCCCGTATTATTAACCTGTATGCAAAATATAACAGGCGCGTAACACCGGAAACGCTGAACAGTACAACCTATAGCCTTGAAAACTATAACGAGTTTGAAACCGTACTGAACGATTACCGTACCCTTGCGCTTGATGCTTATCGCCTGTATGATGTAATGCCGCAGCAATATCGAGATGCATATTACCAGCTGGTACTGTATCCGGTAAGCGCGTGCAGTAATTTGTATGAAATGTATTTTGCTGTGGCTAAGAACAAACAGCTTGCAGCAAAGAATGACATTGAGGCAAATTATTATGCTGATAAAGTAAAGGAATGCTTTGCACGCGATGCCTTTTTACAACACCAATACAGCGACATTATATCGGGTGGTAAGTGGGCACACATGATGGATCAGGTACGTATAGGATATTCCTCGTGGCAGGAACCGAAACAGAACATAATGCCCGAAGTGGTATATGTGCCTGAAACAGCTGCTACACAAGGAAAAGTATTTAAAGAGAAAGACGGTTATGTAGCCATAGAAGCAGAAAACTATTCGCGCGCTGTGGGGACTAAACAAATACACTGGGAAGTAATCCCTGATTTTGGGAAAACGAAATCGGGGATTACCACGTTCCCTCAAAATAATACTCCTGCTGAAAAAGATGCTGTTTACCTGGAATATGATGTTGATTTTACATCAACAGGGGAAGTGGAAGTACAGCTGCTGTTTGCGCCAACGCTTAATTTCAATGAGAACAAGGGATTGGTGTACGAAATCTCTTTTGACGATACTACGCCACAATCGGTTAATTTTAATGGACATTATCGCGGAGAATTAGGACAATGGCAGGCTGAACACATTATACGTTCGGCTACAAAACACACCATAAAGCAACCGGGTAGGCACAAGCTCCGTTTCAGGGTACTGAACCCGGGTATAGTGCTGGAGAAAATAGTAATTAATACCGGAGGTCTTAAGCCTACTTACCTTGGCCCGCCACAGAGCGAACTAAAAACAAACAACTAAATACTACAATCATCTAATTAAAAAATATCATCTACCATGTGTAAGCCGGTTTTGTATAAAATATTGTTTTTCAGTTGCATTTTTAGCTTTTATAGCTGTGTGGCCCAAAAGCAGGATAAAGGTAATAAGGAGGTGCGCGAACGCATTTCCATTAATGAAGGTTGGAAGTTCTATAAATATGCGGCAACAGAAAAGCCGGACAGCCTTATATATGATGTACGCCCCGACGCTGTTAATGAAGACGGTAAAGCTGCCGATGCCGAGCCTACAATGGCACTTCAGGTGAAGACAAAGAGTGCGGTGCTGAAATCGTGGATAATGCCATCGGGTAACAGCTTTATTAAAGATACTGAAAAGCATTACACCAGGCCTGTAGGTAAAAGCCCCGGTAATAATTTCCCATTTGTACAGGGCGGTTTTAACGATGCAAAATGGCAAGAAGTAAACCTTCCGCATGACTGGGCGGTACAAGGGCCTTTTTATAAAGGTTGGGATACCGAAGTAGGCGGGGGCATGGGGCGCCTGCCCAGCCAGGGAGTGGCATGGTACAGGAGAAAACTTGATATACCTGCTACAGACAAAGGAAAAAACATTTACCTGGATATAGATGGCGCCATGTCTTATGCTATGGTGTGGCTAAACGGGCAGTTGGTAGGAGGGTGGCCTTACGGATACGCATCGTGGCGCGTAGACCTTACGCCTTATATTATTCCTGGAGGCGAAAACCAGTTGGCTATCCGTATAGATAATCCGCTAAGCTCATCACGCTGGTATCCCGGTGGGGGTATCTACCGCAGTGTATGGCTGGTAAAAACGGGCAGTGTACATGTGGCGCATTGGGGTACTTATGTAACCACCCCAATTGTTTCGGCGGCGTCTGCCACGGTGAAAATTGAAGCTACGATAGAAAATACCTCTGCCCAAGCTGGTAAGTTTGATATTACTACAGCTATATACGGGCTTGATGCCAATGGAAACAAAGAAAAGAAAGCTGCTGCAACTGCTAAAAGCATAAGCCGTGATATTGCCGCCGGTAAAAGTGTTGTAGCAGATGCACAGGTAACAATAGCCAACCCTAAGCTGTGGGGTCCCCCGCCAACACAGAAGCCCAACAGGTATGTGGCGGTAACTTCGGTTTACCAAAACGGCAGGCTGCTCGATGTGTATGAGACACCTTTCGGTATAAGGAGCCTGGAGTTTGATGCAGAGAAAGGGCTTTTTGTAAATGGCGAAAAAATAATAATTAAAGGAGCCAACCAGCACCACGACCTTGGTGCACTGGGTGCAGCTTTTAATGAAAGGGCAGCCGAAAGGCAACTGGAACTGTTGGGCGAATCGGGCTGTAATGCCATACGCCTGGCACACAACCCGCCTGCGCCCGAATTACTGGATATGCTCGATAGAATGGGCTTCCTTGTAGTAGATGAAGTCTTTGATTGCTGGGAACGTAAAAAAACATCGCTGGATTTTCACCTGATTTTCCCGGAGTGGAGCGAACAGGATTTGCGCGCCATGCTCCGTAGGGACAGGAACCACCCCGGTATTATACTGTGGAGCTTTGGTAACGAAGTGGGTGAACAATATACAGGTGAGGCCGGTGCAGCCGTTGCCGAAAGGTTAAAGGCCATTATAAAAGAAGAAGATACAACAAGGCCTGTAACGGTATCTATGAACTATGCCAAACCCGATATGCCACTGCCGGCAGTAGTTGATGTAATCAGCCTTAACTATCAGGGTGAGGGTATACGAAATGGTGGTGCCTATGCCGGGCTTAAAGGTATCACCACCCCGCCGCTGTTCCCTGCATTCCATGAAAAGTTTCCGGGTAAAATGATTATCAGCAGCGAAAATGCAGCTGCGGTAAGCAGCCGTGGTAAGTATTATTTTCCGGTGGCAGCACTAAATAGTGCCCCGGTAAAGGACAATGCGGGCGGAAACCCTACAGAACAACAGGTAAGCGCTTACGAACTGTATTCGGTAGATTTTGGTTCATCGGCAGATAAGGTATTTGCTACTATGGATGGTCACCCTTACGTAGCTGGTGGCTTTGTGTGGAGCGGGTGGGATTACCTGGGTGAACCCACACCGTACTATCTTTCACGCAGTTCATATTTTGGTTTTATAGATTTGGCAGGTTTTAAAAAAGACCGTTTTTATCTGTACCAGTCGTACTGGGCCCCAGAGAAGCCTATGGCGCACCTGCTACCACACTGGAACTGGCCCGAAAGGGTAGGGCAGGTAACCCCTGTGCACGTATTTACATCGGGTGATGAAGCTGAACTGTTTTTAAACGGAAAATCACTTGGTAAGAAGAAAAAAGGCGCATTAGAATACCGCATAAGGTGGGATGATGTGGTGTACACACCCGGCGAATTAAAAGTGGTGGCCTATAAAAATGGGAAACGCTGGGTCGAAGACCGTATCGCTACAACAGGCAGCGCCTATAAAATAGAGTTGGTACCCGATAGGGCTGTGTTGAATGCCGCCGGGAGCGACCTTAGCTTTATAACCGTAAAAGTAACCGATAAGGAGGGTAATGTAGTGCCCGATGCCGCAAACAATATCCGTTTTTATATAGAGGGAGATGGTGAAATTGTAGCCACTGACAATGGCGACAGTGCTAACCTTGTGCCCTTCCCTTCGCATGAGCGTGCGGCTTTCAGTGGGCTTTGCCTTGTAATTGTAAAACCGAAGAACCACAAAAAGGGCAGTATGACTGTTAAGGCTGTTGCTGATGGTTTACAGCAGGGCAGTGTTGTGGTAAAAGTGAAATAATAAAGTATACCTTACTATGTATTACAGAATAAAAAAGTGTAACCCACTTTGGTACATTATATTGTTTTTAAGCCCCTTGTTTTCCTTTGCAGATAACGGGCACCAACTGTGGCTAAGGCCTGTAAAAGCTAACCAGGTTACGGTTGTTGCATCAGGTAACTCACCCACACTGCTTATTGCCAAAACAGAACTCGAAAAAGGATGGACAGGTAAAAGCGGCGCTACGGTGAAGCTTATCCTCACTAAAGATAACGCCCTTAAAGCCGATGGCTACAGGCTTACACCTGCCGGTATTGAAGCCCGTACCGAAACCGGGCTGCTGTATGGCGCATACGAACTGCTGCGCAGGCAGTACATCCATCAGCCGGTTGAAAATGTAGTGTCTAATCCGTCTTATGGGCTGCGTATATTAAACCATTGGGATAACCTAAACGGCAGTATAGAACGTGGTTATGCAGGTGAATCCATTTTTTGGCACAAAGGCGATGATGCTTTTACCATTACCGCTAACGATATTACGGCCTGGACAGCATATGCGCGTGCCAATGCATCCATTGGTATTAATGGCGCCGTGTTGAACAATGTAAATGCTTCGCCGCAAATGCTTTCTACAGATTACCTGAAACGTACAAAGGCCATTGCTGATGTGCTGCGCCCGTATGGGATAAGGGTATACCTGTCGGTCAATTTCGCTACGCCAATAAAGCTGGGCAACCTGCCTACTGCCGACCCACTGAATAAAGATGTTGTAAAGTGGTGGAAGGCCAAAGCAGCTGAAATTTACAGCCTCATACCTGATTTTGGTGGATTTCTGGTAAAGGCTAACAGCGAGGGGCAGCCCGGCCCTCAGGATTATAAACGTACCCATGCTGATGGTGCAAATATGCTGGCCGATGTACTGAAAAAATATAAAGGTATTGTAATGTGGCGGGCGTTTGTGTACAATGCTACCGAAACCGATAGGGCAAAGCAGGCTTATACCGAATTTATGCCATTAGACGGTAAGTTCCGCGAAAATGTAATCATACAGGTAAAGAACGGCCCAATCGATTTTCAGCCGAGAGAACCATTTAGCCCGCTGTTTGGTGCTATGAAAAAAACACCTGTAATGCCGGAGGTACAAATCACACAGGAATACCTGGGGCACTCTAATCAGCTTGTATTCCTGTCTACCATGTGGGAGGAATTTTTAAACAGCGATACCTGGCAGCACGGAAAAAACAGCACTGTGGCTCGCTGTACTGATGGTAGTATCTTCTCTCAAAAATATACCGCTATAGCCGGTGTGGCAAACATTGGTCTTGATGATAACTGGTGCGGGCACCATTTTGCACAGGCCAACTGGTATGCCTTCGGCAGGCTGGCATGGAGTAATACTTTAAAAAGCGATGCAATAGCAGATGAGTGGCTCAGGCTTACTTTTGGCAATGCAGATAAAACAAATGATAAAGAATGGGAACAAAATTTCTTGACACCCATAAAAGGAATGATGCTGCAATCCCGTGAAGCTGCTGTAAATTATTCTATGCCGCTGGGGCTGCACCATATTTTTGCTGCAGAGCACCACTACGGCCCCGGCCCCTGGTATGCCCCGGCTAACGTGCGTAAAGACTGGACGCCGCCCTACTACCACCAGGCAGATGATAACGGTATCGGTTTTAACCGTACAACTTCAGGCAGTAATGCTGTAAGCCAATACCACGAGCCGCTTGCCTCACAGTTTAATGATGTGGCTACCTGCCCTGAGGAGTATCTGCTGTGGTTCCATCATGTGCCGTGGGATTATAAAATGAAAAGCGGCAGGATACTATGGGATGAAATCTGCTACCGCTACGATACCGGGCTGCAACAGGTAAGGCAGTTCCAGAAAGTGTGGGATAAGGTACAGCCGTATGTAGATTCCCAGCGTTTTACCGATGTGCAGGGCAAGCTGCAAAGGCAATGCATAGATGCCCAGTTCTGGAAGGACGGATGCCTGCTGTATTTTAGCCAATTCAGCCACAGGCCAATACCGTATGATATAGAACGCCCCATACACACCCTGGAGTATTATGAGAAAATTGACCCGATTACATTAAAGGAAATAAAGGGACATAAATAACATCATCATATAGAAAACAAAGAAGGCTGCATTGCAGCCCTCTTTGTTTTTTAAAATTCTCAAGCTTACTTATCTGTCCTGAAAGGAGCCATAGGCAATTCCTCGCTGTTTACCAGGTTAGGGTTTACCGGGTTATCTGCCCAGGCGTAGCGTACGTACCTTGGTTCGGGTACAGTTTCGTTCCACAGTACTATTTTTTGTCCGTCTATTTTGGCATTGGCCCATACAAACTTTTTGTCTTCCCCCGCAATGGCAAATTCGGCCGGAGCTTCGCCATCGGTGGTTTTCAGGCCATTTGCGTTGCTGAATGATACGGTAATTTTGTCACCCAAAATTTCAGACGATTTATATACCGGGCCTTCCGCCACAATCTTTTCATTGTAGGCCAGCTTCCTTGCGGCTATTGCCAACCGTTCACCTACTTCTTTCTTCCTGTCAGGGTGTATATCGTTCCATTCTCCCAGGTCTATCGTCACAGCCATAGCGGTATTGGGTACCGAAAGCGTTTTAGCCTGTGCTTCCCTGAAAAGCGCCCACTGGCTTTCGGAAGGCCAGTAATTGTAGTCCATATAACCCGGCAATTGCGTAAACAGGAATGGCAGGTTGTTGTCGTTCCATTTGGTACGCCAGTCCTGTATCAGTGCGGTTTGTAGTGCAGTATATTCATTGGCTTTACCGGCATTGCTTTCGCCCTGGTACCATATAAAACCTTTTACTTTATATGATATGAATGGTGCCACCATAGCATTGTAGAGTACAGTAGGTTGGTTTTGTTTGTTTATTCCTCCTGCCAGCGGTTTTTCGGCAGGGTCTTTAACCCGGCTCACTTTATATTGCCAGTAACCCGTAAGGGAAACCGTGTCTTTTGCTGTGGCAATGTAGTACGGCTTATCGGGTACAAAACCGCCCTTACCCGAGTTGTTTGTTACCTTAATAGTGATGAGGTTTTTACCGGGTTTTAGCAGGCCGTTTGGTATTTCATAACGACGCTGCGGATACATATAAGAAGTATGTCCCACTTCTGTACCGTTTATGTAAACCACATCGGCATCTACTATACGCCCCAGGAATATTTTTGCCGGATTGCCGGGTATGCTTTCAGGGATGTCTACCTCACGGCGGTACCATACCGTACCGTCAAGGTTGTGTACGCCCTGGTCTTCCCAGTATCCGGGCATGGCTATGGTGTGCCAGCCTTTTGGGGTATAATCTGTGCTGTACCATTTTTCTGTTACTCCTTTATCTATTGGTTCGGGCGAATTAAATAGTTTTCCTTTATCAATTTCTCCGCTAATAGCTAGTTGCCTGTTCTTTTCTATGAGTGCTTTTGCATCGGCAAAGTTTTTAAATCCGCTTTCACTTATCCACGATTCTATTGGCGTACCTCCCCAGCTTGTGTTTACAATACCTATCGGGATGTTGTATTTTTCGTAAAGCGTTTTGGCAAAGAAATATGCCACTACCGAAAAATCACCAATGTTTTCCGTTGTTGCAGGCAACCAGGAAGTTTGCGGTACATCGGTTTCAGGGGCTATAAGATTGGTAGTGTTTGGTACAAAAAACTGACGTATTTTAGTATTGTTTGCCTCAGCTATTTCCTTGGCATACATTACACTATGTATACGCATCTGGTGTACCATGTTAGACTGCCCTGCACATATCCATACATCACCTATAAGTATATCATTTAATGTAATTTCATTTTTTCCTTTTAGCACCATAGTGTAAGGCCCGCCTGCTTTTTGTGCCGGCAGGATTACCGCCCAGGTGCTATCTTTAGCCGCTGTGGTTGTATAAGTCTTCTTGTCGAATTTTACGGTTACTTTTTCGCCGGGTGATGCCCATCCCCATATATTCAGTGGCTCATTGCGTTGCAGTACCATGCCGCTGCTTGCAATTTTGGGCAGTCTTATCTGGGCAATGGCAAAGCCCGTAAACAATAAGTAGCCCGACAGAAGGATGTGTTTAAAATAGTTCATTTTTGATGGTTATAGCAGTAAGGCTTTACGAATCTGAAATAAAAATAATGATATAGTCAGTAATACTATATATAATGGTGCTGTTTTTATAGAAAACGTTTTCGTATTTTTTGATATGCCTGCGCACCTACTTATATTTCTTACAACTACATTTGGCATAAATCGCTTCATCATACTTTAGTCCGGTATTTTTAACATTGAGAATTAAAAGCTGGAAATGCGTGCTGTAAGCTTATGGTTTTAATGACCATTAAGTTTAATTACAAGAAGAGATAAGGCGATAGATGACTTAACGAAAATTGAAACTAATATTGTAAAGAACATA